>JBQCJR010000907.1:0-6704 GCA_051952595.1 Kofleriaceae bacterium
CGCCACACCGCGCGCATCGCGACCACCGGCACCGACGGATCGCGGCGCACCAGCAGCACCATGCCATTCGCGAGCGCGATCCGCTGCTCGGCGGGCGCGGTCGCGGCGACCGACTTCTTGGCGAGCCCACGGCGGACCTTGGTCTCGGCGCGGCGCGCGAACGCGGCCGGCTGCTGGCGTGTGCGCGCCGGCAGGATCGCCGAGACCGTGGCGTTGTCCGGGGTCAGGTAGCGGTGGACCACCCGCGCCACGTCGTGGCGGCGCACCGCGCGGATCCGGTCGAGGTAGACGTGACCGAACTGCGGATCGCCGGCCATCGTGGCATTCCAGCCGAGCGAGCGCGCGCGGCCCTGCGCGGTCTCGAGCTGGCGCACGAACGCCGACTCCGCGGCGATCCGCGCCTTGTCGAGCTCGTCCGAGGTCAGCTCGTCCGCGAGCTCGCGGGCGTGCTCGGCCAGCGCACCGACGCCGGTCGCGGCATCCGCGGGCCGCGCGGTCGCCGAGATCACGAGCAGCCCCGGATCGCGCAGCGCGTGCACGTTCGCGTACGCCGAGGTGACCAGCTGGTCGCGATCGCGGAGCAGCCGGGGCAGCCTCGCCGATTCGCTCTGGCCGAGCAGGATCGCCGCGACGTCGAGCGCCGCGAGATCCGGGTGGCGCGCCGAAGGCACGTGGAAGCCCACCGCGAGGTACGCCTCGCTGACATCGCGCACCAGGCAGCTCGCGCGTGGCGCGGTCTGCGCCGGCTCGGTGGCCACGCGGCGCGCCGGGCGGCCCGAGGGCATCGCGCGGAACCGCCGCTCGACCGAGCGCCGGATCCGGGCGGGATCGACGTCGCCGGCGATCACGAGGGTCAAGTTGTCGGCGACGTAGTAGGAGCGGAAGAACTCGACCAGCTCGCGCTCGCCGAGCCGGCGCACCGTGTCGGCGGTGCCGATCACCGGGCGGCGGTACGGGTGCGCGACGAACGCGGTCGAGAACAGGCTCTGCGCGACGCTGCGCGACGGGTCGTCCGAGCCCTGGCGGATCTCCTCGAGGATCACCTCGCGCTCGCGGGCGAGCTCCTCGGGATCGACGCGCGGCGCGAGCAGGGTATCTCCGAGCGCGTCGATCGCCGCGTCGACGTGGTCGGTGCCGAGCACCGCGTGATAGACGGTGTGATCGAACGCGGTCCACGCGTTGATGTCGCCGCCGCCGCGCTCGATCGCGCGCACCAGCTCGCCGAGCCCGTAGTCCGACGAGCCCTTGAACAGCATGTGCTCGACCGCGTGCGCGATCCCGGCCTCGCCCGGCGCCTCGTCTGCGGAGCCCACCCCGACCCACGCCTGGACCGCCGCGACCGGCGCGGGGTGGCCGGGCGCGATGTGGAGCGTGAGCCCGTTCTCGAGGTGGTGCGTCTGGACGTCGTGCACGGCGGCGGTCGCCGCCGGCGCGTGGAGCAGGGCCACGAGCGCGACGGCGGCGAGATGATAGGCACGGCGTTCGGGGCGGGGCATCTTTTGGCATCCCCGCGTGCGCGGGTCTCCGACCCGAAAGCTCGCGAGGCGGATCACAAATGACAGAAGCTGCGAACATAGCTCATACCCGGCGGTTGCCGCCCGTTTGGCGTCCCGGGATATCCTCGCCTCGATGAAGCGCCTCGCCTGTGCCGTTGCTCTCGGATGCATGGCCTGTGGGAACGCGGATGTGGCAGGCAACTACGTCGTGCCGCTGATCAACCGCGCCAACGGGTGCAGCATCCCGACGTGGGATGTCGGCGCCGAGGCGACAGCCACGGTCACGATCACGCAGCAGGACGACTCGGTGACCTTGCGGGTCAGCGGCCCGCCGCAGTTCGCGGTCGCGGCGCTGCTCGGCAGCACGATCTGGACCGGCAAGGTCGACGGCGACGACATCGATCTCTCGCAGACCGGCACGGTGTCGTTCACCAGTGGCAGCTGCATGTACACCTACAACTCGCGGATCACCGCGACGCTCGACGGCGATTCGCTGACCGGCCGGGTCGAGTACCGCGCGGCCACCAACGGCCACGCCGATTGCGGATCGCGCGAGGGCTGCGTGTCGTACCAGAACTTCAACGGCGCGCGCCGCCCGCAGTGATCGCCTCGGCGCCTTCGACTCCTACCCCGACGCTGCGCACCGCGCGCCTGGTGCTCCGCGAGCTCCGGGTCGGCGATGCCCCCGCGATCGCCGAGGGCGCCGGCGACCGGCGGGTCGCGCGCTACCTCGTGCAGGTGCCGTCGCCCTACCCGATCGCGCTCGCGCGGCAGTGGATCGCGGCGCGGCGCGAGTGGTGGGAGGAGGGCCGCGGGTTCACCCTCGCGATCGCCGAGCGGACCGCCGAGGATCTCGCGCTCGGCACGATCAGCCTGCGCCGCTACGCCCGCGATCGCCGCGCCGAGCTCGGCTACTGGCTGGCGGCGACCGCGTGGGGCCGCGGGTTCGCCACCGAGGCGGCCGCGGCGGTGATCGACTTCGGGTTCCGCGAGCTCGGGCTCGCGCGGATCTACGCCGAGGTGGTCACCGGGAACGTCGGCTCGATCCGCGTGCTCGAGAAGCTCGGGATGCGGCGCGAGGGCGTCAAGCGGCAGCACCTGCGCAAGGGCAACCGGATGCACGACGTCGCGTTCTACGGTCTGTTGCGCGGCGAGTGGTCGCCGAGCTGACGCGCGATCAAGAGACCGAGCGCGATCCCGACGCCGAGGCCGATCGCGAGCCCGGTGGGGAACCCGAGGCCGGTTTCGGACGCGCGCGCCGGCGGGGCGCTCGTGCCATTCGAGCCCCGCGGGGCGCTCGGACCACTAGGGCCACTCGAGCCACCCGGGCCACTCGACCCGGCGCCGCCGGAGCTCACCAGCGCGACCACGAACGCGATCGCACACAGCCCGCCGACGATCGCGCTCGCGATCCACGTCCCGCGCGACGCCCGGCGGCGCGACCGGCGCGCCTGCTCGACGATCGCGGAGGCGGCTTGCTCGCGCTCGGCGTCCACGATCTCTAGGTACCACGCGTGCGATCGGAGGATCGGGGCCTCACCCCCTGGGGGCGAGGTCTCCGATGGGCTGGGGAACCACTTGCGCCGCGCGGCCGAATTCTCAATGATCTCGCCACTCCGCGGCTGCGTTGAACGCGCACACCCGGCACGACCGTTGCTTTCATAGATGTGACATGGGGAACTTCCTGGCCATTGCCCTGACCCTGCCGCTCGCGGCGTGCCTCGTCGGCTCCGAAGCCGACGATCCCGGCTTCGAGCACGACCCGCCGGGCGTTCCTCCGGGCACCCCGACGGCGGCTTCGATCACGGCCGACGAGACGTGGTCCGGCTCGAAGGCGTTCGCGGTGCGGACCACGATCGAAACCGGCGTGACGGTCACCGTCGCCGCGGGCACGACGCTGTCGTTCGCGAACGGCACCGGCCTGGTGGTCAAGGGCACGCTGAAGATCGAGGGCACCTCGGCCGCCAAGGTCCAGCTGATGCCCGACGCCGGCGCGTCGCTGTGGGACGGGATCACCGTCGAGGGCGAGCCGACGGCCGGCACCCTGACGATGAGCTACGGCGTGCAGAAGGGCGGCGCGATCTCCACCCGCGCGGGCTCGACTACCACGATCACAGACAGCAAGCTGTGGGGCGCCGGCGGCGACTTCCTGGTCATGACCGGCGGCACCGTGACGATGAGCTACTCGCAGCTCGGCGCGGATCCCGGCGAGGCCGACACCACGCACTGCAACATCCACACGAGTGGTGCCGCGAACACCATCCACATCACCCGCAGCAACATCCAGGGTGTGCCGTACGGCCTGATGCTGTACGGCGGCCAGAACACGGTGTTCACCAACAACAACTGGTTCGGCAACGAGATCGATGTCGACACCTCGGCCGGCGTGACCGGCGACTTCTCGGGCGGTTACTTCGATGGCGCCCCGCCGGTCGCGGTGGGTGGCGCGCGGCTGACCCTGGACAACCTGTCGCCGACCAAGCTGACCGACGCCGGCATCCGGCCGTAGGCGCGCTCGCGTTCTGCTCGAAGGCGACTGGCAATCGGGCGAGTCGCTCGTGATAGGGTCCGCGCCCATGTGGACGCGGAGCCTCCCTGTCGTGTTGTGGTGTGCCCTGGCGGCTTGCAGCGACGAGGTCCCGCCGCTCCGCGACGACAAGCCCACCGCTCCGGACACCAACGATCCGGCGTATCAGGTCGGGGTCGTGCAGTGGTATCTGACCGCGACCGGCGCGACCCCGGCGCACGACGCCATGCCGATCACCGTGGCGGCGCCGAGCGGGACCGACGTCGTCGACGCGTGGGCGGGTGACCTCCCGCCGCTGCGGCTGACCCGGAACGCCGACGGGGCGTTCGTCGGGGAGATCTCGCTGGCGGAGCTGCCGGTCGGCAGCTACGAGCTGCTGCTCGCCGCCGATGGCTCGACCCGCGCGTTCGCCCGGATCGAGTTCCATCGCAGTGCGCCCTACTTCGTCGTGGTGAGCACCGACTGGGACTTTAGCGATCCGGGTCAGCGGGCGATTGGGTATCAAGATATGATGCACGCAGACCACCCGGATCTGCGGCTCACCCACTTCGTCGGGCCGTACACGTTCACGGATCCGGCGATCACCCCGGCGCGCCAGACCGAGCTGGTGTCGTGGCTGGTCAGACAGCGCGACATGTTCCGCGACGAGATCGGCTTACACATCCACCCGTACTGCCACTTCGTCGAGAGCGCCGGGGTCACCTGTGTGACCGATCAGTCCACGGTGTATGCCGAGGACCTCACCGGCTACACGATCAAGGTCGCCGCCTACGGCCGCACCGAGATGGGCCGGCTGCTCGCCCACTCGATCGAGCTGTTCGGCGAGCACGGCATCGGTCGCCCGAGGACGTTCCGCGCCGGCGGCTGGACGGCGACCCTCGATACCTTGAAGGCGCTCGCGGATCAGGGCTTCACCGCCGATACCAGCGCGCTCAACTGGGCCCGGCTCGACGAGTGGAAGGACGTCCAGTCCGGCGAGCTCTATCGGTGGAACATGGAGCACTGGGCGCCGATCGGCGACACCAGCCAGCCGTACTGGCCGAGCGAGAACGACGTGCTGACCAGCGAGCCGCCGACGCTGCCGATCCTCGAGGTGCCCGACAACGGCATCATGATCGACTACGTCACGCTGTCGGAGATGAATGGCCTGTTCGACACCAACTGGAACGGCCGCCCGCTCGACGAGCCGGTGACCCTGATGATGGGGTTTCACCCGGCACCCGGGTTCTCAGCGAGAGAATATGCCGGGGTCGATGGTTTCCTCGACTATGCCGATCAGCACCTCGCGACTCGCGGTCTCGGCCCGGTCCTGTACATCACTCTCGAAGATCTCGTCGCGGCTTACGCCCGGTGAGCCGCCCGCCAGGCGTCACCGGGGCGACCGGGGGGCTCCGGCGATCACCGGGAGGCGGCTATCAATGTACCGATCTCGGGTTGTGCGAGAGGCATTTGTATGCTCCATTCCCCCGCATCGCTGATTGAGTATACGAATTCAGCGACGAGGATTATCCGAATGAATGATTTCCAGACCCAGATGAATCGTGTGGTGCAGGGGTTCGTGGCTCAGATCACCGAGCTCGCGCGTCGCGCGGCCATCGACACGCTGGAGGCGGCGCTCACCGGCGGGGGCGGCGGAAGGGGACGCGCGGCGACGGCCGCCGCGGTGGTCGCGGCTCCGGCCGGGCTCGGCCGCGTGCGTGGCCGTGGCGCGAAGCGCACCTCCGGCGAGCTCGACAAGCTGGCCGAGCAGTTCGCGACGTTCGTGAAGGAGAACCCGGGCCTCAGGATCGAGCAGATCAACAAGCAGCTCGGCACCAGCACCAAGGATCTCGCGCTGCCGATCCGCAAGCTGCTCGCCGACGGCACGATCACCGCCAAGGGCCAGAAGCGCTCGACCACCTACTTCGCCGGTAGCGGCGGCGGTGGCGGTGGCGGCCGCAAGAAGAAGTCCAAGAATTGATGCCAGCCGCGCAGCGGCTGCCGGACGCGCAGCGGACGGGGCCGGGGGCAGCCCGGCCTCAGCAATCCGAGCCGAAGGCGAGGAATTAGTCGCATGGCGCTCGCTCGCGAGACCCAGGCCCCACCCACGCGCGACGCGATCCCGCACCGCTTGCTCCGTCAAGCGGAGCAGCGGCCGTCGTCGATCGCGTACCTGGCCTCGGTCGACGGGCGCTACCAACCAACCACCTGGCGGACGTTCGCCGACCAGGTCCGGCGCGCCGCGCGCGCGCTGATCGCGATCGGATTCCCGCGCGGCGGGGTGGTCTCGATCCTCGGGTTCAACCGGCCGGAGTGGGTGATCCTCGATCACGCCGCGATGATGGCCGGCGGCGCGCCCGCCGGGATCTACACCACCTGCTCGCCCGACGAGGTCGCGTACATCATTCACCACAGCGAGTCGCGCCTGGTCCTCGTGGAGGACGCGGCGCAGCTCGCGAAGGTCCAGGCGCGGCGCGCCCAGCTGCCGCGGCTCGAGCACGTCGTGCTGATGCGCGGCGCGGCGAGCACCGAGCCGGGCGTGATGACCTGGGACGAGCTGCTCGCCCGCGCCGACGCGGCGCCCGAGGCGGTGCTCGATTCGCGGATAGACGCGATCGAGCAGGCCGACCACGCGACGCTGATCAACACCTCCGGCACCACCGGCCCGCCCAAGGCGGTGATGCTGTCGCATCACAACCTCG
>JBQCJR010000908.1:0-7181 GCA_051952595.1 Kofleriaceae bacterium
CGGGCGGCGTTCTTCCGGGAAGAAGTTGATGATACGGTCGAGCGCCTGGTTGGAACTGTTGGCGTGCATGGTGGCCAGGCACAGGTGGCCGGTCTCGGCGAAGGCGATGGCGAAATCCATCGTCTCGCGGTCGCGGATCTCGCCGATCAGGATCACGTCGGGGGCCTGGCGGAGCGCGTTCTTGAGCGCGTCGCGGTACGACAGCGTGTCGATCCCGACCTCGCGCTGGGTGACGACGCAACGCTGGTGTGCGTGCAGGAGCTCGACGGGGTCCTCGATCGTGATGATGTGGCCGGTCGCGCTGCGATTGCGGTGATCGATCATCGCGGCGAGCGTGGTGGACTTGCCGCTGCCGGTCCCGCCGACGACGAGCACGAGGCCGCGCTGCTCGCCCATCACCCGGGCGAGCACGGGCGGGTGCGCGAGATCGGCGAGGGTCTTGATCTCGGTGCGCACGAGGCGCACGACGAGCCCGACGGCGCCGCGCTGGAGAAACACGTTGGCGCGGAACCGCCCGCCACCGGACATCGCGAGCGCGAGGTTCATCTCGAGGGTGCGCGCGAACTCGTCGCGCTGCGCGGCGGTCATCAGCGAGCCGGCCATCGCGGCGATCGCGTCGCCGTCGAGCGGGTGCTTCGCGGGATAACCGACGCCGTCGATCCGGAACACCGGCGGGCTGCCGGCGGTGATGTACAGGTCCGAGGCCTCGACCCGCAGCATGTGCTCGAGCAGGCCGCGGAGCACGGGGTCCCACGCGTCGCTCGAGGTCATCGGGCCACCGCCTGCGCGCGCTCGACCGCGGCCATCAGATCCGGCATGCGCCGGCGCGCCTCCTCGGCGGACACCACGCCGCGCGCGATCAGATCGGTCACCGCGGCCTCCATCGTCACCATGCCGGCGCGCCCGCCGACCTGCATCGCCGACGGGATCTGGTGGGTCTTGCCCTCGCGGATCAGGTTGCGCACCGCGGGCGTGCCGACGAGGATCTCGAGCGCCGCCGCGCGGCCGCCGCCGATCCGCGCGAGCAGCATCTGCGTGCACACGCCGAGCAGCGACTCGGACACCATCGTGCGGACCTGCGCCTGCTGCGCCGGAGGGAACACGTCGACCAGCCGGTCGACCGTCTTGGCCGCGCTCGAGGTGTGCACGGTGCCGAACACCAGGTGGCCGGTCTCGGCGGCGGTGAGCGCGAGGCTGATCGTCTCGAGATCCCGCAACTCGCCGACGAGGATCACGTCGGGATCCTCGCGCAGCGCGCTGCGCAGCGCGGCGTGGAACGACTGGGTCTGGGTGCCGACCTCGCGCTGGTTGACCAGGGCGCGCTTGGGCGCGTGCACGAACTCGATCGGATCCTCGAGCGTGAGGATGTGCCCGGGCATGGTCTCGTTGAGGTAGTCGATCATCGCGGCGAGCGTGGTGGACTTGCCGCTGCCGGTCGGGCCGGTGACCAGCACCAGGCCCTTCTCCTCCTCGCACAGATGGCGGAGCACCGGCGGCAGCCCGAGCTCCTCGAACCGCGGGATCCGGGTCGGGATCGTGCGGAACACCGCGCCCTCGCCGCGGTTCTGGACGAACGCGTTGACCCGGAACCGCAGCTCGTCGTCGAGCGCGAACGCGAAGTCGGCCTCGAGCTTGTCCTGGAACGTCCGGCGCTGGCCGTCGTTCATCACGTCGAAGATCAGGCGATGGGTGTCCTCGCGGGTGAGCGGCGGCGCGTCGATCCGGTGGATCTCACCGTGGATCCGGAGCATCGGCGGCTCGCCGGCCGAGAGGTGTACGTCGGACGCCTTCTGGGCGACCGCGAACCGGAGCAGCTGCGGGATCGTCAGCATCACAGCTCGGTGACCGTCGCGACGTGGGCCTTCGCGACGTAGTGGGTGGTGTCGCCGTCGTGGACGACGAAGAACGGCGCCTCGTGGTTGAGGTAGTCGGTGGTGCGCCGGCGGCCGGTCTCGGTGACCCACCGCAGCTCGCCCTCGATCCGCACGCCGCTGCGCAGCTGGATCGCGGCGCGCTGGCGCTCGCTCGGCAGCTCGTCCTCGGGAGCACCCGGCACGGCCACCGCCGCGCTGGCCACCGCGAGGCTGGCGATCGCGGCGCGCGCGACCAGGCACACCCGGCCATCGCGCACGACCGGCACGAACGGCCGGCCACCCGCGACCACTCCCGAGACGTCCTCGCCCGCCGGCACGAACAGCATCACGTTCGACCGCGCGCCATCGTGCAGGACCAACGTCGCGGTCACGTTGTCGACCGGCATGCAGAGGAGGATCTGCGACCGGGTCATCTCCATGCTCGACATCCCTGGAGGGAAGTCGGCCACGCGCGCGAGGCGTGAACCCCTCTGTTGTAGAATGGCCGCCGGAGGCTGGGATGCGCTTCGAACAGAGGTTGGATACGGGTTGGTCGTTCCTCAAGGCCGCGTTCGCGATGGCGCGCGAGAATCGCAAGCTGCTCGCACCGTCGCTGTACCAGGTGCTGTGCACGATCCTGTACGTCGTCGGCTGGGTCGTCGCGCTTGTCGCGATCGAGCCCCAGTGGTCGGAGGCGACCTGGGCGATCGTCAGCGCGATCGCGGTGTTCGGCTCGTTCGTGATCTTCTACTTCTTCTGCGGCATGACCGTGCACATGGTCGACGTTCACCTCGAAGGCGGCACGCCGAGCCTCGGCGAGGCCGCGCGCGACGCCCGCAAGAACTTCGTCGCGATCGCGTTCCTCGCGACCGTCTCGACGGTGATCGACCTGTTCACGCGCGCGGCGCGCGAGGAGGCCGGCCTGTTCGGCAAGATCGTCGCGAGCATCGTCGAGGCGGTGTGGACGATGATGTCGTTCCTGCTGCTGCCCGCGATCATCATCGAGGACATCTCGTTCGGCGACGCGATGCGCCGGGTCCGCGAGATCCACAAGGGCAACCTGCTGGCGATCGGGGTCGGCGAGGTCGGCGTGCGGCTGGTGACCAACCTGGTCGCCCTGGTGTGGTTCCTCGCGATCGTCGCGGTGGTCTACGGCTCGTTCGCGCTGCTCGGCGGTACCCCGGCGATGGTGGTCTCGTTCGTGGTCGGCGGCGCGATGTTCGCGCTGTTCGCCGCATTCAGCACCTACCTGCGGACGGCCTACTACACCTGCCTGTACCTGTGGGCCTCGGAGGTCGCGAAGGCCGGCCACAGCGTGCCCGCGCCGCTGCCGCTCGCGATCGCGCTCGGCCACACGTCGGTCGGCCGCCGCGCCGCCTAGCAGCTGCTGACGAAGCAGCCCGCGAGCGTGCCAGCCCGGGCACCGGACCGGGTGCTACAGTCGCCGCCGGTGAGCTCGCGACGCGGCCGCATCCTGGCGATCAAGTGGGGGATGAACCCCAACTCGTCGAGCCTCGGCGTCGACGTGACGTTCCTGCTAGTCGGCGCGACGGCGCTCGCGGCGGTCACGCCGGTGATCGGCGCGCTGCTGCGCTGGCGATCCCCGCGCCCGGCCGAGCCCACCGCGGCAGCCGCGGGCGACCGCCCGGCTCCCGGCGCCGAGCTCGACGCGTGAGGCTCGCCGGCCGGCTCCGCCGCGGCCTCGCGCTCGCGGCCGATCTCGGCGCCGCGGCGATCGAGCGGCTGCGCGCCGCACGCGAGCTGCCGCCGCGGCGGTCCCGGCTCGAGCGGTTCGGCGCGATCCTCCAGCTCACGGTTCCGCGCGCGCTGGTGTTCGTCGATCGCGCGTACGCCCGGCGCAGCCTCGCGGTGACCGGCGAGCCGGCGATCTGGCGCGGCCCCGAGCCGGCGCTTGGTGATCACGTGCTGTCCGCGCCGCTCGAGGCCCACCTCCAGCTGACCAACCGGTGCGCGGCGGGTTGCCAGGGCTGCTACACCGGCGCGTCGGCCGATGGCGCGCCGAACGAGTGGGGCCTCGCCGAGTGGACCCGCGCGATCGACGCGCTCGCCGACGCGGGAGTCTTTCACGTCGCGCTCGGCGGAGGCGAGAGCGCGCTGTTGCCGTGGCTCGGCGAGCTCGTGGACCACGCGCGGCGCCGCGGGATCGTGCCGAACCTCACCACCTCGGGGCTCGACGGCCTCGAGCCGCTGCTCGCGATCGCCGGCAAGCTCGGCCAGATCAACGTCTCGCTCGACGGGCTCGGCGCGACCTACGCCGCGGTCCGCGGGTTCGATGGCTTCGCGCGCGCCGACGCGGCGATCCGCCGGCTGCGCGCCGCCAAGACCGAGATCGGGATCAACGTGGTGGTCACCCGGCACAACTTCGACGAGCTCGACGCGATCTTCGCGTACGCGGCGGAGCGCCGGCTGTCCGAGGTCGAGCTGCTGCGGTTCAAGCCGGCGGGGCGCGGCGCGCGGGCGTACGGCGAGCTGCGCTGCACCGATGCGCAGCACCGCGCGTTCCTTCCGGCGATCCTGGCCGCGGCGCGCCGCCACGCGGTGCGGGTCAAGGTCGACTGCTCGTACACGCCGATGCTCGCCCATCACCGGCCGGACCCGGCGCTGCTCGCCCAGCTGGCGGTCTACGGCTGCACCGGCGGGGATTTCCTGATCGGCGCCAAGCCGGGCGGCCAGCTCACCGCGTGCAGCTTCGCCGCTCCGCCGCCGCCCGATGCCCGCGGCGACCGCCCACGGGTCACCGCGCTGGCCACGTACTGGGCCGCCTCCGACGCGTTCGGGGCATTTCGCCACTGGCGCGCCGCCGCCGAGCCCTGCGCGAGCTGCGACTACCACGCGCTGTGCCGGGGCGGCTGCAAGGTCGTGTCGGCGCACGTGGACGGGGACCTCGGCGCGCCCGACCCGGAGTGCCCGCGGGTGGTCGACCACGCCGCTTCGGACCCGCGAGGGCAGGCTCAGCTGAAGGCCCGTCGCCATCTGCCCGTGATATAGAGGCGGCGATATGAAGACGGTGATGATCATCAGCGACGCCACCGGCGAGACCGCCGAGCGCATGGTCCGCGCGGCGACGCTGCAGTTCAGCGAACCGGTGCAGATCCGCCTGTTCTCGCGCGTCCGGCTCGAGAGCGAGCTCGAGCAGATCCTGGAGAAGGCCGCCGAGCTGCGAGCGCTGGTGGTGTTCACCGTCGTCAACGCGGAGGAGCGCGCGCTGATCAACCAGCTGGTCGAGCGCTACAACATCGAGACGGTCGACCTGATCGGCGCGCTGATCAGCAAGCTGGCGCTGTACCTCGGCTCGGCTCCCGCGGGCGTCCCTGGCCTGCTCCACTCGCTGAACGACGAGTACTTCCGCCGGATCGAGGCGGTGGAGTTCGCGGTCAAGAACGACGATGGCGCCGAGCCGCGCAACCTGCCCAAGGCGGACCTGGTGCTCGTCGGGATCTCGCGGACCTCGAAGACGCCGCTCTCGACGTACCTGGCGCAGCGCGGGCTCAAGGTCGCGAACGTGCCGCTCGTGCTCGGCGTGGATCCGCCCGAGGAGCTGTCGCAGGTCGACGAGCGCAAGGTGTTCGGCCTGATCGTCCAGCCGGACATGCTGATGCGGATCCGGCAGGCCCGGCTCTCGCACCTCGGCATGCCACACGACTCGAGCTACGGGCAGCGCGCCCACATCGAGAACGAGATCGCGTACTCGCGCGAGATCTTCCGCAAGCACGCCCACTGGCCGGTGATCGACGTCACCAACCGCGCGATCGAGGAGACCGCGGCGGACATCCTGCGGATCTACCAGGAGCGCAACGCACAATCCGCGTCGTGAGCGACGCGTGAGCGAGCCGTACCGCGACGGCGGCAGCCCCTACTGCTGCCCGCGGTGCGGCGATCCGCTGCTCGTCTCCAACGGCGCGCAGGTATGCGGCCGCGGCTGCGGCGAATGGATCGGAATCTCGGCGCTCCGCGATCTATCGCTCGGCGACGAGCTCGCCGGGCCGAACGTGCGCCGGCGGACCTCGTTCGCCTACGTCACCGGCGCCTGCGTGACGTGTGGCCGCGCGATGGAGGCGCGGTCGTGGGCCAACGCGCTGTTCGAGATGTGCGGCGCCCACGGCGTCTGGCTCGACGCGCGCTTCCGCCCCGCGTTCCACCAACGCCTCGCCGAGGCCGCCGAGCGCGAGCGCGCCGCCCGCGAGCTCGCCGATCGGCTCGCCGCCGCGACCCCCGCGGATCGCCTCGACATGGCCCGCCGCGTCCTCGCGCTCGAGCGCCGGGTCGCCGAGCTCGAGCGCCGCGATCGCGCCCTGCGCGGCGACGAGTAGCGCGCGGCGGTGGCCCCCGTGCGGCCCGGGAGAACGCGGGCTGCGGGCGTGGTGCGGTGTCCACGCGTGCGCGCGGGAGAACGCGCGCGGCGATCGAGTGGGGAGAATGCGCGTAGCTCGGTCGCCACGCGTGCGGACCGGGAGAACGCGGGCACGCGCGCTGACGGCGGCGGGGTGGGCCCCGTCGCTCGACACCTGCGAGAGGCGGCGCCCGCCTGACTGCGCCGGCGGACGGCCTTACTCGCTCGGGACCCACCCCGTCCGCCTCGCGCGCGCGTTGACGAGACCGAGAGGCGCAGGTGCGGCTCATCGACGGCCTCTGTCGAGTGCGTTCTCGACGAGGCCGCGCGAATTTGGCGTTCCGTGCAGGGCAGCGGAGCCCCCGGCAACTCGAACCTGCACTTGAAGGAAGCGCCTCGGCAGGCGCAGTCGAAGCCGCATTCGAGGGAAGTGCGCTTGGCAGGCGCAGTCGAAGCCGCATTCGAGGAGGCGCCTCGGCAGGCGCAATCGACGCCGCATTCGAGGGAAGTGCTTCGGCAGCTGCAATCGAGCTGCACTCCAGGAGTGCGCTTGGCAGGCGCAATCGACGCCGCATTCGAGGAGGCGCCTCGGCAGGCGCGATCGAAGCAGCATTCGAGGGAAGTGCTTCGGCAGGTGCAATCGAAGCCGCATTCGAGGAGGCGCCTCGGCAGGCGCAATCGACGCAGCGTTCGAGGAGGCGCCTCGGCAGGCGCAATCGACGCAGCACTCGAGGGAAGTGCCTCGGCAGGTGCAGTAGCGGCATTCGAGGAAGTGCCTCGAGCAGGCGTAATCGAAGCGGCACTCGAGGAGTGCCTCGGCAGCCCCGATCGCGACCTTCTCGGTGCTCGTCAACGCGCGCGCGAGGCGGACGGGGTGGGTCCCGAGCGATTAAGGCCGTCCGCCGGCGCAGTCAGGCGGGCACCGCCTCACACAGCTGACTAGCGACCGGGACCATCCCTCCCCCGTCAGAGCTCGT
>JBQCJR010000909.1:0-4105 GCA_051952595.1 Kofleriaceae bacterium
ATCGAGGAGCTGCCATGAGCGCGCTTCCCACCGAGGAGAAACTCACTCCCGCTCGCATCGTCGAGGAGCTGGACCGCTACGTGGTCGGCCAGCGCGAGGCCAAGCGCGCGGTCGCGGTCGCGCTGCGCAACCGGTGGCGCCGCCAGCAGGTCGAGGGCGATCTGCGCGACGAGATCGCGCCGAAGAACATCATCATGATCGGCCCGACCGGCGTCGGGAAGACCGAGATCGCGCGGCGGCTCGCCCGGCTCGCGCGCGCGCCGTTCCTCAAGGTCGAGGCCAGCAAGTTCACCGAGGTGGGCTACGTCGGGCGCGACGTCGAGTCGATCGTGCGCGATCTCGTCGAGGTCGCGGTCAAGCTGGTGCGCGACGAGGAGGCCGCCAAGGTCCGGCCGCGCGCCCGCGAGTCCGCCGAGGAGCGCGTGCTCGATCTGCTGCTGCCGCGCCACGCCGGGCGCGCGTTCACGGATCGCCCGGGCGAGCCGAGCACCGGCACCGACGCGACGCGCGAGAAGCTGCGGGCGATGCTGCGCGACGGCCGGCTCGACGATCGCGAGGTCGAGGTCGAGCTCACCGACGACACCAACCCGCTGATCTCGGTGCTGGGCGGCCAGCCCGGGATCGACGAGAACGCGCTGTCGGGCCTCAAGGACATGTTCGGCGCGCTCGGCCGCAAGACCAAGCGCCAGAAGCTCAAGGTGCCGCAGGCGTGGCTCGCGCTCACCGAGCAGGAGGTCGACAAGCTGATCGACCACGAGGCCGCGACCCGCGAGGCGGTGCGCCGCGCCGAGAACGCCGGGATCGTGTTCATCGACGAGATCGACAAGATCGCGACCAGCCGCGAGCGCCACGGCGCCGATGTCTCGCGCGAGGGCGTGCAGCGCGATCTGCTGCCGATCGTCGAGGGCTCCACGGTGACCACCAAGTACGGCCCGGTGAAGACCGACCACGTGCTGTTCATCGCCGCCGGCGCGTTCCACATGAGCAAGCCGAGCGATCTGATCCCCGAGATGCAGGGCCGGTTCCCGATCCGCGTCGAGCTCGCGCCGCTGGTCGCCGAGGACTTCGTGCGGATCTTGACCGAGCCGCGCAACGCGCTGACCCGCCAGTACGCGGCGCTGCTCGCGACCGAGGGCGTGACGATCGAGTGGACCGACGACGCGATCCAGGAGCTCGCGCGGATCGCCGCCGAGGTCAACCACAAGACCCACGATATCGGCGCCCGCCGGCTCCACACCGTGCTCGAGCGGCTGCTCGATGACCTGCTCTACAACGCTCCGGACATCGGCTCGCAGACGATCCCGATCACACCGAGCTACGTCCGCGAGCGGCTCGGCGCGCTGGTCGCGGACGAGGACCTGACCCGGTACATCCTCTAGCCTCCGGCCGAGAGCGCCCGGCGATCCGAAGTGGTACACACGGGTCGTGCCGCACAGCCAGACCGAGCTCCTCGCCATCGCCGATCAGGTCCTCGTCAAGAACTACCGCCAGCAGCCGATCGTGCTCGAGCGCGGCCGGGGCTGCGAGATCTGGGATCGCGCGGGGACGCGCTACCTCGACATGACCGCGGGGATCGCGGTGTGTGGGCTCGGCCATGCCCACCCGGGGTTCACCGCGCGGATCACCGAGCAGCTGTCCAAGCTGGTCCACGTCTCGAACCTGTACTTCAACGACCAGCAGATCCTGGCCGCGCGCGCGATCACCGAGCGGTCGTTCGCGAGCCGGGTGTTCTTCTGCAACTCCGGCGCGGAGGCCAACGAGGGCGCGCTCAAGCTGGCGCGCCGCTACCAGGCGGCGATCGCCGAGCAGCCGCAGCGCACCACGTTCGTGTCGACGCACGGCAGCTTCCACGGCCGGTCGTTCGCGACGGTGTCGGTCACCGGCCAGCCGAAGTACCGCGAGGGGTTCGGCCCGCTCGTCGGGCCGGTCGAGTTCGTGGCGTACGGCGACCTGGCCGCCGCCGAGCGCGTGCTCGCCACGCGCACCGCGTGCGCGATGATCGTCGAGCCGATCCAGGCCGAGGGCGGCATCGTCGTCGCGCCGCCGGGCTACCTGGCCGGGCTGCGCAAGCTGTGCGACGAGACCGGCACGCTGCTGATCTTCGACGAAGTGCAGACCGGCGTCGGACGCACCGGGACGTGGTTCGGGCACCAGCACGATGGCGTCACGCCGGACGTGATGACGCTGGCCAAGGGGCTCGGCGGCGGGATCCCGATCGGCGCGGTCGCGTGCACCGAGCAGGCGGCGCGCGGGCTCGCGGCGCAGCCCGGCGGCGCGGTGCCCCACGCCTCGACTTTTGGCGGCAACGCGCTCGCGTGCGCGGCGGCGAACGCGGTGTTCGATCTGATCGAGGCCGAGGGGCTGATCGAGCGGGTCTCGCAGGCGGGCGAGTACCTCGCGAGCCAGCTCGCGGACCTCGTCGACGAGTTCCCGGGCCACGCGCTCGAGGTCCGCGGCCGCGGCCTGCTGCGCGGCCTGGTGGTCGCGGGCAACCCGGTCCAGGTGGTCGCGCGCTGCCGCGAGCAGGGCCTGCTGCTCTCGGTCGCCGGCTCGAACGTGGTGCGGTTCGCGCCGCCGTACGTGGTGGATCGCGCGAACCTCGACGAGGCCGTGCGGATCCTGCGCGGCGTGCTCGCCGAGGGCGTGGGCCGCGCGGCGTAGTGCGCCGGCGCCGGTCGTGCGAGCAGCGGCCGGCCGTGTGAGCGGCGGCCGGCCGTGTGAGCGGCGGCCGGTTGTGTGAGCGCCGGCCATGTGAAAGTGTCTCGGCGATGACTCGACCGCGTGGTTTCCTGACGCTCGCCGACATTCCCACCGAGGTGTGGCCCGCCGTGTGGGATCGCACTGCAGCGCTCGAGCGCACCCGGCTCGCGCCCGCGCCGCCGGGCCCGCTCGCCGGCAAGACCGTGGCGCTGGTGTTCGAGAAGGCCTCCACGCGCACCCGCGTGTCGTTCGAGGTCGCCGCGCACGAGCTCGGCGGCAACTCGGTGGTGATCTCGTCCGAGGGCAGCCAGCTGGCGCGCGGCGAGCCCGCCGAGGACACCGCGCGCGTGCTGTCTTCGTACTGCCACGCGATCGTGGTGCGCACGTTCGGCCAGGACCGGGTCGCCGCGTTCGCGCGCGCGGCCTCGGTGCCGGTGATCAACGGGCTGTCCGACCAGCACCACCCGTGTCAGGTGGCGACCGATCTCTACACCACGCGCCAGCACTTCGGCCGGATCGACGGCCTGCGCTACGCGTGGATCGGCGACGGCAACAACATGGCGCACTCGTGGATCGAGGCCGCCGGGATGTTCGGGTTCGAGCTCGTGCTGGCGTGCCCGGATGGCTTCGCGCCGGATCCGCAGCTGGTGGCCGCGGCGCGCGCGCTGCAGCAGCGCAGCGGCCGGGGCTCGATCGAGCTGACCACCGATCCGCGGGCCGCCGCGGCCGGCGCGCACGTGGTGTCGACCGACGTGTGGGCCTCGATGGGGCAGGAGAGCGAGGCCGCGCGGCGCCGCGCGGCGTTCGCCGGCTACTGCGTCGATGGCGCGCTGCTCGCGCTCGCGGCGCCCGAGTCGATCGTGCTGCACTGCCTGCCGGCCCACCGCGGCGAGGAGATCACGGGCGACGTGCTCGATGGTCCGCGCTCGCTCGCGGGGGTGCAGGCGGGGAACCGGCTGCACATCGCCAAGGCGGTGCTCGAGTACGTGATGTCCTAGCGGGTCGGCGCGGGCCGCGGGGGTCTCGGCGCTTACCAACGCGCGCACCCGCGATCGAGGGCGGCCGGCGCGGCGGGCTCGGCAGGACGTCCATGTTAGGATGCTCCAGGTGAGCACGGTGCCGGCCGAGATCGCCGGAATTGGAGCGACCACGCAGAAGCTGCGGGTCAGTCCAGGGTTCGATCCGCTGAAGGCGGCGGTCGGTCCTGAGGAGTACTTCGTGCTCTCGCGGATCGATGGCACGCAATCGCTGCGCGAGATCCTGCTCGCGACGGGCCTGCCGGTCGATCGCGCGATCTCGATCGTCTCTCGGCTGCGCTCGATCGGCGCGCTGCTCTTGCCCGGCGAGGCGGTCGCGCCGCCGCCGATCGCGCGGCCCACGCCGGCACCGTCGCCCGTGGCGCCGC
>JBQCJR010000910.1:0-2628 GCA_051952595.1 Kofleriaceae bacterium
AGCTTGAACCACGCGGTCTGGCGGTCGGGCGCATCGAACAGCCCGGGCGGCAGCGGAACGCGCCCGGCGTCGTCCCCGGTCGCTACGAGCGCGCCGCGCAGCAGCGCGAACAGCCCGATGCCGGCGCGCTCGACCGCCTGGATCACGTCGACGCTCGACCGGCCGGTCCACAGCGGCATCCGGGCGAGCGCCTGGTGGGCATCGCGCGCCAGCTCGGCGAGCTTGTGGGTCGAGATCCGGACGCCGAAGTGCTCGGTGGCCACGTCCTCGAGCTGGTGGGCCTCGTCGAAGATCACCGCGTCGTGATCGGGCAGCACCCGCGCCCCGGCGTGGGCGGCGCGCAGCGCGCGATCCGCGAAGTACAGGTGGTGGTTGACCAGGATCAGCTGGGCGTTCTCGGCGAGCCGCCGCGCCTGGGTCACGAAGCAACGCTCGAAGTGCGGGCAGCGCGGTCCGATCCGCGCGTCCGGCGTGGTCGTGACCTCGGACCACAGCGGCGCGGACTCGGCGAGCCACTCGACCTCCGCGCGATCGCCGGTCTCGGTGTCGCCGGCCCAGTCGGCGAGCGCCCCGATCGACACCGCGTCGAGGCCGGGCGCTCCGTCGGCGGCGTGCGGCGCGCGCGACACCAGCTCGGCGAGCTTGCGCCGGCACACGTAGTTCGCGACGCCCTTGAGCACCACCGCCGAGAACGGCCGCGCGAGGATCGAGCGGAGCAGCGGCAGATCGTGGCGCGCGATCTGGTCCTGGAGCGCGCGGGTCCCGGTCGACACCACGACCCGCTTGCCGGACTGCAGCGCCGGGATCAGGTAGGCGAGGGTCTTGCCGGTGCCGGTACCGGCCTCGACGATCAGCGGACGCTCGTCGGCGAGCGCGCGCGCGACCGCCTCGGACATCGCGCGCTGCTCGCGGCGATCCTCGTAGTGCGGGATCGCCTGCGCGAGCCCCCCGCCGGGCGCGAGCAGATCGCCGGCCAGGTTCATCGCCGGCGGGCCTTCTCGACGTGCCCGCTGGTGCCGAACCGCCGCGCGAGCTCCTCGAGCACCGCGTCGATCGAGATCCGCCGCGCGGTCAGCCCGACCATCGCGTGGAACAGCAGATCCGCGGCCTCGTGCACCACCGCCGCGGCGTCGCCGGCGGGCAGCTCGGCCGCGAGCTCGGCGTGCTCCTCGGCGAGCTTGGCGAGGATCTTCGGCATCCCGGCGTCGAGCAGCGAGCGCGTGTAGCTGCGCTCGCCGGTCGCGGCGTCGCGGCGCGCGGCGAGGATCCGGTCGAGCCGCGGCAGGACCGCCGCGCCACCGTCCGCGGGCACGCCGTCGTCATCCGGCGCCCCGTCGACGTGGAAGAAGCAGCTCGTCGCGCCGGTGTGGCAGGTCGGGCCGGCCGGACGGACCCGCGCTAGGATCGCATCGCGATCGCAGTCGATCCGGAGCTCGACGAGCGCGAGGGTGTGGCCGGAGGTCTCGCCCTTCTTCCACAGCGCGCCGCGCGAGCGCGACCAGAAGTGCACGATCCGCGTGGCGCGGGTGAGCGCGAGCGCCTCGGCGTTCATCCACGCCAGCATCAGCACGTCGCCGCTCGTGGCGTCCTGGACGATGCACGGCGCGAGCCCACGAGCGTCGTACACGGGATCGAGCTCGGGAGTCGCCGCGTCGGACATCGCCGACTACGTTCGCCAGCGCCGGATCGCCGTGTCAACGGTCAGCTGCGGATCGCGAGCCCGCGGGCGGCCAGGAACGCCTTGGCCTCGCCGATCGCGTGGCGGCCGAAGTGGAAGATCGACGCGGCGAGCACGGCGTCGGCGCCGGCCTCGAGCCCCTCGGCGAGGTGCGCGAGCTCGCCTACGCCGCCCGAGGCGATCACCGGGATCGGGACGCGCGAGGCGACCGCGTGCACGAGCGCGGTGTCGTAGCCCGCGCCGGTGCCGTCGCGATCCATGCTGGTGAGCAGGATCTCGCCGGCGCCGAGCTCGGCGATCCGGCTGCACCACGCGAGCGCGTCGAGCCCCTCGGGCGTGCGGCCGCCGTGGCTGAACACCTGCCAGCCCTCGGGAGCGCGGCGCTTCGCGTCGACCGCGACCACGATCGCCTGGCTGCCGAACCGCGCCGCACACGCCGAGATCAGCGCGGGCGTGCGGATCGCCGCGGTGTTGATCGCGATCTTGTCTGCGCCGGCATCGAGCAGCCGCTCGGCGTCGCCCACCGAGCGCACCCCGCCGCCGACGGTGAGCGGGGCGAAGATCTGGTCCGCGGTGCGCGCGACCACGTCGAGCAGCGTCGAGCGGCCCTCGGGCGACGCGGAGATGTCGAGGTAGCAGATCTCGTCGGCGCCTTGCGCGTCGTACGCCGCCGCCTGCTCGACCGGATCGCCGGCGTCGCGCAGCTCGAGGAACTGGATGCCCTTGACGACCCGGCCGTCCTGGACGTCGAGGCACGGGAGGAGCCGGCGCGCGAGCATCAGCCGGCTCCCGGCTCCTGGAGGAGGCCCGGGCTGGGCCGGGCCGGGTCGCCGTGTGCGATCGCGGCCGCCTCGGCGACCGTGAACCGGCGATCGTAGAGCGCGCGTCCGACGACCACCGCGGGGATCCCGGCGTCGCGCAGCCGCGCCAGATCGCCGAGGCTGCTGACG
>JBQCJR010000911.1:0-2611 GCA_051952595.1 Kofleriaceae bacterium
ATCGGCTGCCCGGTGATCGGGCTCAACGACTCGGGCGGCGCGCGGATCCAGGAGGGCGTCGAGTCGCTCGCCGGCTACGCCGACATCTTCCTGCGCAACGTGCTGACCAGCGGCGTGGTCCCGCAGCTCTCGGCGATCATGGGGCCGTGCGCGGGCGGCGCGGTGTACTCGCCGGCGATCACCGACTTCATCCTGATGGTCGATCGCACGTCGTACATGTTCATCACCGGGCCCGAGGTCATCAAGACGGTGACCCACGAGGAAGTCTCGAAGGAGCAGCTCGGCGGCGCGACCACCCACGCCAGCAAGTCGGGCGTGTCGCACTTCACCGAGCCCGACGAGCTGTCGTGCATCGCGCGGATCCGCGAGCTGCTCTCGTTCATGCCGAGCAACAACACCGAGGATCCGCCGCGCCGGCCGACCCACGATCCGGTCGATCGCACCGAGGACGCCCTCGACACCGTGGTGCCGGCGGAGTCGAACAAGCCGTACGACATCAAGAAGATCATCAGCGCGGTGGTCGACGACCGGAAGTTCGTCGAGGTCCACAAGGACTACGCGAAGAACATCGTGTGCGGGTTCGCGCGGTTCGAGGGCCGGCCGGTCGGCATCGTCGCGAACCAGCCGGCGCACCTCGCCGGCTGCCTCGACATCGACGCCTCGATCAAGGCGGCGCGGTTCGTGCGGTTCTGCGACTGCTTCAACCTGCCGATCGTCACGTTCGTCGACGTGCCGGGGTTCCTGCCGGGCACGACCCAGGAGTACGGCGGGATCATCAAGCACGGCGCGAAGCTGCTCTACGCGTTCGCCGAGGCGACCGTCCCGAAGATCACGGTGATCACGCGCAAGGCGTACGGCGGCGCCTACGACGTCATGGCGTCGAAGCACATCCGCGCCGACATCAACGTCGCCTACCCGGCGGCCGAGATCGCGGTGATGGGGCCGGACGGCGCGGTGAACATCATCTTCCGCAGCGAGCTTGACAAGATCACCGACGAGACCGCGCGCGCGGCGGCGCGGGCGCGGTTCACCGACGAGTACCGGGAGCGGTTCGCCAACCCGTACAAGGCGGCGTCGCTCGGCTACATCGACGAGATCATCCGGCCGCGCGACACCCGGTGGACGATCATCCGCTCGCTGCGCACGCTCGCCAACAAGCGGCAATCCAATCTGCCGCGCAAGCACGGCAACATCCCGCTGTAGGGCTCGCCCCCGACGGCGGCGCGGCCTGCCCTCTGCTACGATGCAGCTCGGCCGCGCGATCCTCGCCGCCGAGCCGAGCCGAACGGTGCGCCTCTCCTTCGTCGTCTGTGCGGCGCTCGCCGCGTGTGGCCCCGCCCCGGCGCGTGGGCCGATGCCACCGCTGACCGGCGAGGCGTACGCCGCCTATCTCGCCGGCCGGATGGCCGTGCACCGCGACGACTGGGCCGCGGCGGCCGACGCGCTCGCCGAGGCAGCGACCGCCGCGCCGGACCAGCCGGTGATCGCGGTCGAGCTCGCGCGCGCCCAGCACCGGGCCCGCCGCACCGACGCCGCCGGCGCGACCCTCGCGACCGCCCGCGCGCGGTGGCCCGATCACCCCCAGGTGTGGCTGGTCTCCGGTGAGCTGCTCGCGGCGACCGCGCCGGCCGAGGCCCGCCGCGCGTTTGTCCGGGCGATCGAGCTCGCGCCCGACGACGAGCGCGCGTACCTCGGGCTCGCCGCGCTGCAGCCGCCCGGCGACGCGCTCGCCACGCTGCGCCGGCTGGTCGCCGCGAACCCGGACGCGATCGACGGCCGCTACCGGTTCGGCCAGCGGCTCGCAAATGCGCGCGAGCTGCCGGCGGCGATCCGCGAGCTGCGCGCGGTGCTCGAGCGCGATCCGGACCACATCGACGCGCGGCTCGATCTGGCCCGGCTGCTCCGCTGGCAGGGCCAGATCGCCGAGGCGGTGGCGCAGACCCGCAGCGCGTTCGATCGCAGCGGCCAGGCGCTCGACGTCGCCGAGGAGCTGTTCTGGGTGCTGTGCGAGGCCGACGACCGCACCGCGGCGATCGACCTGTTGACCCTGCTCGACGACGAGCGCAGCGATCTCGAGGCGCTCGGGACCGTGGCGCGGCTCGAGCGCAGCCTCGGCCGGATCGACGACGCGCGCGCGATCGCCGCGCGGATCGCCAAGCTCGACGCCGACGCCGGCGCGATCGCGCTCGCCGAGCTCGAGCTGGATGCCGGCGACCCCGCGGGGGCGGCGCGGCGCGCGCTCGGGATCGCCAGCTCGTCGGAGCGGTTCGTCGACGCGCGGCGGCTCGCGGCCTCGGCGCTGCTCGCGGCCGGCGAGCCGGGGCGGGCGCTCGACGCGCTCGGCCCGGCGCGCGCCACCAAGCCGGATCACGCCGAGCTGGCCACGCTCGCCGGGTACGCGCTCGTCGAGCTCGGCCGGTCCACCGAGCTCGCGGGCGTGCTCGATCCGCTCGGCGACCAGCCGGCGGCCCGGTTCGCACGCGCGCGGGTGGCGGAGCGCGCCGGGGACACCGCCCGGGGGGGGCGCACCGGAGAGACGCAAGCCCCCCCCGACCCGAAGGACGCCGCAAAAAACAACCCCCCCCAACTTACCCCACTCAACCCATAGCTC
>JBQCJR010000912.1:0-12029 GCA_051952595.1 Kofleriaceae bacterium
CCGGCTCTGGAACCAGCGATCCGACATCCACCCCGTGGCGAGCACGCCGAAGATCCCGAGGATGTCGAAGATCGTCGAGTAGATGTTCGCCTGGCCGCCGGACAGGCCGTAGTTCTTCGCCAGGAAGTACGCCGACCACGACCACACCGCGTAGCGGATGAACTTCGCGAAGAAGTAGAACCCGGCGACCAGCAGCAGGTTGATCCACGCGCTGCGCGACAGCCGCGGCGGGTCGTCCTGCTTCGACTCGTCGACCGCGGTCGCCGGATCGTCGATCGCGGCGAGCCCGACGTCCTCCGGCTTGTTGCGCTGGAGCACGAAGAACTGGATCCACACCGCGACGAGGACCATGGCGCCGATGAAGAAGCACCACCGCCACGGCTCGGGCGTGCCCGGCGCGTGCAGCGTGAGCACCCAGCCCATCACCCAGCCGGAGGTCAGCGCGCCGACGGTGAAGTTGGTCGACCACGCGCCCATGATCCGGCCGCGCTCGTGCCGGTGGAACCAGCTCGCCATCGTGCCGACGTTCCCGGACCAGCCGGTCGCCTGGGCGAGCCCGTTGATCGCCACCAGCCCGGCCATCACCGGCGCCGAGAGCGAGACGCCCATCGCGACGGTGACCGCGATCGAGACCGCCATGCCGAGCAGCACGTTGCGCCGCGGACCGAGCCGCGGGCCCATCCAGGACGCGAGGAACTGACCGAGCGCGTAGGCGATCAGGTACGCCGCCCAGACATCGGCGAGCGTGGTCGCGCTCCACCCGGTCTCGCCCTGGATCGCCGCCTTGGCCGCCGAGAACGGTTTGCGGCAGAAGTAGAATCCGACGTACGACAGCCACGTCGCGGCGAACACCTTCCATCGCCACGCGCGGTGCGCGCCGGTGAGCGCCGTCGCCATGGCGTTCAGGCTACCGCGTTCCCGCGACCGCGAGCGCGACCGCCGCCGCGGTTCGCGCGTCGCGGCGATGTCACACGAGCTACGCTTTCCTGTCGCGTACGATCCGGGCGTACGCCGCGCCGAGCGCGTCGGCGAGCCGTTCGAGCTCGTCGAGCGGCGCGGGCTCATCGTCGCCGGGCCGCGCGATCGGATCGCCGACGGCGAGCACCAGCGCGACGCGCGCGCCGATCCGGACCGGCGCGGCGGCGGGCGCCCGCGGATGACCGAGCACGCGGGCGAGCCGGTCCTGGACCACGCCGGCCGGCACCTCGGTGGCGGTGTGGTGGTGATCGTGCGCGAGCTTGACGAGCGACGGCGCGGCGAGCGGCAGCACGACCGCCTGGGCCGCGTCGCCGGCGAGCTGTGCGCCGTGGCCCCGGTGACCGAGCGCCGCGCCGTCCTTGATCGTGAGCAGCAGCGCGGCGTGCCAGCGGGCGGCGACGCGCTCCATCGCGAGCTCGGTCGCGGCGTCGCGGGTGGTCGCGGTCGCGAGCGCGTCGAGCGCCTCCTCGAGCGAGCGGCCGCGCCGCGGTGGTGGCAATGGCGCGGGCGGTGGCGCGGGCGCGAACATGCCGCTCGTTCCGCTCGGGCCGCTCGTACCGGCCTTGCCGCTCTGGGTGGGGTCGCGCGCGACCCGCTCGTCGTCGAGCTCGACCAGCGTCATCGCACCGAGCTCGGGCAGCGCGTCTCCGTCGAACGGGCCGATCGCGATCGGCCCGGTGACCGAGAGATCGACGTCGACCGAGACGATCGGCCCGGTGGTCAGATCGACGTCGAACTCGTCGGTCGGGCTGCGCTCGTACTCGGCGTCGATCAGCCGCTCGAGCTGGTGCGCCGGCGCCACGGCGAGCACGATCGGCCCGCTGATCGCCTGGGCGAGCACGGCGTGCAGCTCCGGCCGCGGATCGCGCACGCACACGATCAGCTCGCCGCCGCGCATCCGACCGAGCGGCAACGCGAGGCACGCCCGCGCGAGCGAGCCCGGCAGCAGGCGAGCCAGCGCGCGCTCGCGGTGCTGGAGGTGGCGCTGCAGCACCGCCGCGACCTGATGCTGCTCGCCGAGCGCGCGCGCCGCGTGGTCCGGATCGAGCTGACCGCGCCCGATCAGCATCGAGCACAGCCGCAGCCCCACCTGGCGCTGCTCGGCGAGCGCGCGCGCGAGGGCCGCCGGATCGACCCAGCCGTGCTCGAGCAAGATCTCACCGATGCGCATGGCCCCCGCCCATTGTGCCCCGCCCGGCGATCCGCTCGCCAGATCGCGCGCCGGCTAGGCCCTGGCTAGGCCCTGGCTACGCCCCGGCTACGCGGAAACCGAGGGCTGCTGCGAGACCGCCGCGAGGTGGCGCTCGATCAGCCGCGACAGCTCGGGGATGGCCTCGATGACGTTCTTCTTCGCCGAGTCGCGCATCTTCATGTACATCTTCTTCGCCGTGGTGTGCGACGTCTTCTCGGCGCGCGCGTCGGTCACCGACAGCAGGTCCTCGGCGACATCGTCGGACCGCGCGATCACGTAGTCCGAGAAGGTGCTCGGCTTGGTCGGCGCCCACTTGTCGTAGTGCGGCTGGAGCTTGCCGAGCCAGTCGTCGAGCAAGCTGTCGACCACCTCGGGGACGAACCGCTTCTTGATCGCCTTGATCGTGGCGTAGGCGCTCTTGAGCACGAAGCCCTTCTGTTTGACCTGTGCATCGATCAGCTCGACGCAATCGGCGATCACTTGCGCACGAACCGGCTCTTTGCCGATCTGCTCGACGAGACTGGACATCCGCACTCCTTGGCTAGGCGATGCGCGTACCATAGACGTGCGATCGCGAGGCGTCCACTCTCCGAGCGCCGGTCGTGGGAGCTCTCACGCTGGCCGTGCGCGGACGCGCGCTCAGCGATCGGGCGACGAGGTTGTTTCACGACCTCAGTCGGTGAACGTCACGCCGTAGCGACCGCAGCGCGTCTTCATCTGGGCGCGATCCGCCGGAGGCAGCTTCGTGTAGTACTTCTGCGCGTCGGCGGTGTCGCCGGAGATGCACGCGCTCGATACCGCGATGCGCAGCATCCGCACGTTCGCCGGATCGTCGCGCAACACCTTGGTCGCGATCGCCCCCGCCTCGTCGAGGTCGCCGCGGTCGTACGCCTTGTTCGCCTCGTCCATGACCTCGGCGAACCGGTGCGGCTGGGGATTGCGCTCGCGCAGGCGCAGCCCGCCCGCCTCGAGGCGCTGGGCGCCCGTCACCGACGGATCGGACTCGGCCTCGGCCGGCGGCGGGCTGTCGCTCGTCGAGAGGCGCGACCGGTTGGCGAACCGCTCGGAGGGCGACTTGCGCACCTGTGCTGGCGGACTCGCGGGCTCGCGCTCCGCGGGGCTCGGCCGGGCGGGCTGGGGTCGCGGGGCCGCGGGCTGCGGTGCCTCGACCTGAGCGACCGCCGGTCGCCCGCGGACCTCGATGAACAGGTACACGCCCAGTCCGAGGACGAGGACGGCGGACACGGCCAGCGCGGCGTGACGGACTGCCACCGCCACGAAGTACCACGTCGAGCCGAGCCCCTCCAGTCCCGCGAAAACGTGATCCTTGTCGCCCGGACGAGTGGGGCGGCCGTGCCGAGTTGGCCGACTCCTCCTCATCTATGTGACATTCGTGCATTGACGTCCACGACGACCTCTGACGATAGTCCGCCAAATGAAGCGCAACGAACTTCTCTTGGGGCTCGCTGCCGCCTTAGTCGCGGCGGGGGCCGGATGCGGTGACAATTCAAAGGAGTGCGGCGAAGGCACTGTCCTGAACGCCGAGGGGTATTGCGTCGCGGATGCACCTGCATGCGGCGACGGCACGATGCTCGATCAGGCCACGAACTCGTGCGTGATCGACCCCACGAGTTGTGGCAGCGGCACCGTCTACATCATGGACAAGGGCTGCGTCGATCCGACCGAGGGTCTGACCGTCGACGTGACCGAGGCCGCAGAGCCGAACGGCCTCGGCATCGTCGAGGACAGCACCAACCCGGCCGGCCAGCTGACGCTCAAGCCCGAGGGCCAGGTGCTGGTCGTCAAGGGCACGATCAACCCGTTCCGTGATGACAACGGCGACGGCGAGATCGACGCCGACTTCGACACCTACGTGTTCGCGACCAACGGCCCCGCGCTCATCGAGGTCAGCGTCGACGGAACCAACGGCCTCAACGGTGCGTTCCTCGCGATCTCGGGCAACGAGGAGACCGCGGATTGGCAGCGCTACGGCCTCAACGTGACCGGCGACAAGTCGCAGCGCCAGCTGTGGCTCCCGGCCGCCGGCACCTACGGCATCGCCATCGGTGACACGCGCTCGATGTACCTCGATGGCACCTCGCCGCCCGCCGCGGGCGCGGGTGGCGCGGCCGGCTCGGCCGACGCGCACTACTTCATGTCGATCAAGGTCCTGCCGGCCCCGGCGCCGACCCCGGTGACCCTGACCGGCGGCGCGGCGGTGGTGAGCGGCGAGCTCGCCCCGGGCCAGGTGAAGTTCTACTCGGCCTCGATGGGCCTCGGCATCAACGCGCTCGAGCTCGACATGCCGGGCTCCGCGAACGCCTCGCTGGTGCTCTCCAAGAACAACGCGTTCAAGGCGATGGGCAACGAGGAGGCCGACTTCTTCGGCACCTACCCCGCCGCCGTCACCGCGCCGGGCTTCCGCGCGACCGACACCGCGCTGATGGCCGTCGACGCGACCTACCACTACGGTCCGAGCAACGCGGCGTACACCCTCGCGATCAAGGCCGGCGACGCCGGCGAGCTCTCGACGTCGGGCGGCAGCGCCATGCAGCCGGAGGACGACGAGGACTTCTCGGTCTTCTACTACGACGTCGCCGCCGCGGACGAGCTCCGCGGCTTCAACCTGACGTTCGACCAGCGCGTCGTGGGCGTCATCGTCGACGAGGACATGTTCATCGCGGCGCGCTTCAACTACGGCGCGAACGGCTTCGTCAACCAGCCGTGGGACACGTTCAAGGGCCTCGTCCGCCACCGCGCGGCCGGTCGCTACTACCTGCTGGTGTTCGACCCGGCCGGTACCGGCGCCACCACCCTGACGGCGACCAGCACGCACGCGCCCGTGACCGCGACCGCCGTGGTCACCGGCACCCCGCTCACCGGCCAGGCCCTGAGCGCGTACGGCATCAACGCGTTCTCGTACAACGCGGGCACCACCGACCTGTGGCAGTCGTTCAACACGACCGGCACGGGCACCGGTGACATCACGTCCACGTTCTACGCGTCGACGGCGTACGGCCGGTTCGGCACGCTCAACGTCCCCAGCGCGGCCGCGCTGCCCGTCGACGCCACCGCGGCGTTCTCGTACAAGATCCCGGAGGCGGGCGGGGCGAAGGGCCGGATCATGGCCGACGCGACCGTGACCCAGTACTTCGTGACCGTCGCCCCGACCACCACCACCGGCGCGCCGACGTTCGGCCTCGACTTCAAGCGCCGCGACCACGTCGACTTCGGCACGATCGCCGCGGGCAACATGCAGTCGCGCACCGGCGAGATGATCGACGCGACCACCCAGACCCGGTACTACCTGTTCCGCACCTCCGGCGGTAACCGCGTGACGATCACCTCGCACCCGGTCGGCGCCCTGACCCTGAACTCGCGGATCCAGCTGCTGAACGCAGACGAGTCGGTGCGCCAGACCGTGAACAACGGCCTGGCCGGTGCCGACGACGTGTACCTGGGCCTGCAGGGAAGCGCCGGCTGGACGGCGTTCGCGATCTCGTCGACCACGGCGCTGGTCGCGCCCGAGAGCTACGACGTCTCCGTGGCCACCGGCGCCCCCGTCCAGTACACCGTGGCGGCTGGCACCACCGCGTACGCCGACGCGTGCGCGGGCGGTACCCCGGTCACCCTGACGGACGACGACGAGGGCAGCTCGGCGGCGATCAACGCGCCCGCCGGGTTCGACTTCTACGGGTTCCCGTCCTCGCAGTTCAAGGTGTTCGCGAACGGCTTCGTCTCGTTCGACACGTCGCTGACCTGCGGCACGACCTGCTTCTTCTCGAACGGCAACATCCCGCTCGCCGCGACGCCCAACGCGCTCGCCGCCCCGTACTGGGACGACCTCGAGCTGGTCGAGGTCTGCCAGAAGACGATCGGCAGCAAGCTGGTGATCCAGTGGACTGGCCAGCTCTACGCCTCCCCGTCGCCCGCGGTGGCGTTCCAGCTGATCCTCGACGGCTCCAACGACTCGATGGAGTTCGTGTACTCGTCGACCCACGTCCCGACCGGCGGGGCGGCGACGATCGGCATCGAGGACCATGCCGGCGCGAACGCGCAGAAGATCGGCTTCGACACGGCCAACGTGATCACGCCGGGCATGTCCAAGCTGCTGACGCCCAACTGATCTCGAGCTGAGAGCTCGGATCCACGTCTGTTAGCAGACGACGGCTCGCCACCTGGCGGGCCGTCTTCATTTTCGGGGTACCATCGACCCATCGCATGGGCACGGCTCCGCCGACAGGACCCGAGCCACCGGCCGCCATCCAGCTGGGCGACTTGGTGCTCGACCGCTATCGCGTCGTCGAGCAGATCGGCTCGGGCGGCCACAGCGTGGTGTTCCGTGGCCAGGACGAGCGGCTATCCCGCCCGGTCTGCATCAAGGTGTTCTCCGGGCTGGGCGGCAAGTCGGGGGTCGGGCGCACCAGCTACGAGCACTTCGTCCAGGAGGCGTTCGCGCTGTCCCGGCTGACCCACCCGAACACGCTCCGGATCTACGACTTCGGCCACCTCGGCGCGAAGGACGAGCAGGGCATGCCGCTCCAGGTCTGCGAGTACATGAACGGCGGGACGCTGTCGCAGATCGTCCGCGAGCAGGGCAAGCAGTCGCTGGTCGAGACCGTGCGGGTGATCGGCGCGATGTGCTCGGCGCTCTCCGAGGCCCACGGGCTCGGCATCGTCCACCGCGATATCAAGCCGCAGAACATCCTGTTCGGCACGGTCGGCGGCAATCGGCTGCCCAAGCTGGCGGACTTCGGGATCGCGAAGTGGAGCGCGGATCAGGGCGAGGAATCGAAGCGCGCCGAGGACACCGCGATCGTCGCCGGGCAGAAGCTCGCGATGTACTCGCCGAGCTGGGCGGCGCCCGAGCAGCTCGCCGGCCAGCCGGTGAGCGCGGCGACCGATATCTACTCGCTCGCGGTGGTCGCGATCTACATGCTCTCGGGCAAGGCGATCTTCGCCGACGAGGACGTGTACGCCGGCTACAAGAAGCGGCGCCACGCCGACGACCTGATCCGCGACGCGCTGGCGCCGCTCCTCGCGCCGCGCCAGGTGATCGCGCTGCTCACCCACGCGCTCGCGTTCGATCCCAAGAAGCGGCTCGCCAGCGTCGACGAGCTGCTGTCCGAGCTCCAGCTCGCCTCCGAGCCGGTCACCCACGAGCAGCCGCGCCTACCGGCCCGGCACGCCGAGTCGACCGCGCCGCTCGCGCCGTTCCAGCCGGTCACCCCGACCACGCCGCACCGCGCGCTGACGCCGCCGGCCGGGGCGCCGCAGGTCGCGCCCCAGGTCGCCCCGCAGGCCGCGCCCCAGGTCGTACCACCAAGCGCCGCGCCGACGCCCCCGGTGATCCCGCAGCCCGCCGCGGTGTGGCAGCCACCGGCGGTCCGCCCGCCGTGGATGGTCGTCGCGCCCACCCCAGCGGGTGTGCCCCGCCGGTTGCCGCTCGCCGACGTGCCGCAACAGGTCGGCGATCGCAACGTGCACTTCGTGCTGGCGACCCACCACGTCGACCTGGTGGGCAGCCAGGCGCAGCGGGTGCGGATCACGTTCATCAGCGCGCAGAACGGGATGCGCGTGCTGCACGTCAAGGGCATGACCTGCTTCGTCGCGCTGCTCGGTGGCCGCCCGTCGCCGGCGGTCCAGCTCGATCAGCCGAGCGACATCGCGCTGGTCACCCCACGCGCCCAGGAGATCGGCCACATCCGGGTCGCCAACGGCGCGCGCGACGGAATGGCACTGGTGTTCCCGATCGGCGGCGAGCGGGTCGCGATCGCCACCGACGACTGCAGCGACCCGATCCTGTTCGACTTTGGCCCCGGATCCGACGCATACTTCGTCTACACGCGGGGACGCGCAATCCCGCGCTCGCGCCGACGCTAACGCCATGGCCTCCAACTCTCATCCGCCCGGCCATCCGCCAGGCACCCCGCCCGGCGCCGCTCTCGAGGAATTTGCCGAGTTCGAGGGCGATCCGACCAACATCAACCAGATCCCGCAGCCGCCGCAAGGTGCGCCGCGCACGTCGGGCGGGATGCAGCCGCAGGCGCCGCAGTTCGCGAGCGCGTCGCCCTCGCTGTCCCACGTGGGTGGGCCGCCGTCGCCGTACGGCGGCGTGCAGGGGTACACCAACCCGGCCAACCCGGGCGTCGGCTCGGCGCCGCCGATGGCGGGTGGTGGACAGGGCATGGACGGCAGCATGACCGGCTACGGGCCGCCGATGTCCCAGGTCTCCGGCGTGATCGCGCAGCCGACGCCGTACGTCGCGCGCAGCCGCGTCTACGCGTTTGTCGTCGACGAGACCGGCAGCCCGATCGAGCTCGGCTCCGGCCGGTTCGCGAAGGCGTACCTCGGCGAGGAGCGCTGGGTCGAGTCGAAGACCACGCTGCGCCGCCCGGTCGCGCTCAAGTGCCTCCAGCGCGGGGTGTCGGGCGAGGATCAGATGCGGTTCCAGATGGAGAAGGAGATCCTGGAGCGCGTCCAGGGTCACCCGAACATCGTCGAGCTGCTCGGCTCCGGCGAGGGCGACAGCGCCGGCTTCATCCCGCCGGCGATCCGCGACCGCGTCGAGAACGACTTCATGATCCTCGAGCTGCTCGACATGTCGCTCGAGGAGCGGCTCAAGGGCGCCCGCCAGAAGCGCCGCCGCGACGACCTGCTCGCGGTGCCGCTCCGCGAGCGGATCTTCCGGGTGCTCGAGTACATCGTGCCGGTCGCGACCGCGGTCGAGTTCGCCCACCTGGTGCGCGACACCTGTCACCGCGACATCAAGCCGGCGAACATCCTGGTCAAGCTGCCGGATCCGAACCTGCGCGGCTCGCAGATGAAGGTCAAGCTCGCCGACTTCAACGTCGGCAAGGTCGCCGACGCGGACCTCGACGTCTCGATGACGCGGTTCCAGGCGGTGCCGGGCACGCTGTACTTCCAGAGCCCCGAGCAGGAGACCAACACGTTCGAGCTGCTGGTCAACTGCACCCAGGGCTCGCCCGAGGTCGAGTTCTTCGAGGACTTCTACATCGACATCTACGAGAACGACACGTTCTCGCTGTTCAACCGCAACGAGATGTACTCGATCGCGGCGGCGGACCGCGCGCGCAAGAAGATCCTGCTCAACCGCCCGTTCGCCGAGCCCAGCGAGATCAACGTGCGCGGCCGCGTGGTCAAGAGCGTCGGCCGGCCGGCGGACATCTACTCGCTCGGCGCCGTGTTCTACTACCTGATCAGCGGCGCGTACGCGAACCCCAAGAACCTGTTCGACGCGTTCCGCAAGTTCGTGGAGTACGAGAAGCGCGACGAGAACAACTCGATCGCCGCGTACGTCGAGCACGAGTACCGCACCATCCAGAACATGCGCGCCCCCAAGGCCGAGGGCCAGGGCGCGCCGGAGCTCGCGCCCGAGGACCGGTTCTTCAGCTACAAGCACTACCTCGACGGCAACGGCGAGCTGATCGATCCGACGATCATGATGATCATCGCCAAGGCGATGATCCGCAACAAGCCGGATAGCTACTGCCTGTCCTACGACCTGCGCACGACCGGCATCTCGGCGATGGTGCACGACCTGCTCACGCTCTACATCCAGTACGGCCAGGATCCCTCGGCGCGCATCGCGTACGGCAACGAGACCTACGTGGCGCCGAAGAAGACCGGGCCGATGCGCCGCGCGTTCGACAAGATCTTCAAGAAGTAGCGGGCGAGATCCCGGCGCACGGCGCGCCGCGGCCACAATGCTGCGCGCGTCGACGCGCGGTGGGCCTCACCGCACGCGCTCCGCTCGGGAATCGACCGAGGATCGCGCGCGGGTGTCCGGCGCGCGTGCGTGAGGCGTTCGGCACGCCGGTCGCTACTCCGCAGATCTGATGTCGAAGCGGCTGCTGGATCATCTCGCGGCGGCGTTCTCGAAGATTCGCCCCGGCGAGGGCATCGCGGTGGTCATCCTGCTGGTCGACCTGTTCCTGATGCTCACCGCCTACTACCTGCTGAAGGTGGTGCGCGAGCCGCTGATCTTGCTCGACGGCGGACCCGCGGTGAAGAGCTACTCGGCGGCCGGTCAGGCGGCGCTGCTCGTCGTGCTCGTGCCGGCGTACGGCGCGCTCGCGAGCCGGGTGCCACGCATGGTGCTCGTCAACCTCGTGATGGGCCTGTTCATCGCGACGTTCGTCGGGTTCTGGGTGCTGCTCCAGGCGGACGCGCCGATCGGCGTGCCGTTCTATCTGTGGCTCGGCATCTTCAACATGCTGGTGGTCGCGCAGTTCTGGTCGCTCGCGAACGAGCTGTTCTCGCCGGCGCAGGGCAAGCGGCTGTTCCCGATCATCGCGTTCGGCGGCACGCTCGGCGCGATCGTCGGCGCGTGGGTGGCGAGCGAGCTGGTCGGGGCGCTCGGCATCGGGCCGCTGCTGCTGCTCGCGTCCGGGCTGCTCGGCGGGTGCATCGTGCTGACCCTCGTGGGGGCGCGGGCCGCCCGGCGCGCGCCGCGCGGCGAGGACGAGCCGGACGAGACCACCGCGCCGCGGCTCGATCAGGCCCGCCCGCTGCGCGAGACCGGCGGCTTCCAGCTGGTGCGCACGGTGCGCTACCTGCGGCTGATCGCGCTGATGATCATCGCGTACAACGTGGTGAACACGCTGGGCGAGTACATCCTCAGCCGCATCGTCACCGAGACCGCGAAGGCCGCGGCGGAGGGCAACCGCGAGCTCGCGACCCGGATGATCGGCGAGTTCTACGGCAACTTCTTCACCTGGGTGAACGCGATCGCCGCGGTGCTCCAGGCGTTCGTGGTGTCGCGCGTGATCCGCTACCTCGGCGTGCGGGTCGCGCTCGTGATCCTGCCGGCGATCGCGCTCGGCGGCTACACCCTGCTCGCCGTGGCGCCGGTGCTCGGCCTGATCAAGGTCGCCAAGATCGCCGAGAACAGCGTGGACTACTCGCTGCACAACACCGTGCGCCAGACCCTGTGGCTGCCGACCAGCACCGAGGCCAAGTACAAGGCCAAGGCGGCGGTCGACACGTTCTTCGTCCGGTTCGGCGACGTACTCGCCGCGGGCATCGTCGGGATCGGCAGCCTGCTCGCGCTCGCGCCGCGGATGTTCGCGGTGGTCAACGTCGCGATCGTGCTGGTGTGGAGCGTGCTGGCCTTCCTGGTCGGCCGCGAGCACGATCGCCAGCCGGAGATCGCCCGGCGCGCGCCGGTGGCCGAGCCCGTCGGCCCGATCTTGATCGGCGGAAAGTATGGCCGAGCGACGGCGTGAGCCGCGCGGGCTGGTCACCGCGGCGACCAGCTGTGCGGCGGTCGTGCTCGCGGGGCAGCTCGCCGGCAAGGCCGCGCGCGACGCGATCTTCCTCCACAGCTTCTCGGTGACCTACCTGCCGGTCGTGCTGGCGATCTCGTCGGCGCTCGCGATCGGCGCGACGTTCCTGGTCGCGCGCTCGATGACCCGGCGCGCGCCGGTCCGGCTGGTCCGCGTGATCAACGGCGCGAGCGCGTGCCTGCTCGCGATCGAGTGGCTGCTGCTCGACCGGTTGCCGCGCCCGCTCGCGGTCGTGGTCTACATGCACCAGGCGCTGCTCGGGCCGATCCTCGTCTCGGGGTTCTGGTCGGTGGTCAGCGAGTGCTTCGATCCCCGCGCCGCGCGGCGGTTCGTGGGCACGATCGGCACCGGCGCGACGCTCGGCGGCCTCGCCGGCGCGGTGATCGCCGAGCGCGTCGCGGCGATGCTCGGCACCGCGGCGCTACTGCCCACGATCGCGGTGCTCCAGCTGATCGCGGTGTGGCGGCTCGGGGTGATCGGCCGCGGCTGCGTGCTCGACGGGCGCCCCGAGCAGCCGGCGGTGCGCGACGTGGTCCACAACATCGCGCGGG
>JBQCJR010000913.1:0-17149 GCA_051952595.1 Kofleriaceae bacterium
GATCGAGCGCCTGCGCAGCTCGACGCTCGAAGGCACGCCTCGCCACCGTGGGCGCGGCTGGGTCGAGCCGCGCCTCGTGCGCTCCACCTCGCAGCCCACGCAACGCTGAACGATCGAAAGGAGATCCACCATGACCCAGAATGTCTACGCCGTCGCGTACGCCACCGACGGCAGCTTCCTGCTCTCGTACAAGCGGCCGTTCGGCTACTACTTCGGCGACGGCAAGACCGGAACCATCGTCACCAGCGGCCAGAAGCTCGCCGGCGGCGGCAACTACGCCCTGCCCGGCGGCCCCAGCAAGGACGGCGAGTCGATCTCCGCCGCCGCCGAGCGCAAGTTCCACGAGCAGCTCGCCGTGCCCCTGCCCAGCCAGGGCAAGGCGATCGAGCGGACGTTCGCGATCAGCGCGACGACGTACAGCGCCGGGTACTTCCGGCTCGGCGATGGCAACGCCGTCGCGTCGATCGCCACGCAAGGCGTGCAGGCGCTCGCCAATGGCGATGCGATCGCGTTCCAGATCCAGATGTGGAAGATCACCAGCTATGCGCAGATCGAGCCTTATGCGCAGAGCCACGAGCTCACCCCGTGGCCCGGGGAGAACGCGCTCCAGACCGCGATGGTCAGGAACGTGCTGGATCCCGAGACGTGGCGCTGGATCCAGACCTGGGAGAACCCCGCGAGTGGGCTCGATACGTACTACTATATTCTGGCGTATCTGCGGAATGACATCCTCGGCGCGTCGAAGGCGCGCGGGGCGAGGATGCGCGGATTGCGCGCCGATCGGGCGGAGATGGGCGAAGCGACGCGGGCGGGCGGATAGCGCGCCGCCAGGCTCACCGCGGATTCGCGTGGATCGAGATCCGATACAGGCCAATCGACTTCGCGCGATCGATCAGGCGCACCAGCGCGTCGGCCGGCGCCTTGTGGTCCTTGTAGACCGTGATCTCGGCGTCCGGGTCCTCGGCGAAGCGCGCGCGCAGCAGCCGCTCGAGCGCGCCGTCATCCAGCACCGTGCCGTCGATCAGCAGCGCGCCCTTCGGGGTGACCTGCACGGTGATCGAGGAGCGGACGGCGGTGGTCCGCGTGCTCGCCGGCGTCGCTGGGGCCGGCGCGGTTGCGGCCCTCGACGATCCCGGACGCGCGCCGGAGAGCCGCTCTTCCAGCGTGCGAAGGATGAGCTCCCGCGAGCTCGCGCTGAAGCGCGCCGCGCGCTCCGAGTAGCTCCGGTTCATGATCGTCTCCGACTCGGTCTCGTGATCCGCGCCGAAGTTGTGCCCCAGCTCGTGCAGCAGCACCGTCGCGCTCTTGTGCCGCCGCCGGTCTTTCAGGAGCTCGTTCCGCTCCTCGACCGGAACCTTCGGGAACGCCTCCGCGAAGGCGTTTGTCTCTTCGACCGAGGCATAGCCACGGACCACCAGATGGCGCCCCGGCGACATCGCCAGCCCCAGCTGGTCGAACGTCGCCGACACCAGCCCCATCGACGAGGTCAGCCCCACCACCACGAGCACGTCCTCGCCCGGGTCCATCGCCGCCAGCGCCGCACAGCTCTCCTCGAGGCTCGCGCCCGGTGCGTGCCGGTCCCAGCTCCGGTACTCCGGCTGGAGCCGCACGCCGAACGCAGCCGCCAGGACGGCGTTTGTATGCTCCAGCGACTCCCCGAACGTCTGCTGCCACCGAACGTTCTGCGCTCGGTACTCGTCGTCCGCCCAGACCCGGACCTTCGCGAGCCGCACCGCGCCCGTCCAGCTGTGCTCCACCTCCAGCTGCGCCGGGGTGAACGTGTTCATCGTGTCGCGCTGCGCCTGCCGCGCCGACTTGCCGCCCCCGATCGGGATCACCGGCGAGATGCAGCCGCCGAGCAGCGCCCCCAGCGCGATCCAAGAAATACAACGAGCCCTCACGTGCACCTTCCGCCTGACGAGGTGCACCACGATAGAGCGTTCGCCCCGCGCGCGCCATCTCCGGAGCCCAGTTCAGCGGCGTTCGGAGCCCGTGTTACACCTCGACCATGAAGACCGGCCGATGTGCATGTGGCGCAGTTCAGTACGAGGTCAGCCTCGAGCTCACCCCCGTGACGTTCTGCCACTGCTCGAAGTGCCGTCGCTGGCACGGCCACGTCGGCGCCTACACGGCAGTCGACCGCCCCGGCTTTCGCCTCACCGAGCAGCGCGGCCTCAAGTGGTACACGCTATCTCCCACCGTGCGGCGCGGCTTCTGCGGCGAGTGTGGCTCGAGCTTGCTGTGGGACGAAGACGGCGTGTCCAAGATCTCGATCTGTGCCGGCACGTTCGACGCGCCCACCGGGCTCACCCCCAAGGCGCATATCTATCTCGGTAGCCAGGGCGACTACTACGAGGTGCCCGACGACGGCCTCATGCGTAGACAAGAGTTCAGCCACTGATCCGGATCCCGTGGTGGAGGGCCCCTTCTTCCAGGCCGAGCTGCGGCTCATCTCGCCCGATCTGGGCGGACGCCGCCAGCCCCTGTTCCATGACGATCGACTTGACTGGGATCTCGGGAACACGTGGCTCGGCAAGCCGACGCTCGACGGCGGCCGGGTCCTGCTCGACGAACGCGCCCAGATCGAGCCCGGCGGCACCGCCATCGTTCGCATCCAGCCGCTCGTACCCGAGCGCTGGGGAGAGGTCCGCCCCGGGCTCGAGATCCCGATGCACGAGGGACCTCGCGTCATCGGGCACGCCCGAATCTTGGAGATCCTCGCGCGCCCCGCTTACTGGACCCCAGAGGTCGCGCGGTTCGTGAACCAGGCGCGCCAGTTCTGCGACTTCGTCGAGAAGCCCCCCGGGACGTTACTCGAACGCATCGAGCGAACCCGGCATGGCCTGCTCGAGCTCTACACGCGTGCGCTCGCCCTCCCCGACGTCGAGCCGCCCGAAGACCTCGAGGACGAGCCGAGTATCGAGCCACCCGCATCTTGGATCGGATTCGAGCAATTCGAGATCTACTGGGAGGTCGACGATCCGCAGGGGGAGACGCCTGTCGCGAGATCGCTCTCGGACGATGTGCTCGACGTGTACTGCGACCTGCGCCGCGGCCTCGCGTTGTGGGACCAGGGCAGCGCCGATCACCGGATCTCCGCCATCTTGGAATGGCGATTCCATTTCGATCATCACTGGGGTGATCACGCCATCGGCGCCGTACGTGCGCTCCACCGCGCTCGCACGATCTGAGGTCGCGGTGCCGGTCTCATCCCGGCGCGCCGACGGACTTGTCAGCCCTCCTTGCGAAGTTCGGGCGTGGACCGAGATACCGACCTGACCGTCACGCCCGTCGAGGGCACGCACACGGCTTCGAGCGATGCGTTTCGCGCGTTGCACGAGCTCGCGCGGCGCTCGTGCGAGGACGACGCGCTCGCGGAGCTGCTCGCCGCGCGCGCCTTGCGCGTCACTGCCGGTGCCGATTTCGGCGTCGCGCGCGATGCGTGTGAGGCCCTGCTCCGCAGGCTCGAGTCGTCGAGCGACGTCGTCGTCCAGCAGGTCCCCGGCGGTTACCGCGCCGCGCGGCGCGGCAAGCGCGCCCAGCGCTACGAGCTGTGGCTCGGCGAGACCGACGGAGAGGGCAGCTGTAGTTGCCCGGACTTCGGGAAGTCGGCGCTCGGGCTCTGCAAGCACCTGCTCGCGGTCCTCCAGCGTCCCAGGTACCGGAGGTCGCCCGCGCGTGCGCTGCGATGGGATCCCGTGCGGCCCTTGACCGGCGCCGGCGATAGGCTCGAGCGCCTCTGGCGCGATCCACGCGTCCCGCTGCCGCGGCACCTCGCGCCGCTGTTCCAGGCCGACCACGCGATCGCTCCGGCCGCTCTCGCCCCGTCGAGACGCGCCGCGACGATCGAGAAGCTACTCGCGGCGTGGCGGCGCGATCCGCGGCGCGCCGAGCCCGCCGTCGTGCCGATGCTCGAAGCGGCGCAGCGGGCGGCGCGACAGGGGCTCGGACCCGTGCGGCCGCGCGAGCTCGCTCGCTGGCTCCGCGGCTTCAAGCAGCCGCTGTATCCCTACCAGCGCGAGGGGGTCACCGCGTTTCTGCGCGCCGGCAGGTTATTGCTCGCCGACGACATGGGGCTCGGCAAGACCGCGCAAGCGATCGCCTGCTGCCACGCCCTGTTCGCGGCAGAGCGAGTGTCGCGCGCACTCGTGGTCGCGCCCGCAGCGCTCAAGCCGCAGTGGCTCCGCGAATGGCGCGCGTTCACCGACCTGCCGATCGAGATGGTCGAAGGTGATCCAGAGCAGCGTGCCAGGGCCTATCGCCGCCGCGGTCCGAGCGTGCTGCTCGTCAACTACGAGCAGCTGCTCCGGGATCTTCCGCAGGTCCTTCGCTACGCGCCCGAGCTGGTGATCCTCGACGAGGCCCAGCGGATCAAGAACTGGGAGACGCGCACCGCCAGCGTGGTCAAGCAGCTCGAGCCGGCATGGCGGCTCGTGCTCACCGGGACGCCGATGGAGAATCGGATCGAGGAGCTGTCGTCGATCATGGAGTGGGTGGACGAGCACGCGCTCGAGCCGCGCTGGCGCCTACCGAGCTGGCACTCGGTGCGCGCCGACGGTGGCCGCGAGATCGTCGGCGCGCGCAACCTCGACACGCTGCGCCTGCGGCTCGCGCCCTCGATGCTCCGCCGCGTCCGCCGCGAGGTGCTCTCGCAGCTGCCGCCGCGGCGCGACTCCGTGATCCCCGTGCCGCTCACGCCCGAGCAGCAGGCGGCCCACGACGAGCTCGCCACGCCGATCGCGCGCCTCGCGGCCACCGCGACCCGGCGGCCGCTCGCCCAGCCCGAGTTTCTGAGGCTGATGGCGCTGCTCGCCCAGCAGCGCATGATCTGCAACGCGCTCGCGCTGCGCGACTTCGCCACCGCGTGGCCGCTGCTCGCACACGGGCACCGTCCCACCGAGCTCCAGCTCCGAGCCCTCGGGAGCCCCAAGCTCCTCGATCTCCGCGAACGCATCGTCGATCTCACCGCGACGCAGCAGCGCAAGGTCGTGGTGTTCAGCCTGTGGCGCCGGTTGCTCCTGCTCGCGGACTGGGTCACTCGCGACGTGCTCGCGCGCGCCGGCGCGCGCGCCGTGTTCTTCACCGGGCAGGAGTCTCAGCGCCGTCGCACCGAGAACCTCGTCGCGTTTCACGACGATCCGTCGACCCGCGTCCTGTTCGCCAGTGACGCCGGTGGCGTCGGGCTGAACCTCCAGCGCGCCGCGAGCTGCTGCATCAACCTCGAGCTCCCCTGGAACCCCGCCGTGCTCGAGCAGCGGATCGGGCGCATCTTCCGCCTCGGCCAGGAGCAGCGCGTCGAGGTCTACAACTACGTGGCCTCCGGCGGGATCGAGGAGCGGATCGCGCAGCTCGTCGGAGACAAGCGCGCGCTGTTCACCGGGCTGTTCGACGGCACGACCGATCAGATCGCCTTCGACGCCTCCGGCTCGTTCCTGTCGAGGGTTCAGGAGCTCCTGCGGCCCGACATCGCCGACCCCGAGGCCGACGAAGCCTCGGATCCGCCGCCCCCCGAGCTCGATCTCGACGACCGAGAGCCCGACGATCTGGCCCCTGCGCCACCCTCGCCCGCCGCCCCGTCGCCGAGCCTCGTGCTCGCGGCGCCCCAGCTCGACGAGCTCGCGCGAACCCTCGCGCAGATCGAGGCGCGCCCGCTGGCCGGCGGGCGTGTCTCCCTGGAGCTTCCGGCGTCCGCGGCCGGCGCGCTCGGCAACCTGCTGCGCGCCGTCGCCTCCGCGCTCGATCGATCCACCGCAGGCGGTGGCGGATCCTGACGGCCGGGCGCGCTCGTCGGAGCTCAGCTCGACCAACCCGTGCGAGCCTGTCCGCCCGCTCGCCGTTCACGTGGCATCATTTGCGCGATCTCATGACCAGCGAGGCACCCAGCGTCGACGTGTTCCGTGGCTGCCTGCTCGGCGGCGCGCTCGGTGACGCGCTCGGCTACCCCATCGAGTTCATCGATGCTGACCAGATCGCGCGACGATTCGGCGAGATCGCGCCCCTCGATCTGCGCCTCGCCGGCGGCAACGTCGCGCGGATCTCCGACGACACGCAGATGACCCTGTTCACCGCCGAGGGCCTCATCCGCGCGAAGATGCAATCGCGCGCGCGGGGCGCCTCTGATCCACGCACCACCATGACCTACGCGTTGCTGCGCTGGTACGAGACCCAGGGCCCGCGCGTGCACACCCCCAGCGCCCGCGGGTGGCTCGTGGAGGAGCGCCGCTTGCACTCGCAACGCGCGCCCGGAGCGACCTGCATGTCCGCGCTCGAGGCGCTCGCCCGACGCGAGAACCTCGCGCTTCACCTTCCGACGATCGAGACGCCCCCGAACCAGAGCAAGGGATGCGGCGCCGTGATGCGAGTCGCGCCCTGTGGCCTCGGCGCATCCAGCCGAGAGCAAGCCTTCGAGCTCGCGCGCGACAACGGCGTGCTCACGCACGGCCACCCCAGCGGCTACCTGTCCGCCGCCTACTTCGCCTCGCTCGTGTGGGACCTCGCGCGCGGCAGCCCGCTCGGCGACGCGATGGAGCACGCCGACGAGCTACTCTCTGCAGAGCGCGGCCACGAGGAGACCGCGCGAATGCTCTCTCGCGCGCAACAGCTCGCGATCCTGGGCACGCCCGACGCGACCACGATCCAGTCCCTCGGTGGCGGCTGGACCGGCGAAGAAGCCCTCGCGATCGCCATCCTGTGCGCCGCGGCGTTCGATCCCGCGGAGCCCCGCACGTTCGAGCAAGCCCTGTGGCGCGCCGCCGCCCATTCCGGCGACAGCGACAGCACCGCCGCGATCACCGGCAACTTGCTCGGCGCGATGTTCGGCTTCGGGGCGCTCCCCCAGCCATGGCTCGACGTGCTGGAGCTGCGCGATGTGATCGAGCGCGTGGCGGTCGACCTGCACACCGTGATGATCCGCGGCAAACATCTTGCCGATTATCCAGGCAACTGATCGCGTAGCAGTCTTACCGTCGGCATTTCATTCGGCGCGCCGAAACATCGCTGCGTGCGGCCCAGCTCTCCTTGCGAAGCCGTGCATAGAACCCGACCTGACCGGCGCGTTCGCCGAAGCCACTCAGCAACTGAGAGCGATTCCGGCGCGATCTCAGCACCTCGCGCGATGACTCTGAGCCCAGGTCCGCAGGATCGACTCACCTGGAAGAAGGTCGAGGTGGATGGATCAGAAACGGGATCTCGTAACAGGCTCCATCCTTCGAGCGCATCCGCCCCCGCTGGGAGACGCACCCGTCGACGCGGTCCGCGACGCGGTGGCCGGCGGGTCCGCGTCTACGAGGCCTCCTCCATCCTCTCGTACTACGACGCTGCCTACGATCATCGCGTCGCGCGCTGGACGCAGCCGGTGCTCACCCGCATTGCCACCGACGCCATCGCCGCCGACCTGGTCGCGGAAATCGGGGCTTGCGGCGGCGGGCCCGCCGATCCAGCGTGAATGCGATGGCCGAGGAGCGCGACGATCCGAACGCGCCGACACCGCGCGACCGAGTCACACCGCTCGAAATCGCGGGGGGGGCGTAGGCTCGCGGTGATCGCGGTCGCCGACGCGGCGTCCGGAGGGCTGATCAACCTGCGCAACGCGATCCCAGCGCCGGCACCGCGCGACAAGCCGTTCCCCGCGGACCTGCCGCCGCTGACCGGAACGCGCCGGTTGCCGTCGGGCGCGGCAACGGGCGCTGCGCCGCCTGCGGCGAGTTCGTGCCGTGGGCGTCGATGGCGCTCGCCCCGGACGGCTACTTCTGCGCGCGCTGCGCAGCCGCGCGCCGCTGACCGCGCCCGCGCCCGCGCCCGCCACCAGGACTTGTCTTCCGCGGTCTCGAGCTTGCGTCGGGCGCCGGATAGCGAAGCCGTGGGGTCGCTGAGTCTGTACGCGGATCCCTGTATCGAAGACCGCATCGGAAGGGTGCGTCTCGTCAACCGCCGACTGACCGATTCGCCAACCGGCCGGGACTCCACTCGAGCTATCGAGCGGTATACCGGATTCGACGCGGCCACCTTCAGCTCGGAAACGGCTCCTAGCGTTCTTGTCGACGAGAACCAGCCCAGCACGCGGACTTACACGTTGCAGGGTGTCCCAAGGTGTCGGCGGTCGGAATTCGTCCCGCTGCTCGACCCGCAGCATCGGGAAACCGTGGTCTTTCGACCGTACCGACCAAGGAGCTCATGCTCTGGATGAACCTCGCACAATTAGACTGGCGCTTGCTAGGGTCAAGCATGCGATGCCCAGGGTGAGCTACATTGGTCTTCGGCCTGCATCACCGCGGGCTGCGGATGCCGCTCGCAGTTCGAGTAAGAAGCAGAACACACGGTGCGAGCTGCTCCTTCGCAAGGCCCTGACCGCGCTAGCACTGCGGTACCGTGTCGATGTTGTCAACCTAGTCGGCCGGCCCGACATCGTCTTCCGCGCCGCGCGCATCATCGTATTCTGCGACGGCGACTACTGGCACGGCCGCGATCTCGATCGCCGACTCGCGAAGCTTGCGACCGGACACAACGCGCCGTACTGGGTCGCGAAGATCACAGCCAATGTCGAGCGCGACCGGCACGTCACCGCCACGCTTGAGCGCGATGGCTGGTTGGTGCTTCGCTACTGGGAGGGCGACATCAAAGCGAACGCGGACGCTGTCGCGCACGAGGTCGCGGCGCACGTTCGAACACGGCGCCGACTACGCGGATAGCTCACGCCCGTCGCGAACGCTGTGAAGTCGGCACGACCGGCGGGGATGTCGTAGATCACTCGCCCATCGTGTTCACGCATGCACGCGCGGTGATCGAAGTAGTGCGCACGCACGGACCACGATCGGGTTTGCTGTTGGGGTAACGGTGGGTGCGTTCAGATCCCGCGCGCATGATGCGCGGGAAAATTGCTGTGCCACCAACTTGAACGACTCATCCAACTCCTTGACACTGGGAGGGATGTTGGCTCATGCGAGGCGGGCTGAGTGGACGGCCTGAGCCCAGTCTGGGACGAGCGCCAGCGTGCTGTCATCGAGGCTCAGATCGAGGCACGCGTCCTCGTGGTTGCTGGCCCCGGCGAAGGCAAGACCGCAGTCGCGTGTGCCCGGATCGCCCACCTCATACGTGAGGGACTAGCCCCGACGCGCATCCTCTTGATCAGCTTCACGCGAACCGCGGTAGCCGAGTTGCGGACGCGCATCGGCGGGTACCTTGGAGATCCGCGCTCCGCAGCGGAGGTTCAGCTCAGCACCATCGACGCCCATGCCTGGCAGCTGCGTCAGGGGTTCGATGCCGCCCTGATACCCGCTGCGCTTCGAAGCCTGAGCTTCGATGCCTCGATTGCTGCTGTAACGGAGCTGCTTCGCTCGCGCGATCCAGCGCTTCTCGACTATCTCGATCGCTTGGAGCACATCCTGCTCGACGAGGCTCAAGACGTCGTTGGAAAACGCGCCGAGCTGATCTGGGAGCTCGTCAAGACGCTGCCATCGAGCTGCGGGGTGACGGTGTTCGCCGATCCAGCACAAGCAATCTACGGCTTCACGGAGGATGACCCTGATGTCAGCCCGTATGCCGTCGAGCTCACTGAGAGGCTGAAGACCGAGGCCAAGCCAGAATTCCGTGAGCTCCGACTCGGAACGCTCTACCGAGTAAGTCAGCCCGCTATGCGCTCGCTGTTTCAGGGATGCCGCGAGGTCACACTCGCCGCGCGGCCAGGCCCCAATCACCTCGCCAAGGTTCATGATGTAATCGAGGTTCACGCCTCCAAGAACATGGGGCGGCTCACCCACGAGGAGCTGGCTGCGTGGTGCAGAGATGCAGCGAGCGATGCATTGGTGCTGTTTCGTCATCGCGTCGATGCCCTGTGTGTCTCCTCGTATTGCGCCAAGCTCGGCGTGAAACACCGACTGCGCATCTCGGGTGCGCCAACGATCATTCATCCCTGGATCGGGGCGGCACTCTGGCAGGCCAGGGGGGCGCGCGTCACCCGCGCGCAATGGGAGGACTTGTGGAAGGAACGATGCGAATGCTTCCCCGGTGTCACTCGCGGAGACAACGTCGAGGCGGCTTGGGAGATCGTATCGCGCTTCGCTCGAGGTAGAGGCGGCGGGGACTCGGTCGATCTCGACCAGCTACGCGCCATCGCCAGCCGGCCACGGCCGCCGACGGAGCTATGTCTTCCGGATTGGGGATGGGATGGACCAACACTGGGAACTATTCACGCTTCGAAGGGCAGAGAGTCGGCAAGGGTCGCGCTTGTGCTGTTCGACTCGCCGGAGAGCGAGAGCACCGATGAAGCGTCACGAAAGCGTCCCAAGACGATCACATTGGCGGCACGCAACCAAGAACGCGCGCGACAACTTGGCGAGGGACGCGTCATGTACGTCGGCGCGACACGCGCGAAAGAGGCGCTTTACGTTGCACGTGGGCGCAGCGCATCCGGGTTTCGGCTCTCTTCGGGACGAACCTGCCGCTACACGCGAATGCACGGCCTCATGCAAATCGAGGTGGGCCGCGACGGAGATGTCGAGCGAGTCGAGCATCTCACGTGGGCTGGCGCGGAGGAGAACCAACGCAGGTTAGCCAAGCTCGCCGAGTCAGGTGCCGAGCTTCACGGACGGTCACAAGAAGCATGGGAGTACCGGCTGCGACTCTTCATGCGCGGTGATGAATCGCCGCTCGGTCAACTGACGCCGCAGGTCACCGAGGATCGAAACTCGCAGTGGAAGAAGGGCACATTGCCTGGCGACCTTCAGGGGTTCTACTTGGTGGGCGTCACGACGATCGCGTTACGCGACGATGAACGCACTCTGGTGCCCGACCCATTTCGATCGAGTGGCTTCGCACTCGCCCCTGTTGTTCGCGGTTTTGCGTTTCAGAAGTTCTTCCCTCGAAAAGACAGGTAGGTAGCGATGGATGCCGAGCAAGTCCGCACTCGAATCGTAAAGCGCCTGCGCGCGGACCTCCTCGGTCCTACGGAGCCGGACGAGGTTATCTCGGATCGTCCGACCGAACGCTACACGACAGGAATCCTCTACCCAAAGGATCAGGGCTACAGCCCGGAGGAAGATGACGAAGGAAGAGATGAAGCGGAAGACAACGATGTCCCCTCGCTTCCTAACGAAGCGGCTCCGCTGTGGTCGGCCAGGAAGCCAGCGACAGCAGGTCTCTCGTTTGCGCTCGAAGCCCGAGACTCAGCTCCCCACGTTCGAGTCGTCGTTCGTGCTGGGGCCTATCAGCTGACCGAAGGACCGCAGCAAAGCGGTAACGATGGAACGCTGGCGCCAGCGGCGCCCGGGCCTTGGAAACGACACCAACTCCAGGATGAGCTCACGCTCGATATCGAGCTCGGCGACCGCACCTACCTCATTCCCCACATCAAGGGGATGAAGCTGTACGTCCTCGCCGTCGCGCGCAACGGTTTCACCACCGTCACGATGGCGCTGGTGAACGAACAGCCGTGCGGTGACTCGCGAGCAATCGATGAAGCACGCACGTTCTTTCAGGTCGAGCTCATCGTCAAGCCCATCCCTCCGACACGCCTCGTGCCGCGCGCGTCTCGAGCCCACGCGATCGACGAGGATGGGCAGGTCGCAGCTCTCATCTATCGTGACGCTGTGGAGTATACGGTCGGGCACACGTGCTCAGCGACTGTTGACCTCGATAACGAGCAGCGACCACTCGCGGTTCGAACCACATGGATTCCCGAAGCGACGGTCTCGGCAACGAGTGAACAGGGTGACGCCCACTTCCGAATTGCACGCGAACATCCCAGCCTGTCACCGTTGCGAGCAAGTTGGCTCGCAGGCGCCGAACCGACTGCGCTCGTCGATGGATTGCGTCTGATCGAACAGGCATACCGAGCGTGGATCGACGACCAGGCGGCGTTGATCCCAACGTTGCCAGCTCAACACCAGCCACAGGCGCTGCTCCACATCGAGACGTGTCGCACGGGTGCCAACCGAATGAACGAGGGCATCGTGCTGATCGAGCGTGATGAGAACGTGCGCATTGCGTTCCAGCAGTCGAGCAGAGCGATGGCCATCCAGTACCGATGGTCTCGCTCATCCGATCTTATCTGGCGGCCATTTCAGCTAGCGTTTCAGCTGCTCGCGTTGCAGAGCGTGGCGGACCGAGATCACGCCGATCGATCGATCATGGACCTCCTTTGGTTCCCCACCGGTGGCGGCAAGACCGAGGCATACCTCGGCCTCACAGCCTTCGTTCTGATCCTCCGTCGGCTGCGGGCCACCGCGAATGATGACGGCGCTGGGGTGGCCGTGCTGATGCGCTATACGCTGCGACTGCTCACGATCCAGCAGTTCCAGCGCGCTGCTGCGATGATCCTTGCATGCGAGCTTCTTCGCCGAGAGCAACTGACGACCCCATCGCGTTCTCTCGGTACGACTCCGTTCTCGATCGGCCTCTGGGTTGGGCAGGCAGCTACGCCAACAACGGTCCAGGATGCGCGCAAGGTACAGCCCGGCAGTACCAGCACCTACGAACAGCTCACGGAGTGCCCTGCATGCCGCGGGCGCTTAGCGTGGAGGGTCACGACCAAATGCTTCCCTGTTTGCGACAACGCCACGTGTGAGATCGCACGACTGGGCAAAGAACTCCCGGTATGGACGGTGGACGAGGACATCTATCGCGAGGCTCCATCGCTCGTGATCGCAACAGTGGACAAGTTCGCCCAGATCGTTCGCAAGATGGAATCCGCGGTCTTGTTTGGACGCGGGGCGAACCTCCGCCACGCGCCTCCAGACCTGATCATCCAGGATGAGCTCCACCTGATCTCCGGCCCACTGGGAACGATGACCGGACTGTACGAGACGGCGATCGATGCGCTGTGCGAGCGGAACGGTCTCCGTCCCAAGGTCGTAGGCTCCACGGCAACGATCCGCCGTGCTTCTGATCAAGTTCGTGCGCTCTTCAATCGGGCGACATATCAGTTTCCCCCGCCGGGGATCGACGCCGCGAGCTCTGGCTTCGCCGTTCGCGACGATTCGCGTCCCGGCCGGCTGTACCTGGGAATAACGACGGTCGGGCGGTCCGCCAAGTATGTGCTTCAAGCAGTCGCTTCCTCGCTACTCCAGGCAGCTACGGATGCGTTACTTTCCACCGAGGAACGTGACTGGTACTGGACGCTCGTCGCGTACTTCAACTCGTTACGAGAGCTTGGAAGCGCTGTCGTCCTCATGCAGGACGACGTGCCCGTAACGATCGAGAACATTGCGGCACGCAGGAGCGAAGCGCCTCGTGCGCTCCAGCCTCCAAGCGAGCTCACAAGCCGTCGACGGTCAGCGGAGATCCGAGACATGCTCGGTCAGCTTGGATATCGCGCCGGACATGCCGAAGCGGTCGACAGTCTTCTCGCCTCCAACATGATCTCGGTGGGCGTCGACATCCAACGATTGGGCCTCATGGTAGTGAATTCCCAGCCCAAAAGCCTCTCCGAGTACATCCAGGCAACGAGTCGCGTGGGTCGTGGCGCTGTGCCAGGTCTTGTCCTCACCATCTACAACGCCAGCAGAGCGCGCGACCGCTCGCATTTCGAGACGTTCCCGACCTGGCACCGCACCTTGTATCGGGAGGTCGAGGCAACAAGCGTGACTCCGTTCGCGAGCAGAGCGCAGGACAAGGCGCTCCATGCGGTCCTCGTCGCCCTGGTGCGTCAGCTCGTTCCTGGAATGCGCCAACAGCCAGTGCTCGATCCCCACAAGCGCGCTCTTGCCGACCAGATCTGCGCACTCATAGAGCAACGAACGCAGGTCGTCGACTCGCGCGAAGTTGCAGCCGTCACCAAACTCCTCAAGGAACGACTCGATGAATGGGAACAGTGGTGGCTCCCAGAGGCTGAGTATTGGGTCGACTTCGGGAACAAGCGCTCACTCCTCACCTCAGCCGAGCAACATGCCGCGGTGCAAGCCGCAGGTGGCGGAGCCGGTGATGGCGCGGGCGGCATTCAAAGAGCGCTTTGGCCCACGCCGAACTCGATGCGCGAGGTCGAGCCAGGCACCCCGTTCGTTCTGGTCCCGAGACTCCGAGTCACGGAGGGATCCTGATGGCGAAGAATGAGCTTGGAGATATCCGACGCAGTCAGGTGATCACGACGCACGGCCCCGGCTCGATCATCGACTTCCGTGCTGGCGGTGCTGGTGGCGCCGCTATCTCGGTCGTATCTGGAGGGCTCGAGGCGTGGGACGAGCGCGCTGCTCCAGCTGGGCTCCTGAACCCGCAAACGATCTACGAGCCTCGGCTCCAGAGGCAGCTGAACATCGACGGCTTTCGCCTCCCGCCCGTTGCTCCGCAGGTTGCTCCTGGAGCTCACGCGCCGAGCACTGGCTCGCTCGTCGGCGTTCGATTTCCCCAGTGGCTTCACTGCCCGCGGTGCCATATGTTGCGACAGCCGCGTGGTTGGCGCGAAGCACCAGGTGATCCAGCACTTTTCTGTGAGCCGTGCAGCGGTGGGGCGCGTGGGCGAAACCGCGTCCACGTCGTGCCAGTGCGATTCATCGTTGTCTGTCCCTACGGCCACCTCGATGAGTTTCCTTGGCACATGTGGGTTCGGCACAACGAGGGCTGCAGTCGGAAACGCGATCTTCGGCTGGAGGGTAGCGCCACCGCTGGCCTCGCTGGCTATGTCCTCTCGTGTACCGAGTGTCACGCGAGGCGATCGATGGAAGGCATCTTCGGAGAGAAGGTCGTCGACACCTGCCATGGAAGAAGGCCATGGCTCCCCTCGGAGCCCGAACAGTGCCCGGGCCGCGACGATCCTACGACGCGGCCGCGTGTCGTGCAGCGAGGTGCCTCGAACCTCTACTTCTCCGTTGTGGAGTCGGCGTTGGATATTCCGCCTTGGAGTGACGCTCTACAGAGCCGCTTGGGCGCTTTCTGGCCAGCCCTCTTGAGGGCACCCGACGCGGCCGGACTTGCCGTGGTCGTCGACATGCTTGGGCTGGCGCCACTGGTGGGCATGTCCCGCGACCGACTTGTCGCCGAGGTCGGTACTCGAATCGAGCGGCTCAAGGCGCCGCGGCAAAACCTTCGCTGGGAAGAGTACGAGCAGCTAACCAAACACCTGACCGACTTTCAGACGAGAGAGTTTGAGGTCCGTCCCACCCCACCGCCGCCCGAGCTGAGACCATGGATCAATCAGGTAGTGCGCGTAACACGTCTTCGTGAAGTGCGTGCACTTCGCGGGTTCACTCGGGTTCTCCCTCCAGCCGGACCGAACGATAATCGAATCGCGCCCATCTCTGTGGCGCGCATGAACTGGCTGCCCGCCGTCGAAAACCGCGGCGAAGGGATCTTTCTTCGTATCGATCCGGCGCGCCTTCAACGCTGGGAAGCAAGACCGGTGGTGCGCGATCGAGCCGCAAAAATCGATCAAGCATACAAAGCTGACTGGGCTCGACGCGGAGACGGAGGAGAGCCTCCGCGGACCATCACGCCACGGTTCCTATTGCTGCATACACTGGCGCACGCGCTCATCCGTCAGCTTTCCCTCGGCTGTGGATATTCGAGCGCGGCGTTGCGCGAACGGGTCTACTCGGACACTGGCCAGTTCGAGATGGCGGGGTTACTACTCTTCACCGCGTCGCCGGATGCCGACGGCACGCTCGGCGGCCTTGTTCGCCAAGGGGAGCCTGCCATGCTGGCCCAGATCGTCGACCAGGCGCTACGTAGCATGACGTGGTGCTCGTCGGACCCCTTGTGCATTGAGGGCGTCCACACGATCACCGATTTGCTAAGCGGCGCAGCCTGCCACTGCTGCCTGCTGGGATCTGAGACGTCGTGCGAAGAATTCAACCGTTTGCTGGATCGCGCGATTCTCGTCGGAACCCCGAGCGTCCCCGAGCTCGGCTACTTCAACGACTACCTACAAGCCGAGGACTAGCGGTGGCGCTCGCCCGCACACTCGTCGAGCTTGGCGACCTTCTCGCCAAGCGCACCGACCTCGACCTGTTCGCGCCGGGGGCTAGATCGCGCGTAGCGATGCAGCCCGAAGCCGCACGACTGCTTCCGCAGCTTCAGTCAGCCACTGGATCGCCCGAAGCAGCAGCGACCTTACTACTGCAAGCGCTCCTCATTCAGCGTACGGAGGCACAAGCGCGGGAGGTCCAGCTCGAGCTCGTTGCAACGATTCCGTGGGGCGCTCCAGGGCTCGCTAGGCCCACCACTCATGTCATCCGGGAGATGCTTCGAGCTCCACGCACGAGTGTCGTCATCGTCGGGTACGAGATCTCTGATCGCGAGGTGCTTGGCTTGCTGGTAGATCTGGCGCGGTCAGGAACGCGGATCACGTTCATCTGCGATCGAAATCAGGGGAGCGCGACTGAGATCCGGGCGTTCTGGCCGCACGATCTCGCTCCGCCCACGATCTACCAAGATGAGCCTCGTCCTGATGCACTGAAGTACGCGTCGATGCACTCGAAGACCTTGCTCGTCGATCAGAACGACCTGCTGATCACGTCGGCGAACTTCACGCTCCACGGCCTTCGCGGAAACATCGAGCTGGGTCTTCGCGTTCAAGGAGCGGTCGCTGCCGAAGTCGGCAAGATCCTCGACCACCTCGTTTGGTCCGGGTTGGTGGTGTCGGCTTGATGGAGCGCGTCGCCTATACCACCACGAGCTTCGCCGCTTGGTACCGAGCGGCGTTGCGACCGGCATTGCACCGCGCCTCCCCGGCCATCATCGAAGTCTTCGAAAGGGGGATGACCAAAGATGGTCCGAGCCTGGCATTGCCGATGTTGGTGCTCGGTGTTGCAGGCGTTGGGAAGAGCACGCTGCTCAACACGCTGCTCTCGGACAGGTTGCCGCTCCTTCCACAAGGCGGCGTGGGATCGTATACGGCGGCTCCTGTCCGCGTGGTCTTCTCTGCCGAGCCGTACCTCGCAATACGTCGCCGAGACACGAGGGGGGTCTGCGCTGCCCTGCTGACGTCATTGACGAGCGCATCGCCCCCCAGTCGCGAGGTGCAAGAGGCTCGGGTGCTCGTCTGCGGCAATCAGTTCGCATCGGAATCCGCCGACTATCTTGCAAGCGTGCTGCGGGCGGCCATGACAGGGCGCCTCGCAGACAATGCGCGACCGCAGGATCGTGGCCGACTCACCGTTCTTGCAGATGTCCTGACCCATGAACAACGCGGCTGGATCGTCGTCGATGCCGGTTCTCGGCTTCC
>JBQCJR010000914.1:0-12789 GCA_051952595.1 Kofleriaceae bacterium
TCCACGCAACACTCGGTACCGGCTGGCTCGCTACGCCTTGCCGGGCGGGTCCAACTCCCGCTGGGGCACGTTCGAGGTTTAGCGTTCGATCATCGCGTCCTCCTCGGCTGGCTTCTTCTGGCGCAACTGAAACCGAAAATCTCCTCGGTAGTAGCAGGCGCTGTGGGCATGTGGGGAACCGTCGGCCTGCGAGGGCCGACGGTTGTCCAAGCGCACTGTGAGCTGCGGACCATCGCGCACGCGGCTGCACCTCGGCGCAGGTCACAGGCGCGTCATGTCCACAGCGCTCTGCGCTCTACTGCGCCGCTGGTGCCGCCGGCGCGGCCGCCGCGGCCCGGCCACACGCCTGCATCGCCTCCTGCGTGCTCGCGTCGAGGAAGCACTTGCGCACCGGCTCGCTCCACTGGTCGTTCGTGCACGCCTCGGCGGTGCGGCGCACGATCTTGGTGCGCTCGCGCTCGAACACCGCGCGCTGCTGGTCGTCCTTCGCGGTCTGCACCACGATCTCGGCGACCTTCGTGCCGACCTCGAGGCACTGCGGGGTCACGTCCGCCACGGGCGGCGGCTTCACGCCGACCTTGTCGCCCTCGCCGGGGACGGGCGCCTTGTCGGGCTCCCTTTCGGTCGGCGCGGGCGCCGCGGGCGGCTTGGTGCCGGCGGGCGCCTGTTGCTGCTTGGGCGCCGGCTTGAGGTCGCATCCGCCAAGCAGGGCCGAGGTGGACAGGGCCATCAGGACGAGTCCGAGACGTCGTGCGCGCACGCGGGCATCGTCGCGGACTTCGCCGCGCGGCGCAACGCGGCCGATGAATCCGTTCCGCGGAACCGCGCTCACGGAGCGGCTCGGGAGCGCACGGCGCCAGACGTTGGCTCCCTAGTTCCCGACGAACGGCCGCGCCTGCACCGTCCAGAACGACTCGCCCTCGAGCACCCACTCCACGTCGAGCGGCTTGCCGTGGTGGAACACCGAGATGAACCGGCGCACCTGGTCGGCCAGCTTCTTCGCGCGGTCCTCGGTCAGGATCACGCCGGTGCCCTCCGGGACCGGGATCTCGACGATGCCGCCCTGGTCGTCGAACTTCAGCATCACCGGATCGTCGGCGCGCGACAGGATCTTGGTGCCGTCGTTGGTCGGGTCGAAGATGATCTGCTCCGGCACCTTCTGGCCCTCGACGACCCGCATGCCGAGGCCCCACTTCGCGTTGATCGTGTAGCTGTTCAGATCCGTCGGGTCGTACAGGTTCTTGGTCACCAGCACGCCCGCGGCGGTCGCGTTGACGCCGACCTGGACCAGCACCGAGCCGAACACCTGGCGGTGATCGATCCCGAACGCCTCGCGCTCCTCGACGGCGCGCAGGTTCCACACCGAGGCCCACACCACGCGCAGCGCATCGGCCAGCGCCTTCTTGCCCACCACGTTCGGCACCGTGTCGTAGAGCCCCGCGCCGTTGAACCCCGGCAGGTCCTCGGCGTTCGTCGAGCTGCGCACGAACACGCCGCGCCCGCCGAGCGACAGCCGGATCCGCTTGTAGATCGCGTCGAGCGTCGGCCCATCGAGCGGCGCCGCCTTGATCGCGGCGCGCAGCTCCTCGAGCGCGCCCTTGCGCCACGTCGCGTCCGACTTGAACCGCGGATCCGCGAGCATCGCGGCGATCTTCCCGTCGAGCCCGTTCCGGGCGAGGTGCTGCACGTAATAGTAGAACGGCACGCCGAACCCGGCCGGCACCCGTACGCCCTCGAGGTTCGCGGTCACGATCTCGCCCAGGTTCGCCGACTTGGTGCCGTACGTGATCGCGTCCTTGGCGCGCATCCGGGTGAGCATCGCGAACCGCGGATCGTCGATCCGCGCCGCCGGCAGCTCGACCCGCTTGCCCGCCGCGATCTTGCCCTCCTGCTCCTGGATCTCCGCCGGGGTCGCCTCGCGCACCACGACCGACGTGTCCGTCACCTCGTAGTACACGTGCTTGCCGTCGAGCTTCTCGTACTTGTCGCGCGCCTTCTTGTCGCCCGCGTTCGGGACGCCCCACGCATTCGCGCGCAGGTTGACGTGCGAGAGCGGCGTCGAGAACGTGGTCGCGAGGATGCCCGCGACCGGCGTGATGTCCGGATAGCTCTCCTGGAGCAGCACGATCTCGTGGCGGCCGAACGTCAGCGACTCGTACGGCGTGCCGATCGGCACGATGCGCAGCTTGCCGACCGCGTGGCCCTTGTTGAACGCCTGGAACTCGGCGGCCTTGTAGATCTCGTCGTTGGTCACCGTCGCGTGGCCGCGCTTCTTGACCTCCGCCGCCACCTTCTGCTGCATCGGCGAGTCCGGGCGGAACGCGAGGTTCTTCACGTAGAACGTCGTCGCCAGCCGCTGCTTGGCGCGGATCACGTCGTCGGGCCCGATCTTGTCGCCCTCCCAGAACGCGAACGACCACCGGTCCACCTTCAGGTGGTGCGTGATGTAGCCGAGGATGAACCGCGGCTTCACCCGCTCGTAGTTCTTGTTGTACTCGCGCACGTGCTCGGCGGTGAACGGCAGGCGGAGCAGCTCGCCGAGGACGAAGTCGGCGTGGATGTTGAAGAGGTTGACGTCGATGAAGTAGATGTCGTTGGTCTTGACGTCGATGATGAACTTGCCGAGCTCATCGGACGACACCCGCTTCGAGTAGTGCCGCCAGCTCGCCGCGTCCGGGATCTGTTTGACCCACGCGCGATACGCGGTGGCCTCGCTCGATGCCGGCGCGGCGGCGACGATCGCGACCGCCGCCGCCACTCCGATTAGACCCGCTTGCCTCATGGGAGACTTATAACGCGGATGGTCGGCGGGTGGTCTCCCCGACCTCGGGCGCGCTACTTCGGGAACGTGATGTTCGGGATCCGACCGTTGGTCACCCGACCGTCGCCGTTCGGGATGAACGCCATCGACGTCGACGCGTTCGCGCCCGTGTAGCGGAACACGAACTGGTCGCCGTCCTGGAACTGGATCGCCGGCGCGTCGACGTCGAGCTCGTACGCCTGCGCGTCGAAGTCGCCGCCGGGCAGCGGCTCGAAGTGCTGGGTCCACGTCGCGAGCACGACGTCCGTGGTGCCGCGGCGATGGATCAGATCGAAGGTCGCGTCGACCGGACGAATGATGATCGCATCACAGATCACGTGATACGCGCCGGCCGGAACGCTGGCCTTCAGGTCGTATTCAGCTTCCTGGGATCCACCGGACCCCACACCGGGTGCTCAAAAGGGCGGCGGCTCGTACGGCACGAGCTTGACCTCGCGCTCGGGGGTCGGCGACGAGTCGTCGAGCGAGAGCCACAGCGTGGGATCGTTCGCGGCCGGGTCACCGCAGCCGGCGAGCACCGCGCAGAGGACGAGCGACGTCTTGAGGTTCACAGGAGCATTGTGACGTCACTTGGCCCGCGCGGGTACAAACGTCGCGATGAAGTGTGACGGAACCGGCGTGGACTCGCTCTCGAGCTCCAGCCCGGCCTTGGCGGCGGCCGCCATCGACTTCGGGCGGTGGTGGATCCGGTTCGAGATCACGATGCGCCCCGTCGGCTTGAGCGCCTGCTGGGCCGAGCGCAGCCAGGCGACCTCGTCGGCGAAGTAGTGATCGACCTCGGCGAGCAGGATCGCGTCGTACTGCCCGGCCTCGAGCTCGGGGGCGTCCGCCCCGACCACCCGGCGCTCGACGACCTCCGCCAGCCCGGCCGCCGCGAGCCTCGAGTGCAGCAGCTCGAGCACCGCGCCGTCGATGTCCGTCGCGATGACCTTGCCGCTCGGCGCCACCGCGCGCGCGAGGTGGACCGTCAGCAGGCCCGAGCCCGCGCCGACATCCGCGACCCGCGATCCCGGGCCGATCTTGAGCGCCTCGATCACCTTCTCGGGGCGGCGCTCGGCGTCGAACCGCGCCTGCTCCCGCGCGGTGTCGTCCTGGCGCCGCGCCGCACCACTGCCGCCACCGGACGGAGCCTCCGTGTGCCCTCGATCGCAGCCGACGACGCACAGGAGCAACGCGAACAGAACCACACGCACGCCGCGTAGCCTAGCACGCGCGATCCGCGCGCCTCCGCAGGCCGCGCGTGATCAAATGCGAAGAGGGCCGATCCGCGCGTGCGAATCGACCCTCTTTCCGGATCCCGGCGGGGAGCTCTACTGGTCCTTCGGAAGACCGAACTTCGAGCTGATCGCCAGGCCGTTCGCGAACGGCGAGATCAGCCGCTCGTCGCGCTTGGCGATCGCGTAGGCGATCGACGCGAGCGCGTAGCGCGCCGTCTGGGCGCCGTTGTACGCCGCGTCATCGCCGTTCGGATCGAAGCCGCGGGCCTGGCCGTTGCGGTTCACGCTTCCGTACCAGCCGGTGTACAGGTCGCCCGCGCTGTACACGTAGATGTGGTTCGTGTTGCCCGGCGAGCCATCCGGCCAGCCACCACGAGCGAGGCAGTTCTTCGGCGTGTCACCGGTGATCGTGATGACCGTGTCATCGGCGAGCGACTTCAGGGTGTTGTCGTCGACGGTGTTGGTCAGGTCCGTCATGAAGGCGTCGAACACCGCCTTGAGCTGAGCGGGCACCGTGTTGACGTCGCCGCCATCGAACGCGCCGTGTGGATCGTCGTTCATCGCGGGCAGCAGCACCGAGTTGGTGAGGCCCATCTTGAACGCCTTGACCGTCACGATCAGCGCGCGGCCGATCGCCGCGACGTTGCCGCGGGTGTTGCCGTTGATCCCGTAGCGGGTCAGGTCCTCGGGCGTGATCTGCAGCTTCGAGGAGAGGTTCGTCCCGAGGAAGCCGGCCGCACCCGACGCCGTCTGGTACGACGACTTGGTCGTCGAGCGGTTCGCCGCGCGGTTGAGCTGGCTGAACGCATCGTAGTGCGCCTTGTACAGCTGCGCGTCGTTCGCCTTCGACAGCAGGCCACCGGCCCGCGACGCGGCGCTGTTGAACAGGCCGACGATGCCATCGGCGTTGCCGACGTTGGCCGGCCGCGGGGCGCCCGGCGCGGTGCCGAGATCGACGCGGTTGCCGATCGTCACCACCGGGATGACCGACGGCGACGCAGACTGAAGCGCGCCGATCACCGCGTAGATCGTGTTGCCGTCGAGGCCGGTCGTCGAGACCGGCTGGTTGACGTGGGTCTCGTTCGAGCCGGCGGTGAAGCAGGTCACCTGGCGCGCGGCCGGCAAGGTCGCCCACGGCGTGTCCGGGCCGATCGCGAGCGGCTTGCGGGTGCCGGGCACCAGCTGCGCCATGCCCGGGCGGTGCCACGCGAAGTTCGGGTTCGCCGCCATCGCGACGTCGACCTGCGGCCACAGCAGCTGGAACCACGCGAGGCCACCGTTACCGGCGACCAGGCTCACCGAGCGGCGCGTGACGTTCTCGGCCGCCGCGTACGCGAGGCCCTTGCCGCCGCTGGTCTCGAGGATCTCGAAGACCTTGCTGCGCGACACGCCGAGCGCGGCGCCCGCCGCGACGCTCCACTTGATGAGCGCACGGCGCGTCAGCTCGTGCTGCTCGTCTCGCTTGGATGTCTGGGTCTTGGCCATGGGAGGTCTCCTCACTCGCAGGTGTACGCCGCGGCCATGAGGGCCGCGACCGCGATGCGCTTGCCGACTTCGGCCGTGCTCGCTTGGCTGATGGTCAGGTTGCAGAAGTCCACGTGCGCGGCCTGGGCGGGCACGCCGATGAGGCAGGTGAGTCCGTCGAGGCGGCACGCGTTGCCATCGAACAGCTGCGCGGACGCGCCGTTCACCTTGCAGCGCTCGAGCGTCGGCACCGCGGCGATGATCTCGTCCGCCGCGGCGGCGAAGATGTCGAACGCGCGGGACATGCCGGACGTCGTGAGGCTGTTGTTCTCGCGGATCCGGTTCGCGAAGTTCGGTCCGCCCATCGCGTTGAAGCCATCGCGGTAGAGCTGGCCGGCCGACAGGTTCGTGCCGTTGCCGGTGTTGACGCCGACCGAGCGCAGGATCGCGCCGAAGTTGCGGTACGTGACCTTGCTGCAGCTGTGGACCTGCGACGTGTACTTCGGCGGGCCCTCGGTGGCGAGCCGATCGATCAGCTGCCACGGGCTGTAGCCGTTGTTGTCGTGGTCGTAGGTGGTCTCCTCGTTGCCCGAGGTCGAACCCGCCGGCGGCGTGTTCTCGTCGTCCGGCGTGGAGTCGAGATCGTTGGTGCAGGCCGCCGCGCCGAACGAAGCGACCAGGATCGTCATCAGGGGTAGTCTGGTCATGGGCTGCTCCTAGAACTTGACGAAGGCGTCGGCGGTGTAGACGGAGTAGATGAGGTCCTTCAGCTTGTAGCCGCTGGAGGTGAACGCATCGAGCTGCGCCCGGATGGTCTCGACCGGGACCTCCTGGAGGGTGTCGACGATGTCGCTCTTGCCCATCGCCCAGTTCCACATCCGGGCCACGCCGCACTCGGCCACGCTCGGGTCCGAGGCCATCGCATTGCCGAAGTCGGCGAGCGTGGCCGCCGGGACGCCGTAGCGCCACGCCGTGGACTCGCCGTCAGGCAGGTAGTCCGACATCTTCGCGAGCGGCGCGCCATCGAGCGGCGTGGGCACCGAGATCGAATTCTGGTACGCGCCGTTCTCGTCGAAGTACGCGAACAGCGGCGCCGAGTGGTTCAGCGTCTGATGGCAGTTCACGCACAGCACCGACGATACGTCGAGGAAGTTGACGCGCCCGCCGTTCTGCGTGCCCGAGATGCTGAGATACGGCCACGCGCCCGTGTACTGGGTCGGTCCGCCGATCTCCTGCGGCGCGTTGACGTTGATCTCGACCGGGAACTTGAGGCAGTCGAACGTCTCCTGGACCCACTTCACGCGACGGAACGCGAAGTTGCCGAACCAGTGCTTCATCACGCCCTGGTTGCCGAGCACGCCGACCTTGGGGTTGTTCCCACCGCAGTCCGCGGCGGTGAACGTACCGGCGCCCTCGTCGAACGTCGGGCATGCGCCCGTCGTCGCGCGGAACAGGTCCATGTAGTTGCCGTTGTTGACCGACAGCATCGCGGCGAACGCCGGCGCCGTGTCGAGCTCGGCGGTCTCGCCCATCTTGAAGGTGTCGCGCCAGAAGTACATCATCTGCCGCGCGAACGACGGCCGGTTCATGTAGTCCTGGATCAGCGTCTCGTACGCCGCCCGCTTGGCCTCGTTATCGGAGCCGGTGGCCACCGTGTTGGTCTCGGTCACCGTCGGCAGGTCGCCCGTCAGGCGAAGCGCGGCGATCCGCAGCGCGGCCGGGTAGTCGTACTCGCGCTTGGCGAGCTCCTTGTCCCATTCGTCGCCCTGCGGGGTCGGGTCGTCGTCGCCCTGGACATCGTCGCCCTGAGCAGGGTCATTGCTGCACGCCGGGACCGCGAAGCAGGTCGCGGCCAACAGTAGAAATGAGATCCTCTTCATGGGGCTCCTTAGGGGGCAACTTTCTCAGCGTTGATCCAGACGTTGACTGCGTTCTTGAAGGCGTCGTGAGCGCCTTGGTTCGGGAACGCGAACGGATGGTTCGTGTTGCCCGGGACGGTCGCGAGGTAGATCCCACTCTGGTTGGGATCCACGAGGTTGACGCGCAGCCGGACCTGGTTGCAGGCGTTGCCCGCGTTCGGCTGGTCCACGCCCGACATATCGAGCGCGGAGGTCGCGTTCTGGTTCTGGCCGCGGTGGCAGCTACCGCAGTTGGTGTTGAGCGGGTTCCGCGCGTTCTGCTCGAACGAGTCCGGCACCTTGCAGCCACCCTCGGGGCCCGGGCCGGGCCCGGTCTCGGGGATGTAGGCCTGGGCCTTGCGGAAGTGGATGGCGATCTCGTCGGTGGCGACGAACCCGACGAACGCCGCGGTGCCGCCCGCGATCTGGGTCGACGGATCGTCGGCCGGCACGCCGGCCATCAGGTTCATCTTCACGTTGAAGAACCGGTCGATCGTGTCCGGCATCGGCTCGCCGTTGGCCGGATACGACACGAACAGCGGGTGCTCGATGTACGCGCCGTTCGGGCCGGGCAGGAGCTTCAGGTTGTTCACGTACAGGCCCGAGCCGAGCGCCTGGGCGACGAACCGCAGCTTGCCGCCGGGGATGCCGAGGCCGGGCGCGAGGTCGTCGAGCGCGACGTCGTTGACCGGGCAGGTGGCCTCGCCGGGCAGGCCGCCGGTGCAGATCTGCGGGCGGAACCGCGCGGTCTGGAGCGTGGTGACCCCACCCCCACCATCGGTGTTCGCGACCTTCTCGAGCTGGATCCAATCGAGGAGCGCCGAGGCCTGGTTCGCGAGCAGCGCGGGCCCGTTGTGCTGGCCCTTGGTCAGCAGGCGCGACGACTGCGGCGCCTCGAGGTTGACCACCGCCGGCTCGTAGGCGAGCAGGGACTCGCGCTGGGCCGCCGGGTCGGCGCCCTCCACGAACCCGATGCCGGCCTGGGTCCCGTTGTGGCAGGACAGGCAGTTGTCCCGGATGACCGGCTGCGCCTTCTTCATCCAGGCGACGCGGGCCTGCGCCTTGGCGTCGCCGCCGTCGCCGTCATCGATGAGGCCGGTGCAGCCGGCGATCATCAGGACGGCCGCGGTGGTCGCTGTCAGGCGCACCATGTCGAGGTGCCTGAACAGCGTTTCCAGCATCGACTTGCGCGAGCGGAGTCCCGCGCTGCTTGCCCGGAGAGAAGGTAGGCCACCCGACATGGCCGCACGGTACAGCAACCACCATGCCGCCATGGATCTTCGCAGATCCCTTGTTCAACTACCTTGAATGACTGGTTCGTACACCGGGGACCCTACATTGCGCATGAGATTTCACACCCCAGCCGGGGACAACTGTGCCCACTAGCTAAGTGGCTGAAAGCTGGTGGACACGAAGTGCAACATCACCAGGTTGTCCAATCCCGGGGTGGTGGCTGGTGTCTCTGCTGGGGTCTGGATGCCCGGTTCAGCTCCCCCGGTGCAGCTGCCCCGCGGTCTTCGAGGATCCGTCGTGGCTCCAGCCGGGCGGCGCGAACACGTACGCGAGCCGGTCGCGCAGGGTGGGGGCGCGCGCGACGTCGCGGCCGATCGCCGCGAACTCGTGGAACCCGATGCGCAGCGGGTGAAACGTGTCGATGTCGGTCGTCAGGCCGTAGTCCACCCGCTCGTCCTCGCGCGCGAACGTCCCGAACAGCCGGTCCCATACGATGAAGATGCCGCCGTGGTTCTTGTCGAGGTAGGCGACGTTCTTGCCGTGGTGCACGCGGTGGTGCGAAGGCGTGCTGAGGATCCACTCGAGCGGCCCGAGCCGGCCGATCACCTCGGTGTGGAGCCAGAACTGATAGATGAGACTCCACGCCTGCGCGGTCAGGATCATCCACGGCGGAAACCCGATCAGCGCGAGTGGCGCCCAGAAGATCGGGCCGGTGATCGGCGTCAGCAGCGCCTGCCGCAGCGCGGTCGCCAGGTTGTAGTGCTGGCTCGAGTGGTGGTTGACGTGGCACGCCCACAACACGCGCACCTCGTGATGCAGGCGGTGCATCCAGTAGTAACAGAGGTCCTCCGCCACCAGCAGGATCAGCCACGACCACGCGCCCACCGCCGCGACCACGTCGACGAGCCGGTGCTCGTAGAGCGCGGCGTAGAACGGAATCGCGAGCAGCTTCGCGCCCGCCGCGACGAACACGTTGAGTAGGCCCATCGACAGCGACGCGAACGTGTCGCGTACCTCGTAGCCCCGGAGCTCGGGATGCGCGCGCGTGTACGCCAGCTCGAGCAGCAGCAGCACGACGAACGCGGGAATCGAGTAGAGAACGAGGTTCGACACGCAGGACCCTTTCCATGATCTATCGCACCGCGCGAGACTGCCGTTCATGACTCATGGTGGTGATCTGATCGCAGAGGTCCTCGCGCGCCACGGCGCCACGCATCTGTTCACGTTGTGCGGTGGACACATCTCGCCGATCCTCACCGGCGCTCAGAACCGCGGCCTGCGCGTGATCGACGTCCGCGACGAGGTTAACGCAGTGTTCGCCGCCGACGCCGTCGCGCGGATGACCGGTGTGATCGGCGTCGCTGCGGTGACCGCGGGCCCCGGCGTCACCAACACCGTCACCGCGGTGAAGAACGCGCAGATGGCGCAGACACCACTCGTGATCTTCGGCGGCGCGACCGCGACGCTGCTCAAGGGCCGCGGCGCGCTCCAGGACATCGATCAGCTTTCGATCATGCGGCCGATCACGAAGTGGGCGACCACCGTGAAGACCGTGCCGGCGCTCGTCCCCACCGTCGAGCGCGCCTGTCAGATCGCGATGGAGGGCGTACCGGGGCCGGTGTTCGTCGAGGTGCCCGTCGATCTGCTGTACCCCGAGTCCGTGGTGCGGTCCTGGTACGAGAAGGAGGCCGGGCTCGGCAAGGCCAAGGGCATCGGCGCCAAGGCGCTCGAGCTGTACATCCGCGGCCACCTGTACCGGCAGTTCCGCGCGCCGCCGCTCCCCGAGGTCCACCTGCCGGTCAAGCTGCCGCACCTGCGCAACGACGCCGCGACGATCGATCGCGCCGCCGAGGCGCTCAAGCACGCCGAGCGGCCCGTGATCGTCGTTGGCAGCCAGGCGCTGGTCGGCGTGCGCGATCCGGGGCGGCTGGCCCGCGCGCTCGGCATGCTCGGCGCGCCGGTGTTCCTCGCGGGCAGCGCGCGTGGCCTGCTCGGGCGGACCCACGAGCTCCAGCTGCGCCACAACCGCGGCGCCGCGCTGCGCGAGGCCGACGCCGTGATCGTGTGTGGCTTCCCGTTCGACTTCCGGCTCGGCTACGGCCGCGGGATCAACAAGCGCGCGACGCTGATCGCCGCGAACCTGTCGTCCGCCGAGCTCAAGAAGAACCGCCGCCCGGACATCTCGATCGAGATGCACGCCGGCGACTTCCTGGTCGCGCTCGCGGACCGGATCTCGTCGGCGGGCGAGCGGTTCCGGCCGTGGCTCGCCGGGCTGCGCGAGAAGGAGCAGGCGCGCGATCGCGAGATCGCGAACAAGGCGAACCCGACCGGCGAGCTCATCGATCCGCTGCACTTCTTCCTGCGGATGGAGGAGGCGATGGCCGACGATGCCGTGCTGGTGGTCGATGGTGGCGATTTCGTCGCGACCGCGAGCTACATCGTGCGTCCGCGCGCGCCGCTGTCGTGGCTCGATCCGGGTGTGTTCGGCACCCTCGGGGTGGGCGGCGGGTTCGCGCTCGGCGCGTCGCTGGTCCGACCGGGCCGCGAGGTGTGGCTGGTGTGGGGCGACGGATCGTCCGCGTACACCCTCGCGGAGTTCGATAGCTACGTCCGCCACGGCGTCGCGCCGATCGCGGTGATCGGCAACGACGCGTCGTGGATGCAGATCGCACGCGAGCAGGTCGAGATCCTCGGCACGACGCTGGGTTGCGACCTGCGGCGCACCGACTATCACAAGGTCGCCGAGGGCTACGGCGGGGTGGGGCTCGCGCTCACCGATCCGGCGCGCGTCGACGCGACGCTCGCCGAGGCCAAGGCGATCGCGCGCTCGGGCCGCCCGGTGTGCATCAACGTGCACCTCCGCGCGACCGACTTCCGCAAGGGATCGATCTCGATGTAGCGTGCGCTCCATGAAGATTCTGGCGGGGGTGTTCGCGATCGTCGTCGCTGCGTGCGGCGCACCGAACAGTGGCGGACCGAGCGGCGACGATGGCGGCGGCGACGACGTTCCGGCCGATGCGCCGCCCCCACCGCCCGCCAAGCGGGTGCGGTTCATCGCGATCGGCGACACCGGCAAGGGCAACGCGGCCCAGCGCAAGGTCGCGGTCGCGATGCGCGATCTGTGCGCGGTGCGTGGCTGCGACTTCGTGCTCATGCTCGGCGACAACATCTACGATGCCGGCGTCGATTCGGTCACCGACTCGCAGTGGCAGACCAAGTTCGAGCAGCCCTACGCCGACGTCGACCTGCCATTCTATGTCGCGCTGGGCAACCACGACTACGGCGGCCGGTTGGTGATCGAGGTGCCGGGCATCGGCAACGAGTTCGATCGCGGCAAGGTCGAGGTCGACTACTCGATGGTGTCCCAGAAGTGGAACATGCCGGCGACGTACTACACGTTCACCTGGAACCACGTCGGGTTCATCGTGCTCGACACCAACGCGATCCTGTGGAGCAACACCGTCTACGGCAACCAGGCGACCTGGCTGCCGACGGCGATGATGGAGGTCGCGGGCAAGGACTGGGTGTTCGTCGCGGGCCACCACCCGTACCGCTCGAACGGCACCCACGGCAACGCCGGGGACTACGACGCGCCGGAGCTCGCCGGGATCCCGATCCCGAACCCGCTGCCGATCCAGAACGGCGACGCGGTCAAGGACTTCTTCGACGACCACGTGTGTGGCCTCGGCCAGGTCTACTTCGCGGGCCACGACCACAGCCGGCAGTGGATCGACGAGCCCGGCGCGCTGTGTGGCACCCGGATGATCGTCACCGGCGCGGGCGCCTCGACCACCGAGCTGCGCGACCGCGGCAACCACGCGCTGTTCGAGGACGCCGACAAGGTCGGCTTCCTCTATGTCGACGTGGACGGCGACCGGTTCACCGGCGAGTTCTACGACGGCGACGGCCACATGGACTTCAGCCACACGTTTACGAAGCCGTGACGGAGATCAACGTGAGGGCGCGTCGGTTTTCCGCCCCGCGGGGGAAGAGTGACGTGGATCTCGGCGTAGGGTGAACGAGCGCATCGATCCCGCTCGCAGATCCGAAGCCATCCCGGAGGCACATGTTCGACTTCTTGCAAAACGTGGGGCGCACGCCGGACCCGATGGGCCCGGTGGTGCAGTCGGTCAACGGGTGGCTGGGCCAGGGCGCA
>JBQCJR010000915.1:0-4661 GCA_051952595.1 Kofleriaceae bacterium
CGACGTCCGGATGTCGTCCTCGGCGATCGCGGCCTCGACCTCGCGCGGCGTGACCCGCGGCGGCTCGAGCATCAGCCGGCCGACCAGCGCGGCGGCGTCGCCGAGCGCGGGATCGAGGGCGAGCGCCGCCGCGGCCTCGCGCATCGCCTCGCGCCGCAGCTCGTCGGTATCGCCGGCGGCGAACGCGGCGGTCGCGCGCTCGAGGTGGCCGCGGGCGAGCTGGCGGCGCAGCGCGACGTCGCGATCGCCGTCGAGGAACCGGTGGACGCGGTCGCCGAGCTCGCGCGCCGTGGCGACCCGCTGCTCGCGATCGAGCGCGGTCGCCTGGACACACAGCGCGTCCAGCTCGGGCGGGATGTCGCGGCCGGGCGCACGCGCCGAGGGCCGCGCGTCGATCCCGTCGAGCGCGCTGCGCAGCCCGGCGCCGCGTGGGTGGAGCGGCTCGCCTGCGAGGATCTCGAACAGCAGGCAGCCGAGCGTGTAGATGTCGACGCGGCCATCGATGTCGGTCCAGCCGCGCACCTGCTCGGGCGCCATGTAGCCCGGCGTGCCGATCGCGGTGCCGACCGCCGTCGCGTGCTCGCCGCTGCCGCTGTCGACGTCGGCGAACTCGCCGTCGTCCTCGCCGACCACCTTCGCGACGCCCCAGTCGAGGATGTAGACCTCGCCGAAATCGCCGAGCATCACGTTGTTCGGGTTGAGGTCGCGGTGGATCACGCCGCGCACGTGCGCGAACTCGACCGCGAGGCAGACATCGGCGAACGCGCGCAGCACGTCGCGCTGGAGCGGGCCGCGCGCGCGATCCTCGCCGAGGAGCTTCGCGAGCGTCGTGCCGGTCAGCTTCTTCATCGCGAAGAACGGCAGCCCGTCGTGGTCGAGGCCGATCTCGTGCACCGGGACGATCGCCGGGTGATCGAGCCGGCCCTGGATCGACGCCTCGCGGAGGAACCGCTCGATCGCGCGGCCGCTCGGCTTGGCCGCCTTCATCCGCTTGATCGCCACGTCGCGGTCGATCTGCTCGTCGCGCGCCGCGATCACCTCGCCCATCCCGCCGCGGCCCATCAGCCGGGCGAGCCGGTAGCGCTTGGCGAGCAGCGCGTCGAGGCTCGCCTTGTCGCGCAACTCGAGCGCTCTCTCGTCGACCGTCCCGGGGACCTCGATGGTCGCGTCGTCATCGCGGCTCATGCCGCCGACGATACCGCCGCTGCCGGGCGGCTAGAAATCTTCCGGCAGGCCACCCTCGCGCGCCCGGTCGTCATCCCGGGGCGCCGGGCGGATGTAGATGTCGTCGACCCGCCACTCGTCGTCCTCCTTGCGCAGGACGATCCGGTAGCGGATGCCGTTCTCGTCCCATCGCAGCTCGGCGCGGTCGTTGCCGAACTCGTCGATCTTGTCGTTGATCCGCTTGCCGATCCCGGCGACGAACCCCTCGACCTGCTTGGTCAGCCCCTCGCGGCGGCGCTGGGTGAGCACGCCGAGCACGCCGCTGACATCGCGCGCGGCGATCGCGTCGGCGAACAGCCGGATCGCGTCGCGCGGGCGGCGGGCGCGCGACCGGCTCACCAGCTCGGACTCGAGCCGCCACACCTTGTCCTCGCGCTCGAGCTGGACCAGCTTGCCATCCGAGAAGCTGATCAGCGCGCGCTCGCCGACATCGGGGTTGCCCTTGAGGCTCTCCTCGAGCGCCTGGACCTGCCACGCGCGCTCCTTCGCGCTCTGCTTCCACTGCAGGGCGAACTCGTCGTAGCTCAGCTTGCTGCGCGTCGACTCGGACAGCAGCTCGTACGCGTCGCGGGCGTCATCACTCTTGAGCGCCGCGACGTACGCGCGCACGCCACTGGCCGCGGGCGACGACGGCCCGGCCGGACCGCGGCACGCGGCGAGACTGCACAGGAGACCGATCGAGGCCAGGCGGAGCATGTCCAACAACGTTAGCGCCCCCGAAAAAACAAAGCCACCGAGGCAACATGCCCCGGTGGCCCCCCCGCGCTGCGTGGCCGTCCGTCAAGATCCGGCAGCGAGGAGTATGGCCGGGGGTATTGCGAGGCAGATGCCAGCACTGCCCGCGCGGGCGGCTCCCGCCGAGTGGCCGCCGCGCCTCGACTTGGCGGGGGGCTGCGCTGCGCGATGTGAACGGCGGTTGACTCGGTGTTGTGTGAAGGAGCCGCAGGCGAGGGCTGGCGGATTACCCCCCCCGGCCCGTCAGCCGCGTGGACCGTTGGTCAGCTGGAGCTCGGAGTGGCGCGCCTCGGGCAGCTTGTCGGGATAGTCGAGGGTGAAGTGCAGGCCGCGCGACTCCTTGCGGCGGCGCGCGCTCTCGATGATCAGGTGCGCCACGAGCGCCAGGTTGCGCAGCTCGATCAGATCGCTCGTCACCTTGAAGTCGAGGTAGTACTCGCGGATCTCGTCGCGCAGGATCTCGATCCGGCGCCGCGCGCGCTCGATCCGCTTGTCCGAGCGGACGATGCCGACGTACGACCACATGAACCGGCGGACCTCGTCCCAGTTGAGCGACACGACGATCGCGTCGTTCGAGTCGGTCGCGTCGCCCGACGACCACGTCGCGACCTGGGACGGCCGGATCCGCGGCGCGCCGCGCACCGCGTCGGCGGCGCGCTTCGAGAACACCATGCCCTCGAGCAGCGAGTTCGAGGCCAGCCGGTTCGCGCCGTGCAGCCCGGTGAACGCGCACTCGCCGATCGCGTACAGCCCGCTGATCGTCGTGGCGCCGTGCTCGTCCGCCTTGACCCCGCCGCACATGTAGTGGGCCGCCGGCACCACCGGGATCGGCTGGCGCGTGATGTCGATGCCGAGCGACAGGCAGTTCTCGTAGATGTTCGGGAACCGGCCACGCACGAACCCGGCGTCGAGGTGGGTCATATCGAGGAACACCGAGTCGGCGCCCGTCTTCTTGAGCTCGTTGTCGATCGCGCGCGCCACCACGTCGCGCGACGCGAGCGACTTCATCGGGTGGTAGTGCTCCATGAACGTCTCGCCGTTCGCGAGCCGGAGCACGCCGCCCTCGCCGCGCATCGCCTCGGTCAGCAGGAAGTTCCGCGCGTGCGGGTGGTAGAGCACCGTGGGGTGGAACTGGACGAACTCGAGATCGCACACCGCCGCGCCGATCCGGTATGCCATCGCGACGCCGTCGCCGGTCGCGACGTCGGGGTTCGAGGTGTAGACGTAGACCTTGCCGGTGCCGCCGGTCGCGAGCACCGTCGCGCGGGCGCAGATCGTCTTGACCACGCCGGTCGCGTTGTCGAGCACGTACGCGCCGAAACACGCCGGATCGCCGCCGTACTTGGCCATCGAGAGCAGGTCGACCGCGATGTGGTCCGAGAGCACCGTGATGTTCGAGTGCCGCGCGACGGCCTCGATCAGCGCGCGCTGGATCTCGCGCCCGGTGATGTCCTCCCAGTGCACGACGCGGTGGCGGGTGTGCGCGCCCTCCATGCCGAGATCGAGCTCGCCGGATGGATCGCGCGCCAGGCGCACGCCGAGATCGAGCAGCCGCTGGATCTGCGCCGGGCCATCGAGCACGCACAGCTCGACGACCTTGCGATCGCACAGCCCGTCGCCGGCGACGAGCGTGTCCTCGATGTGTCGCTCGAAGCTATCGTCCTTGGCCAGCGCCGCGGCCACGCCTCCCTGCGCCCAGTTGGTGTTGGTGTCCGACGGCAGCTTCTTGGTGATCACGACGACGCGGCCGTGCTCGGCGGCGTGAAGCGCGAAGTTCAGTCCGGCGATTCCGGAGCCGATGACCAAGTAGTCGGTCTCGAGAGGCTCGGGCATGTAGGTGAGGGGACCATACAGCGTTTCATCGCGTGTCGGCGTCGATTGCCGCGCCGGGGGAGGGGGCGCTAGGCTTTCCGACATGCGCGGGACCATCCTCGGTGCGATCGTCGGGCTGAGCGCCGCGCTCGGGCTCGCGGGGGATGCGGCGCGCGCCGACGTCTACTCGTACACCGACGCCGACGGGGTCATGCACTTCACCAACCGCAAGCCGCGTGGTGGGCCGTGGAAGAAGGTGCTGAGCTCCGAGCCGGAGAAGGGCTCCAAGGCGAGCGCGGCGCGTGGCTCGTGCGAGCGCTGCGACAAGGTCCCGGCGACCGATCGCTCGCCGGATCGGTACAGCCGCTACGATCCGTACATCTACGAGGCGTCCGCGCTGTACCGGATCCCGGTGCCGCTCATCCGCGCGGTGATCAAGGTCGAGAGCGACTACGATCCGAAGGTCGTCTCGGCGATGGACTGCAGGGGGCTGATGCAGGTCCACCCCGACGTCGAGATCGATATGGGCACGCCCGGCGACGTGTTCGATCCGCGGACCAACATCATGACCGGCACGCGGCTGCTGCGCTGGCTCGCGAACCAGGTCGATGGCGACCTGGTGCTGACGATCGCCGGCTACCACGCGGGCCTCGGCTCGCTCGCGAAGTTCGGTTACACCGTGCCGCCGTACAAGTACACGCGGCAGTACCTGAAGATGGTCCTCGACCAGTACTACAAGTACAAGTCCGCCGAGCAGCGGGCCCGCTAGTGCACCGCTCCCGATATCCGATCAAGCATTCGGCGGTGCGAGCGGATGATCGCACGCGCTGGTTTCGTCCACTCGAACGCGGTTGGGTTGCGATTCCAGGCTCGCATGTACGCGGCGATGT
>JBQCJR010000916.1:0-2170 GCA_051952595.1 Kofleriaceae bacterium
ACGTCGGATCCGCGAGACGGCCTCGGGTGTGAGGTCCAGCCGCGTCGCAATCTCGGCCCCCGTCACGCCGTCAGCGCTCAGCAGGATCACTCGAGCACGCCGCACGAAGCCCGCTGCCGCCGACGGCCTTGCGATCGCCGCCTCCAACTCCGCTCGCATCTTTGTGGTCAGCTTGATCAACCGAGGTCGGCGCATCATGTCTGAGCCAAACCGCCATCGCATTGATCCTATTTCGGACGCGGTGCACTAGTCCGCGAACGTGACCGCGTGCACGGGCGGCAGGTGGTGCGAGACCACCTGCCACGAGTCGCCGCGATCGCGGCTCGCGAACACGTTGCCGGTGGTCGAGCCGAGCGCGAGCGCGCCGTCGGCCGACAACGCGAGGCCGTGGCGATAGACCACGTCGTACGCGAACGAGTCCGGCAGCCCGCCCGACAGCACCTCGAACGTCTTGCCGCCGTCGCGCGTGCGCGTGACGACCAGCTTGCCGTCCACCGGGACGCGCTTCTCGTCCTTCTGCGCCGGCACGAACCACGCGGTGTCCGGATCCGCCGGATCGACCACGACGGCGAACCCGAACGTCGACGGCCCCGCCTCCCCGATCTCCTGCCAGGTCTGCATGTCGTCGGTCGAGCGGAAGATGCCGTTGTGGTGCTGCGACCACCACACGTCGGGCGCCGAGCGACACTGGACCAGGCAGTGAGGATCCTGGACCTCCGCCTCGTACGCGCGCTCGGGCGGCATGTACGCGGCGCGCATGCCGCCAGCGGTGTTGGTCCAGGTCTCGCCGCCATCGCGGGTGCGCCAGATCCCGGCACAGCTGATCGCCGCCGACACGTTGCGTGGATCGCGCGGGTCGACGCAGATCGAGTGGATCCCCGGATCATCACGGCCGCCGCCCATCCAGCTGCTGCGCGACGGGTCGAGCCACAGCGACTCGACGAGCGACCACGAGGCGCCGCGATCCTCGGACCGGAACAGTCCGCCCGGGAGCGTGCCGCACCACAGCGCACCAGCGCGCTCGGGTGCCGGCGCGAGCGCCCAGATCAACGAGGTGGTCCACTTGAGCTCGCGGCCGTACGGCGTCTTCTCGACCTGGCCCTCCGGCTGCGGCGGATACTTCGGGGTCTCGATCTCGATCCACGTCGCGCCGCGATCGTCGGATCGATGGAGCTTGACGCCGAAGTGGCCGTGATCGAGCGCCGCGTACCAGCTGCCGGCGGGATCGGCGAGCGCGAGCGTGACGTTGTCGCCGATGAACGAGCCGCCGGTCACGCGGAACGAGTCACCCTCGGGCGCGGCGACGAACAAGCCCTTGCGGGTGGAGATCAGCAGTGACTGCACCATGGGGTCATCCTCCGGAGAGCGCCTGCATCACGTAGATCTCGCTCGCGGCTCCGACGGGATCGGAGAGCCGCTCGCGATCGTCGATCTGTTGGCCATCGACGAACACCATCATGTGGCGACGCAGCCCGCCCTGGTCGTCGAGCACGTAGCCGCGCAGCCGCGGGTTCGCCGCGAACACCGCGTCGAGCACGACGCGCACCGTCGCGCCCTCGACCGTCTGCGGCGGACATTCGACGTGCCGCGCGAGGTTGGGAGTGAACGCGACCGTCGCCACGGCGGGAAGGTACACGATCTGGTGCTACCGTGACCGCGTGACCTTCGATGTCGTCGTCGCCGCTGATCTCGCGTGGGGGATCGGCAAGGATCAGGCGCTGCCGTGGCCGAAGCTGCATGGCGACCTGCGTCACTTCAAGCGCGTCACGCGCGAGGCGAGCGAGGGCCGGCGCAACTCGATCATCATGGGTCGCAAGACGTGGGAGAGCCGCGAGGTGGGCCGGCGCCCGCTGCCCGGGCGCGTCAACGTCGTGGTGTCGCGCCAGCCACAGGAGGTCCCGGCCGGCGTGGTCGTCGCGCGCTCGCTCGACGAAGCGCTCGCGGTCCCGGACGTCGAGACCGCGTTCGTGGTCGGCGGCGCCGGCCTGCTGATCGACGCGCTCGCGCGACCGGACCTCCGCTACGTGTACCTGACGCGGGTCGAGGGACGGTTCGGCTGCGATGTCCGGATGCCGGATCTCGACGCGCGCGGGTTCGTGCGCACGCCGTGGGACGGCGAGCTCGCCGCCGAGGAGAGCGGCGTGCGCTACCGGATCGAGCGGCTGGGCCC
>JBQCJR010000917.1:0-10250 GCA_051952595.1 Kofleriaceae bacterium
ACCACGACTTAGTCAAGCTGCTCGACTTCGGGATCTCGAAGCACGTCGATCCGGACCAGCAGGTCGCGATGACCAAGCTGACGACGACCGGCGTGGTGATGGGGACGCCGCTGTACATGGCGCCCGAGCAGGCGATGGGCAACCCGATCGAGCGGCCGGCGGACATCTACGCGTGCGGGGTGATCCTGTACGAGATGCTGGCCGGCAAGCCGCCGTTCGACGGCGCGACCTATGCCGTGCTAGTGGCGAAGCTGCTCACCACCGAGCCGCCCCGGCTCGACGAGGTCCGGCCGGGCCTGCCGCCGCTGCTGGTCCGCGCGGTCCACCGCGCGCTCGAGAAGGATCCCGCCGCGCGGTTCCCGACCGCCGAGTTGTTCGCGGCGGCGCTGCCGAGCGACAAGGCGGCGGCGCAGCTCGGTCCGATCGAGCTCGACGGCACGCTCGGCACCAGCTCGGTGCCCGCGGTGGCGATGCCGTCGGCGTCGCCGGGCCGGCTGCGCGGCCTCGCGATCGCGGTGAGCGCGTTCGCGGTCGCCGCGGCCACCACCGCGGCGGTGCTGATGATGTCAAAGGACGACGAGCCCGCTCGCCCCGCGGCGCCCGCGCACTCCACCGACCGCGATCCGCCGGCGCCCCCGGTCGCCTCCACGGGCACGCTCGAGATCAAGACGGTGCCGCTCGGCGCCGCGGTGACCGTGGACGACGTGCCGCGCGGCTCGACGCCGATCGTGGTCACGCTCGAGCCGGGGCGGCACCGCGTGCACGTCGAGCTCGCCGGGCACGCATCGCTCGATAGCGAGGAGGACGTGCGCGAGAACCAGCGCACCTCGGTGGTGCTGAGGATGCCGCCCGCGGAGCCGGGCGCGGTGGCGACCGGGCGCAAGCCGGAGTCGCCGACCCCGCGGGACCAGCGCAAGCCGGGCGGCGCGAGCGTGCGCGTTCCTCCGGGCGGCGGCGCGCGACCGGTCGATCCGTATCTCGGCGCGAGCCCGGGCGCGAACGGCGGCTCCGGGGCGACCGTCGAGCGCGTGGAGCAGAAGGCTCCGCCCGACGACACCAAGGCCCGGCCGCCGGGCAACGACGACTCCAGGAAGCCGCAGGGCGGCAGCACCAAGCCCAATCCATACTGATGCGTAGCTGGTCGTTCTCGGTCGTGGCGGTCGTCGCCGTCCTCTTGCTCGCTCTGTTCGCCGCACCCGCGCGCGCCGACGATCTGCGCGAAGAGGCTCGCCGCGCGTTCGCCGCCGGCCAGGCCGCGGACCGCAACAAGGACTGGGAGACGGCGATCGAGCACTACCTGCGCGCGAACGAGCTGGTCTCCCATCCCTTCGCGCTCTACAACATCGCGGTCGACTACGAGCGGCTCGGCAAGCTGCGCGAGGCGGCGGTGTGGTACGAGCGGTACCTCGAAGCGGCGCCGCAATCGCCGGATCGCGACAAGGTGGCGCGCACGCTGCGCGAGCTGACGTCGCGGCCGGCTTCGATCGCGGTGCGCTCGGTGCCGTCGCGCGCCCGCGTGCTGGTCGACGCCGTGCCGGTGGGCCAGACGCCGTACTCCGGCACGATCCGCGGCGGCTCCCACCGGATCGTCGTCGAGATCGATGGCCGGCGCGCTGCCCGGGACGTCACCGTCGAGTACGGCGAGCCGGTCGATCTCGAGCTCGCGCTCGGCGGCGGGACGGGCACGCTGCGCATCGAGGGCGAGCCGGTGGGCGCCCAGGTGCTGCTCGACGGCAACCTGGTGGGCGTGGTGCCGTCGACGCTGCCCGTGCCGGCGGGGGCGCACAGCGTGCGGATCGCGATGGCGGGCTACGCGCCGCACGACACCTCGGTGCAGATCGAGGACGGCCGCGAGTCCACGGTGCGCGCCCAGCTGCCCCGCGCGCTGGGCTCGCCGGGCCTCGCGCCGGACGGCCAGCGGAAGATCCAGGTCGGCTACCTGTTCGGCGCGGTCGGCGGCGCCGACGTGCGCGGCAGCGGCGAGCTGTTGCTCGGCGAGCTCGGCGTGCGCGCCAATGCGTTCGACCTCGCGACCCGGATCGGCAAGGTCGGTGACCTGACCGCGGTCGACCTGTTCGTGCGCTGGACGCTGACCCCGGGCCGGCTGGCGCCGTACGTCGGGCTCGGGTACTCGTTCGGCAAGAACGCCGGCGGCTACAACATGGTCGGCGGGCTGCGCCTCGATCTCCTGCGCGGCGAGCGGTTCGCGATGTCGCTGCTGGCGGAGAGCGGCGTGCGGGTGGTCACCGCGGTCCCGGATGTCGCGCCCGGCGAGGCGTCCTCGACGGAGGTCCGGGCGGTCATCCCGGTGCTCGCGTCGCTGGTGCTGTTCTACCGGTACGGCGCGCCATGATCCGCAACCGCCTCGCGATCGTCACGCTGCTCACCGGCCTCAACTTCCTCAACTACCTCGATCGCTACATCGTCGCCGCGGTGCTGCCGCGGATCCAGGACGACCTCGCGCTCAACAACTTCGAGGGCGGGCTGCTCGCGACGGTGTTCCTGCTCGGCTACTTCGTCACGTCGCCGATCTTCGGCGCGCTCGGCGATCGGATGTCGCGCAAGTGGCTGATCGCGCTCGGCGTGATCACCTGGAGCGCGGCGACCATCGCCTCGGGGCTCGCCGATAGCCTCGCGACGCTGATCGTCGCGCGCGCCATCGTGGGGATCGGCGAGGCCTCCTACGTGACGCTCGCGCCGACGATCATCGACGACATCACGCCGCCCGACAAGAAGGGCAAGACGCTCGCGATCTTCTACCTCGCGGTGCCGCTCGGCTCGGCGCTCGGCTACCTGCTCGGCGGGTTCGTGCAATCGGCGTGGGGCTGGCGCGAGGCGTTCTTCGTCGGCGGCGTGCCGGGGCTGCTGCTCGCGCTGCTGGTGCTCCTGATGGACGAGCCGGCGCGCAAGCTCGCCGATGCGCGCGCGCGGATCGTCGACAGCATCGGCGCGCTGGTCCAGATCCCGCTGTACCGCCGCGCGGTGTGGGGCTACTGCGCGCACACCGCGGCGATCGGCGCGTTCTCCTACTGGGCGCCGAAGTACCTGTACGAGACCTACGCGCTCGAGCTCAAGGCGGCGAACTTCTGGTTCGGCGTGGTCACCGTGATCGCGGGCGCGATCGGCACGATCGTCGGCGGCCGGTGGTGCGACCGGGTGCTCCGCGATCTGCCGCCGGTGCCGCCGGGCGCGTCGCACCTCGATCGCGCGAACCGGCTGGCCGCGAACGCCCAGCTGCGGGTGTGTGCGGTCGGCGTCGCGTTCGCGTTCCCGATGGCGGTCGCGACGTTCCTGATGCCCACGGCGAGCCTGTTCTTCGTGTTCGCGGGGCTGTGCGAGATCGGCCTGTTCCTGTCGACCTCGCCGATCAACGCGATCATGCTGCGCACCGTGCCCGCGTACCTGCGGGCGAGCGCGATGGCGGTCGGGATCTTCGCGATCCACCTGTTCGGGGATCTGTGGTCGCCGCCGCTCGTCGGCCTGCTCACGGATCACCTGCCGATCCAGCTCGCGATGATGGCCCTCCCGGTCGGGTTCGCCCTCGCCACCTCGCTGTGGTGGCCGCGTCGCCGCGAGGCCGACGGCGAAGCACCGGTGAGCTAGCCACATCGCCGCGCGCCGCGCCGCCGCGCAGCACGGTTGGGCGGCTCCGCCCGCGACCGGCGCGGCGTGACCGTGTTACACCCCGACCGTGAAGATCCACGAGTATCAAGGCAAGCAGCTGCTGAAGAAGTATGGGGTGCCCGTCCCGATCGGCATCCCAGCGACCAGCGCCGAAGATGCGATCGCCGCGATCCCGAAGGTCCAGGCCGAAGCCGGCACGCCGATCGTGGTCGTCAAGGCGCAGATCCACGCCGGCGGCCGTGGCAAGGGTGGTGGCGTCAAGGTCACCAAGACCCAGGCCGACGCCGAGGCCGCGGTGCACAAGATCTTCGGCATGCAGCTGGTCACCCCGCAGACCGGCCCCGAGGGCAAGAAGGTCCAGCGGCTGCTCGTCGAGCAGGGCCTCGAGATCGAGCACGAGTACTACCTCGGCATGCTGCTCGATCGCGGCACCGGCCGGGTCACCGTGATGGCGTCCGCCGAGGGCGGCATGGATATCGAGGAGGTCGCGGCGACCCACCCCGAGAAGATCTTCAAGCACGCGGTCGATCCGGCGACCGGCTGGCAGGACTGGCAGTCGCGCGTGCTCGCCAAGCAGCTCGGGATCGCCGGCAAGCCGGCCGCCGAGCTCGCCAAGTTCCTCCGCTCGCTGTCGCGCGCCTACGAGGACATGGACTGCTCGATGCTCGAGATCAACCCGCTGGTCACCACCAAGGATGGCCGGGTGCTCGCGCTCGACGCGAAGATCAACTTCGACGATAACGCGCTGTACCGCCACCCCGAGCTCGAGGACTGGCGCGATCCGAACGAGGAGGACCCGGCCGAGCAAGAGGCCAAGAAGTGGGACCTCTCGTACATCTCGCTCGATGGCAACATCGGCTGCATGGTCAACGGCGCCGGCCTGGCGATGTCGACCATGGACATCATCAAGTACTACGGCGGGGCGCCGGCCAACTTCCTCGACGTCGGCGGCGGCGCCACGGCCGAGAAGGTGACCGCGGCGTTCAAGATCATCACCCGCGATCCCGACGTGAAGGCGATCTTCGTCAACATCTTCGGCGGGATCATGAAGTGCGACACGATCGCGAACGGCGTGATCGCGGCGGTCAAGGAAGTGGGTCTCAAGGTTCCGCTCGTCGTGCGGCTCGAAGGCACGAACGTCGAGCTCGGCAAGAAGCTGCTCGCCGAGAGCGGGCTCAACATCGTCGCCGCGGCCGATATGGCCGACGGCGCCCAGAAGGTCGTCAAGGCTGCCAAGGAGACGCGCTGATGAGCGTCCTCGTCGGAAACAACACCAAGCTCGTCGTCCAGGGCATGTCCGGCTCGGCGGGCGCATTCCACGCCAAGCAGATGGTGGAGTACGGCACGCGCGTCGTCGCCGGCGTCACCCCCGGCAAGGGCGGCGCGAAGGTCGCGGGCCTCGAGCAGGTCCCGATGTTCGACACCGTCGCCGAGTCGGTCGAGAAGGCCGGCGCGAACACCTCGGTGGTCTACGTGCCGCCGCCGTTCGCCGCCGACTCGATCCTCGAGGCCGCGGCCGCCGGGATCGAGCTGATCATCGCGATCACCGAGGGCATCCCGGCGCGCGACATGGTCCGCGTCAAGTACGTGCTCGACAACGAGTACCCCGAGGTCATCCTCGTCGGCCCGAACTGCCCCGGCGTGATCACGCCCGGCCAGTGCAAGGTCGGCATCATGCCCGGCTACATCCACAAGCCGGGCGGCGTCGGCGTGGTGTCGCGCTCGGGCACCCTGACCTACGAGGTCGTGCACCAGCTGACTGCGCTCGGATACGGCCAGTCGACCGCGATCGGCATCGGCGGCGATCCGGTCAAGGGCACCGACTTCATCGACTGCCTCGAGTGGTTCGCCGAGGATCCCGGCACGTCGGCGATCTTCATGATCGGCGAGATCGGCGGCGACTCCGAGGAGCGCGCCGCGCAGTTCGTGAAGGACTACATCGACAAGCCGGTCGCCGCGTTCATCGGCGGCCAGACCGCGCCTCCGGGCAAGCGGATGGGCCACGCCGGCGCGATCATCTCCGGCGGCAAGGGCGCGGCGTCCGACAAGATCGCGGCGCTCGAGGCGGCCGGGATCGCGGTGGCGCCGACGCCGGCCGAGATGGGCGTCACGCTCGCCAAGCTGCTCGGGTAACTAGGTCGAGCTCGAGCGCCTGAGCGCCTCGAGCCACTGATCGAGCGCGGTGCTCTCGGCGCCGTCCGGGCCGAACGCCAGGATCTCGGCGTCGGGGTGCTCGCGCAGCATGAACGAGCGCAGCTCGTCCGCGTTGCTCTGGAGCATCGTCTCGGCGACCGCGATCACCTGGGGTTCGTAGCTGGCCTCGCCGACCCGGACCACCGCCTCGAGCGGCGTTGCCGCCTCGACGATCACGTACCCGACGCTGCGCAGTCGGTCGACGACCGGCCGGCGCCGTGCCTCGTCGCTGCCGACGACCACCGCGCACGGCGTGCGGCGGTTCTGGGCCGCGGCGACCTGCTCGCTGCCGATCAGCGCGTCGTAGGCCGGGGTCGCGTGGTCGAGCTCGATCGCGAGCGCGCACTCCTCGATCCGCACGACGTGGCCCTCGAGCTCGATCCAGCTCGACACCGGGTTGTCGAGCCGCACCTGGAGCACCAGCCGGGGGTCGAGCGGCCGCACGCAGTCCGCGTCCTCGAGCGCGACCAGCAGCCCGGTCGCGGAGAGATTCGAGATCCGGCCGTGCACGATCCGGCCGTCGAGCTCGAGCATCACCGCGCCCTTGGGCTGGATCCTTCGCGCGATCCTGCGCTCGGTGTCGATTCGTTCGGTCTGGGTTTCGGTCATCACCACGGCACACCCCCTCGGTGCGACCATACCCATGGGGCCAAGCGTTGACACGCAACGGCGCGCCGCGTAACACGCCGGCATGCGCTGGCTCGTCACCGGAGGCGCCGGCTTCCTCGGCATCAACCTGATCCGCCACCTGCTCGCGCGCGGCGACCAGGTGACCTCGCTCGATCGCGAGCCGTTCGACTACCCCGAGCGGCCTCGGATCCGCGAGCTACGCGGCGACATCCGGGATCGCCGCGCGGTCGCGGACGCTGCCGAGCACTGCGACGTCGTGGTCCACGCGGCCGCGGCGCTGCCGCTCTACCCGCCGGCCGAGATCCACTCGATCGACGTCGAGGGCACGCGTACCGTGCTCGAGGCGACCGGCGCGCGCCGCGTCGTCCACATCTCGTCCACCGCGGTGTACGGCGTGCCGGACCACCACCCGCTGGTCGAGTCCGATCCGATGTCCGGCGTCGGGCCGTACGGCACGGCGAAGGTCGAAGCCGAGCACGTGTGCATCGCGGCGCGGCAGGCCGGCCGCGAGGTGCCGATCCTGCGGCCCAAGTCGTTCGTCGGTCCCGAGCGGCTCGGCGTGTTCGCGCTGCTCTACGAGTGGGCGCGCGAGGGCCGCGATTTCCCGATCCTCGGCCGCGGCGCCAACCGCTACCAGCTGCTCGACGTCGAGGATCTGTGCACCGCGATCGTCGCGGCGGGCACGCTGCCGGTCGCGCGCGCGAACGACACGTTCAACGTCGGCGCCGCCGAGTTCACGACCCAGCGCGAGGACTTCCAGGCCGTGCTCGACGCGGCGGGGCACGGCCGCCGGATCCGCTCGCTCCCGATCGGACCGGCGCTGTGGGCGCTGCGCGCGCTCGAGCGGGCCGGGCTGTCGCCGCTGTATCCGTGGATCTACGAGACGGTCACCGAGGACTCGTTCGTCTCGATCGACCGGGCGCGCGCGCAGCTGGACTGGACGCCGCGCCACTCGAACAAGGCGGCGCTGATCCGCAACTTCGACTGGTACGCCACCCACGCCGACCAGCTGGGCCGAGCCGGCGTCACCCATCGCGTGCCGTGGAAGCAGGGCGCCCTCGCGCTGGCCAAGCTCGCGTTCCCGCGCGCGCGGTGACCCGGCACGTTGCGCGTCCCCGCGGTTTCGACTAGCTTCCGCGAACTTCAAGGAGTTACGTCATGGCCATCGAACGCACTTTCTCGATCATCAAGCCCGACGCCGTCGCCAACAACGCGATCGGCGGAGTCACCGCGAAGCTCGAGGCCGCGGGCCTGCGCATCCTGGCGTCCAAGATGGTCCGGCTGACCGAGGCCCAGGCCAAGGCGTTCTACGCGGTCCACAAGGAGCGCCCGTTCTACGCCGACCTCGTGAAGTTCATGACCGAGGGCCCGGTGATCGTGCAGGTGCTCGAGGGCGAGAACGCGGTCGCGAAGAACCGCGAGGTGATGGGCGCGACGAACCCGGAGAAGGCCGATGCCGGCACGATCCGCAAGGAGTTCGCGACCAACATCGAGCGCAACGCCGTGCACGGCTCGGACGCGCCGGAGACCGCGCGCGAGGAGATCGCGTTCTTCTTCTCGACCGCCGAGCTGGCCGCGCTCGCGCGCTGAGCTCAGCGAGCCGGTGCGGCGTGTGACCACTGGGTCTGCACGATTCGCCAGCCGCCGGCCTCGTGGACCAGCACGCCGAGCACCCGGAACGTCTGGGTCAGCTCGGTGGCCGCGCGCGACTTCGCGGTGAAGTCGACGTTCGCGGCGACATAGGCGATCTCCGGTGCGGCGCGCTGCGCCGGATCCCACGCGCCGCCGCCCACGATCCGCATCCCGTCGCGGGCGCGGATCGCGGCGCTCAGCCGCTCGAACACCTTGCGGACCCGGGCGCCGCCGACGATCCGCTCGCCGGGCGCGCTGCCGAAGTTGAACCCGCGCGGGTCGTCGCTGCGCGCCTCGGCGAACGCGCGGCGCGAGGCGAACGCGGCGCGGACCGCGGCCACCAGCTCGGGCGGCCCGTCCACCACGCCGGCCAGCGGCGCCGGCGCGGCGAGCCCGTCGAGCGCCGCGAGCCGCTCGGCGGTGTCGTTCGGGATCGGGATCGCCCAGTGCCACGCGATGACCTGCCAGGTGCCATCGAGCGCCGCGGCGAGCTGGGTGACCGCGTAGCGGCGCGCGCCGCGGCCGAGCACGTCGATCTCGAGCTCCTGGGCGATCCACGCGTGATTGCCGCGCTGGCCGATCTCCTCGAGCTTCGACTCGACGATCACCTGATCCGGCGGCAGCTCGCCGAGATCGCGTCGCATCGCCGCGGCGATCGCATCGCGGCCCTCGGCGATCGCGTCGGCGGACACGCCGATCGAGAACGCGTTCGGCGCGAGCGTCGCGGCGAGCGCCGCGAAGTCACCGGCGGAGAGCGCCGCGCGCTGGGCATCGAGCAGCGTGCGGATCGGCGGCGGCGGCGGTGGCGGCGGTGGCTCGACGGCGACCTCCGCGGCATCTGGCGGCATCGCGAGGGCCGCGGAGGCGGCTCCGCCCGGGTCGGGCCCGGCGCCGCGCGCGCCCGGAGAGCCCCCCGATCCGCCGCCGGTCGCCGCCCGAGGCGAGGACGTGCCCGCCGAGACCAGCACGCCCACCCCGGCGCCCACGCCGAGCGCCAGCCCGGCGAGCGCGAGGTAGATCCGGCGCCGCGATCGGCGCTCGCGCGGCGGCGCGGCGGGCGCGTGCCACACCGAGGTGCGCGTGGCCGCGATCGGCGGCGGCGGGAACCCGGGCGAGGTGACGGTCGGCGGGCTCGGCTCCATGGCCTCGTGCAGCCAGCGCGTGTAGCGGGTCGCCTGTGGGATCGCGGCGCCACACAGCGCGCCCACGACGAGCATCGCGATCCCCGCGCCGGTCGAGAGCGAGGCGATCGCGTCGACGTCCGACGCCGGCAGGACCTGGAGCAGCGCGCGCAGCGCGTCGTACGGGAGCGCGAGCAGCGCCACGCCGAACGCGGCGTCGATCGCCGCGGCGCCAACCAGCGAGATCAGCCCGCCGCGCGTCACCCGCCCGCCGAGCACCAGGCCCACCAGCGCGACCACCGCCCACGCGATCACCAGCCCTGCCCCGCCGGTCCGGTTCTGGGTCACCAGGACAAACGCGATCGTGCCGAACAGCAGGCAGCTCGCGCAGCACAGCTGGGTGAGGATGCCGGCGGCACGCAAGAGGCCCCGCCCCGGCGGACGCGTGATCACGTAGGTGTTCGTGTTCACCGGCACCAGCGTACGCCTGTCCGGTGAGGTCAACGCAGCAGGGCGCGCCGACTATTTCCTCGCAGGTCACTCCACCGCGGGCGCGGGCGGTGGCCCCTTGCGCACGCGGAGCGGCACCAGCGGCGCGCCCTCGACGCGATTCGCGAGCTGGCCACACGCCGCGTCGATGTCGTCGCCGCGCGGCGTGCGCAGGTAGGTCGGCAGCCCGAGCCGCTTGCACTCGTTCTGGAACGCATCGACCGCGCCCCGCGAGGGCCGCGCGTACGGCGCCTCGGGGTGCGGGTTGTACGGGATGATGTTGACCTTGCACTTGATGCCGCGGAGCAGCCGCGCGAGCTGCGCCGCGTCGCCGAGCGAGTCATTGACCCCGGCGAGCAACACGTACTCGAACGTGATCCGCCGCCGCTGCTCGAGCGGGTACGCCTTGAGCGCGCCGAGCAGCCGCGCGATGTTCCACTTGCGGTTGATCGGCATGATCATGTCGCGCACCGCATCGTTGGGCGCGTTGAGCGACACCGCGAGGTTCGGTCGCACGGTCTCGTTGCCGAGCCGCTCGAGCTTGGGCACCAGGCCGGAGGT
>JBQCJR010000918.1:0-2374 GCA_051952595.1 Kofleriaceae bacterium
CACTCATCGCCGCCGTGCGCGGCACCACCGAGCATCTCGAGGAGGACTGAACGTGGCACTACAGACGCAACTCAAGCGCATCGCCAAGGCGCGCAAGGCGCTCGACACCGAGGTCGCGAAGCTCACCGCGAAGAAGATCGCCGCCGCGCTCGGCGCGTTGGTTCCCGATGGCTGCGTGCTCACCTGGACGCAGTACGTTCCGAGCTTCAACGACGGGGAGCCGTGCACCTTCACGGTCGGGGAGGCGTACGTCGAGTCCAAGGCCGGCTCCTCCGCAATCACCCTCGAGCACGGCAATCCCGCCCGGCTGGAGTGGGCTGGGCTCACCAGGAAGGCGTGGACCGATCTCAGGCGCGCCTTCCGGGAGATTCCCGAGGAGGTGCTCGAGTCCGCTTTCGGGATCGGTGTCCTCGTGGTCATCGAGTCCGGCGGCAATTACCGAATCGACGACTACAACTGTGGATACTGAACCGCTCGACACCACCAAGGAGACAGTCCGGATGACATTTCAATCGATGCTCACCAAATTTCGCGAGGCCGCGCAGGACGGCGAGGAGCAGCTCGCAGCCTTCACCCGAGAGCGAGTCGTCGAGTACCTCGCGTCGATCATCCCGTCCTCGCACACGCTGTGGTGGTTCCAGAAGGAGGACGGCCCGCGCGCGTTCGAGGGCACGCTCGATGGGCGCAGTGCGGGCTGCATGCTGATTCCCACCCACGACTCGAGCAACTATGTGCCGGAGGGGAATCCCGAAGTCGCAGACCAACTCCAGGAGTTCAACCGCGCATGGGCCAAGATCCCGACGCGGGTGTTCCAGCACGCGTTCGGACAGCACGTCAGATGCCACATCTACCCGGACGGCCGGGCTGATGTCCAACCCTACCAATACTGACCGCCACACCATCGAGAGGACACCAGATGGCACTCAAGACCATGATCGAGAACCTGAACAAGGCACGCAGGGACTACGACGACCAGCTCGCCTCCTTCGGCAGCCAAGCGAAGGAGGCCGTCGCCGCGCACCTCGCCGCCCACATCCCCGAGGGCTTCGCCGTCCAGTGGCGCCAGTACACGCCGTACTTCAACGACGGGGAGCCGTGCACGTTCCGCGTCCGCGACGCGTACCTCGTCAAGTCCGCGCACGCCGAGGAAATGGACGTCTACGAGGAGGACTTCGAGACGTGCCTGCAGCTCTGGGGCGCCGATCGCTACGGCGAGTCTGATCGCGAGGTGACGGAGCAGCGTCCCGACGGAACCTCGTACAGATACACGGACTTCGGGATTCCCCTCGTCGAGGGCGTTTCCGTGGAGCAGTTCCGCGCGCTCACGCTCGCGTGGTCCGAGCTGCACCCCGACATCCTCAAGCGTGCCTTCGGTGACCACGTGGTCTGCCGCGTGACCCACGACGGTCGCGCGCTGACCAGCGACTGCAACCACGACTGACCGGTCGATGCCCGCTCCAAACGCCTCGATCTCCGCCCTCCTCGCCTCCGCCCGCGCGTTCGGGCTCGAGCGCATGGCCGGGCTGGACGCCTCTCCCGAGAACCTCGAGGATCTCGCGCGCAGCATCTACCACTGCGTGTTGCTCCAGGTGTTCGCAGGCGCGTGGGCGGAGCACGGGGTGCGGCGTCGCCCGCAGATGGTCGGCTTGCGCGTCGAGGTGGTCCTCGGCAACCAGCTCCTCGGCGAGCCACCGCTCAAGATCGAGTTCGACTTCTCGAAGACCGCGCTGCCGCTGCTCGTCGTCGAGACCCTCGACCCGCGTGCGCAGGAGTAGCCCGTGTTCGAGATCATGCTCGAGATCGTCGTCTACCTGGGGTTCGTCGCCTACGGCATCATCGTAGGCGTCACCTGGCACGACGCCGGCCGCTTCCTCGCGTCGCTGTGTTGGCCCTACTACGCGTTTCGAGGAACGCTGCCGCTCCGGCAGGAAGTCTGCGCGTCTTCTGATCCGCTCCAGGATGCGCTCGACCGGCCCGAGGTCCTGGAGTTGCTCGAGCGCGCGAGTGACTGGAACAAGTGGCAGCTGCACAAGCAACGTCCCCGGCGGCTGGCACAGCAACACCCTCTCGACGAGGACGACGAACGCCTCAACTAGGAGACCCACGTGCGAGCTCTGACTCTTATCCAGCCCATGTCCTGGGCCATCGTCGCCGACAAGCCGAACCCGAAGCGGGTGGAGAACCGCCCTCGCCCGCTCCCCAAGGCGATGCAGGGCGTCGAGACGATCGTCGCGGTCCACGCCGGCAAGCAGTGGAGCGACGAGTACGCCGCGGCGGTCGCGAAGATCTTCTGCATGCCGCTCGACGCGATCCCGAGGGTCGACGGCGGCGGGATCGTCGGCGTGATGAAGCTCTCCGGCCACACGTTCACCGA
>JBQCJR010000919.1:0-14797 GCA_051952595.1 Kofleriaceae bacterium
CGAGCATGCGTGGCGTGGGCGCACTCTCGAGCGCCGCGAACCGCGGATCCTCGGCGATCAGGCGCGGCATCAGGTGCTTCAGCATCTCGAACGCCGGGTACTCGGCGAGCTCGGGCAGCGTGATCGCGGCGGGCAGGGTGGCGCCGGCGTCGGCGGCCGCGGCGGCCGCGTGCTGCGCGGTCTGCTGCTGGCGGTGCAGCGGCCCGGCGTACAACGCATCGAGTCGCGCCGTCGCGAGGAACTGGCCGATCGCGCGAGCTTGCGCCTCGCCGAGCGTCGAGAGCCGGTCGTAGTCGGCCTGCCCGTACGAGGCCTGGCCATGGCGAATCAGATACAGAATGCCCACGGAGCTCCTACTGTACTGGGGACAACCCACCGCTGGGGTCGATCGTTCGTGGTCGGTTGTCTCCACCTCCGTCGATCTTGATGTGCCCACATCGGCCTACGGATCGTGGATCACTCGATCGCCCGAGCGCCGCGATTGTTCGGAATAACTCTCTCGCACTGGCACGCAGCTCGTATAAGTTGGGAGCATGAAGCTGGGCCTCGTCTTCGCGCTTGCTGTCCTGACGGTCGGATGTGGACCGAGCACCGGAGGAGACGACGAGGGCCCCGGCGCGGTGGACGATGCCGATGGCGACGGGATCTCCGACGCCGACGAGGGCCGCGGCACCGGTCGCGACACCGACGGCGACGGCACCGCGGATTACCTGGATGACGACAGCGACAACGACGGGATCCCGGACTACCGCGAGGCCGGCGATTCGGATCCACGCACGCCGCCGGTCGACTCCGACCTCGACGGCAAGCCGGACTTCATCGACCTCGACAGCGACGACAACGGCCGCGAGGACTCGCTCGACGGCACCGGGGACACCGACAACGACGGCATCGGCGACTGGGCGGATCTCGACGACGACAACGACGCGATCATGGACATCGACGAGCTCGGCCCGAACCCGGCCCAGCCGCTCGACACGGATGGCGACGGCACCGCGGACTTCCGCGACACCGACAGCGACAACGACACCATCCCCGACCTGTTCGAGACCAGCTCGGACTACGACGGCGACGGCGTGCCCAACTTCCGCGACCTCGACAGCGACGACGACTGCATCCCCGACCAGATCGAGGCCCGCGGCACCCCGCCGGTCGACTCCGACAACGACGGCCGGCCGGATTTCGTCGATCGCGACAGCGACAACGACGGCGTCGCCGACCGCGAGGAGGACGCGAACTGCAACGGCGTGATCGATGTCGGCGAGTCGAGCCCGGTCAACGGGGACACCGACGGCGACGGCGTCAGCGATCTGGTCGAGATCGCCGCCGGCACCGATCCGACCAACCCCGCCAGCAACCCGCAGGCGAACGGCGACTTCGTGTTCATCGAGCCGTTCGAGATGCCGCAGAGCCCGGCGGACCAGAACCTCGACTTCTCGACCAAGCTGCAGGCGATCGACCTCTACGTGCTGCTCGATCGCTCGGGGTCGATGTCGACCGAGATCACGACGGTCAGGAACAACCTCTCGGCCGTGGTGGCGAACCTGAAGTGCCCGCCGGGCGTGACCACGAACTGTATCCCGGACCTGTGGGCCGGCGCGGCGACGATCGGCTACGCCGGCTCGGGCGCCGAGGCGTTCCGCAACTACGTCGACATCCAGCCGACGCCGAACTTCTCCGTGCTGCCGATCACCGAGCCGAGCGGGTGCTGCGCCGAGCCGCTCAACTACGCCGCGCACGCGTCGATCACCGGCCTCGGCAGCGCCGGCTTCGGCTTTGGCTCGGTGCCGGCGCGCGCGACCTGCTTCGGCTCGCCGGCCGCCACCGCGGGCTACGCGACGTTCGGGTACCCGTGCTTCCGCCAGACCGCGCTGCCGGTCGTGATGATGGCGACCGACGAGCCGCCGATCTCGGCCGGCGACACCGACAAGCGCCCCGACTGGGACACGATCGTGAAGCCGCAGTACGTCGCGAAGAAGGCGCGGCTCGTCGGGATCTACGGCGACAGCGTCGCGGGCAACACGATCAACGATCTCAAGAAGATGGCGACGGACACGGCGGCGATCGACGCCACGATGGGCAACGCGCCGCTGGTGTTCAGCGGCGCCGGCACCAACGCCGCGGCGGCGATCCAGCAGGGCATCCTTGCGCTCGCGAACGGCCTGCCGCTCGACATCAACGCGGTCAGCGCCGACGACCCGAGCGACTCGGTCGACGCGATCGCCGCGTTCGTCGACCACCTCGAGACGCTGCAGCTCGGCACCGCGCAGTGCGCGAACGGCCTCAACGACATCGACACCAACGGCGACTCGTACGATGACAAGTTCCTGCAGGTGCGCACCGGCACGCCGGTGTGCTGGAAGGTGGTCTCGAAGAAGAACACCACCGTCCCGGCGACGGACGAGCCGCAGCTGTTCCGCGCGACGATCTCGGTCTACGGCGACGGCGTGACCCAGCTCGACAAGCGCAACGTGTTCTTCCTGGTGCCGCCGGTGCCGCTCGACGGCCCGATCCAGTGAGCCGGTCGGCTCAGAAGTACATGCGGCAGGCCTTGCAGTAGAACCGCAGGTGCTGCTCGACCCAGGCCATTGGTGCCTCGCACTGCGGGCACGCCGGCGACGGGCCGACCGCGACGACATCGCTCGGCGGGGGCAGCGAGCTGGGCGCGGTCGATAGCGGGACCCGCGGCGCCGCGCTGGCCTCGGTGGGCGCCTCGAGCTCCTCGGGGCTGAACTTCTCGCGCGCGAGAGTCTCGGCCTCGTCGGAGGCGGCCGGGCGGGCCGCGAACGTCGGCTGCTCGCGGGTCGCGGACTCGAACGTCTCGCCGGGCGCGGGCGCGGGCGCGAGGCTCGGCGAGGTGCCGTCGGAGATCTCGGCGACATCGGCGGCAGAGAGCTCCTCCAGGGAGGTGTGCTCGGTCTGCTCCGAGTCCTCGGGATCGCGCGCGGCGGTCGCGGCCGCGTCGAACTCTGGCTCCTCGGGATCGCGCGCGGCGGTGGCAGCCGCGTCGAAGTCCGGTTCCTCTGGATCGCGCGCGGCGGTCGCGGCCGCGTCGAAGCCGGCCTCGGTCTCGTAGCGCATCGGGATCCGCGGGCCGGTGGCGACGGGCGACGGGACCGGCACGCGCGGCGCCGAGCCGGGCGCCGGGAACGGGACCGCGGGCATCGACCCCGAGGCGCGGCCGGTCGTGCCCATCGGCGGCGGCGCGGTGGTCGATCCGGGCGCGCGACCGGTCGGCGGCGGCGTGGTGGTCGACCCGGGCGCGCGACTGCCCGCCGCGGACGGCGACAGCGAACCGGGCGAGCGGCTACCGGGCAGGTGGCCAGCGGCGGAGGCAGCGCCCGGATGCGAACCGAGCGGGTGACCGGGCGCATCCGCGATCGGCGTCCCGAACGGCGCGGGCGGTGGCACCACGGCGTTCGCGATCGTCGGTTGGTGCGGCGCCGCGAGTGGGCTCGGCTTCGGCGGCTGCGCCGCGACCGGCGGACGCACGGGCGGCGGCGCCGAGGCGTTCGTCATACGCATCGGCGGCGGCAGGGTCTTGGGGCGCGCCGCCGGCACGGCCGGTACCGGGGCGACCGACGGGCCAAGCGTGCCACCGGGGACCGGCGGCGGAATGGTCGCCGGTTTGGCGCGCGCGGTGGCGAGGCTCGGGATGTCGAGCCCCGGCGGCGTCGGGATCCCGGCGCGCGCGCTGATCTGGCTGCGCGGGATCGGCGTTGGTGGCCGGTTCGGCAGCACGGGCGGCTGGCCGGGCAACAGGCCTCCGGTGCCGCCCTGTCCGGGCGCGGCCTCGTAGAGCGGGCGGAGCTGCGGCGCCGACGAGAACAGCGGCGGCGGCGCCACGCCGAGGGGCGCGCCGAGCGGGCCCGACGGACCGGGCAGGATCCCGCCGGGGCTCGGCGGCACCGGTGGCGGCGCGGTGGGGGAGGCGGAGCGTCCGCCGAACATCGGCTCCGGGCCAAGCGACGACGGGCGGAGCGCGTCTTCCTCGAGCAGGGCCAGCACGTCGACGGGCTCGGCAGGGGCAGGGGCCGCGGGCAGCGGGGCTGCCATCGGGCTCGCCCCCTGCGCTGGCACCTCGGCGTGCATCGGGCCCGGCACCGGCACCGGCGGCGCGGTGGGCGCGTGGTGTTGCGCATCCCATCCCGCTGGTTTGTGCCGGTTCGGCGGGGTCGGTCGCATCGCGCGCGCGCGCGCGACGATCGCCCCGAGCGCGCCGCCGCCGAACAGGAACGCGCCGTACCCGAGCGGCACGTGCACGTCGAGACCGGCGGCGTCGATGTCGGGCCCGACGGCGATCAGCGCGACGGCGAGGCCCGAGGCGATCACCGCGAGCCCGATCGCGGCGCGGGCCAGCGACTTGCGGCGCTCGCTGCGCGACCAGGTCAGCAGCGCGAGGGCCAGCGCGGTTACGCCGAGCAGCCCGGTCGCCCCGGCCGATGCGTAGCCGATCGCGACGAACGGCCCCTTGATGACGACCGGCTGGCAGGTCCGGTCGCCGCCGGTGTTACAGCCCCGCGCGGTGACCAGGCCGATCTGGACGTCCTTCGCGGTGATCGTGCGGTCGTTGACCCGCGGGTGCCCCGACCACCACGCCCCGGTGGCGATCGACAGCGCGAGTGCGACCACCGCAGCGAGCGCGAGGATCGCGCCCCCGACGCGAGGGAACATGCGGCGACGTTACCACGCCCCCGCGCCGAGCAGATCCAGCGCCGCGGCCGGCGACGGCGCGATGCGGAACAGCGCCCGTGCATACGGCTGTAACACACCCACCTCGACGGCGTGGTCGAGGAAGCCCTCGAGCCGGCCCCAGAACCCCTCGACGTCGAGGAACGCGACCGGCTTGGCGTGGTAGCCGAGCTGGGCGCCGGTCAGTGTCTCGAACGCCTCCTCGAGCGTGCCAAGCCCGCCAGGGGCCACGACGAACCCATCGGCCAGCGTGTAGAGCAGCGCCTTGCGCTGGTGCATCGTGTCCACGACGTGCTGCTCGGTGAGCCCGACGTGGGCGATCTCGAGCTCGACCAGCGCCTTGGGGATGACACCGATCACCCGGCCACCGGCCGCGAGCGCCGCGTCGGCGAGCACGCCCATAAGGCCGCGGTGCGCGCCGCCGTACACCAGCGTCAGCCCGCGCCCGGCGATCTCGCGGGCGAGCGCCTGCACCATCGCCACATCGCTCGGTCGCCCCGCGGAGGACGACAGGAACACGGTCACGCTGCGCACCCGGGCACCTTATCCCAAGTTTCCGGCCAACTTTCGGGCGTAACGGCTCCGGTGTTAGCTTGCGCGCGTGACCGCGACGAGCGACGCCCTGCGCTGGCACCTCCGCGCGTTCGCCGAGCTCTCGCTCGACGAGCTCTACGCGATCCTCGCCCTGCGCGAGCGGGTGTTCGTCGTCGAGCAGGCCTGCGCGTACCAGGACGCCGACGGCCTCGACCCGCGGTCTCACCACCTGTGGGCGACCGACGGCGCGGCGATCGCCGCCTACCTGCGCATCGTCCCGGCGGGGGCGAAGTTCGACGAGGTCAGCATCGGCCGCGTGGTGATCGCTCCGGAGCAGCGCGGCCGCGGGCTCGGCCGCGTGCTGATGGAGCGCGGCCTCGCGGCGGTCTGGCCCGGCGTCCCGATCCGGATCGGCGCGCAGGCCCACCTCGAGGCGTTCTACGCCAGCCTCGGGTTCGTCCGCGCGTCGGCGGACTACCTCGAGGACGGCATCCCCCACCTCGACATGGTGCGCGCCTAGGTCGGGCCGGGATCGGCGCCATCCCGCGACGTTAGCGCGACTGCGAACCACCCGCGGCGGCTTGTCCGGGCTACGCGCACATGCTTCGATGCGCCCCATGCGCATGATTCTCGTCGGCCCTCCCGGGGCAGGTAAGGGCACGCAGGCTGCCAGGCTGGTCGACACGTACCGGATCCCTCACATCTCGAGCGGCGACATGCTGCGCGCCGCGGTCAAGCAGGGCACCGAGCTCGGCCTCGAGGCCGATCGCTACATGAAGGCCGGCAAGCTGGTCCCCGACGACGTCGTGATCGGCATGATCCTCGAGCGGATCCAGCAGCCCGACACCGAGGCGGGCTTCATGCTCGACGGCTTCCCGCGCACGCGCCCGCAGGCCGAGGCGCTCGATGTGGCCATGCGCGAGGCCGGCGTCGAGCTCGACGCGGTCGTCCTGATCGAGGTGCCGGACCAGCTGCTCGAGGAGCGCGCGGTCGGCCGGCGCAGCGACCCGGTGACCGGCACGATCTACCACCTCAAGTACAACCCGCCGCCGGCCGAGATCGTCGACCGGCTGGTCCACCGCAAGGACGACACGTCCGAGGCGGTGTCGATGCGCATCCAGAAGTACCACTCCGAGACCGCGCCGATCATCCCGTTCTACATGGACCGGGGCATCTTGAAGCGCGTCGACGGCGTCGGCGACCCCGACGCGATCACCCAGCGGATCACCGCAGTATTGGCAAGCTGATGGCAGGCTTCGATCACAAGATCCTCGACACGAAGTGGCAGGCGTACTGGGATCGCGAAGGCACGTTCGCGACCCCCACCGACCGGACCCGTCCCAAGTACTACGTGCTCGACATGTTCCCGTACCCGTCGGGCGACGGGCTGCACGTGGGCCATCCCAAGGGCTACACCGCGACCGACGTGGTCGCGCGCGCCAAGCGGATGATGGGCTTCAACGTGCTCCGCGTGATGGGCTGGGACAGCTTCGGGCTGCCGGCCGAGCGTCGCGCCGAGCGCACCGGCGAGCACCCCTCGGTGATCACCGCGCGCAACATCGCCACGTTCAAGGGCCAGCTCCACAAGCTCGGGCTGTCGTACGACTGGTCGCGCGAGCTCGCGACGAGCGATCCCCACTACTACAAGTGGACGCAGTGGATCTTCGAGCTGCTGTTCCAGCGCGGCCTCGCGTACCGCGCCGAGGTGCCGGTGAACTTCTGCCCGGCGCTCGGCACCGTGCTCGCGAATGAAGAGGTCCACGACGGCAAGTACATCGAGACCGGCGATCCCGTCGAGCGCCGGATGATGAAGCAGTGGATGCTCAAGATCACCGAGTACGCCGATCGGCTGGTCGAGGATCTCGAGGGGCTCGACTGGCCGTCGAGCACCTACAAGAAGCAGCAGGACTGGATCGGCAAGTCGATCGGCGCGAACGTGGTGTTCCAGCTGGTGGGCCGCGACGAGCGGATCACCGTGTTCACGACCCGGCCGGACACCCTGTTCGGTGGCACCTGGGTCGTGCTCGCGCCGGAGCACCCGCTGGTCGACGAGATCACCACCCCGGAGCAGCGCGCCGCGGTCGACGCGTACCGCGAGCAGGTGAGCAAGCGCAGCGAGCGCGACCGCACCACCGAGGCCGCCGATGCGCCGAAGACCGGCGTGGCGACCGGCGCGACCGCGATCAACCCGGTCACCGGCAAGCCGATCCCGATCTGGATCGCGGACTACGTGCTCGCGAGCTACGGCACCGGCGCGGTGTTCGCGTGCCCGGCGCACGACGAGCGCGACCACGCGTTCGCGACCAAGTTCGGGCTGCCGATCGTCGAGGTCGTGCAGGGCGGCGAGGACGTCCAGAAGGCCCCGTACACCGGCGACGGCCCACACGTGAGCTCCGCGTTCCTCGACGGCCTGACCAACGAGCCGGCGAAGACCGCGGTGATCGAGTGGCTCGAGCAGCGCGGGCTCGGCGAGCGCAGCATCCGCTACAAGCTGCGCGACTGGCTGTTCTCGCGCCAGCGCTACTGGGGCGAGCCGTTCCCGACGATCGAGCGCGCCGATGGCAGCGTGACGATCGTGCCGGCGAGCGAGCTGCCGGTGGCGCTGCCGCAGATCGACGAGTACAAGCCGACGCGCGATGGGCAGCCGCCGCTCGCCCGCGCGACCGAGTGGCTCAAGACCGTCGATCCGGAGACCGGCGCGCCCGCGACCCGCGAGACCAACACGATGCCGCAGTGGGCGGGCTCGTGCTGGTACTACCTGCGGTTCCTGTCGCCGCAGCGCGATGACGTGGCGTGGGATCCCGAGGAGGAGAAGTACTGGATGCCGGTCGACCTCTACGTCGGCGGCAACGAGCACGCGACGCTCCACCTGCTGTACGCGCGGTTCTGGCACAAGGTGCTCTACGACGCCGGGTTCGTGTCCACGAAGGAGCCGTTCCAGCGGCTGTTCCACCAGGGCATGATCCACCGCACCTCGTACAAGGACGCGCGCGGCAAGTACCACCACGATCACGAGGTCGAGCAGCGCGACGGCACGTGGTACCTGCGCGGCACCGACGACGTCGTCGAGACCAAGCTCGATAAGATGTCGAAGAGCAAGTACAACGTCGTCAACCCCGACGACATGTGCGACGAGTACGGCGCCGATGCGATGCGCATGTACGAGCTGTTCATGGGGCCGCTCGAGGATGGCGTCGAGTGGGAGACCTCGGGGGTCGCCGGCACGCGGCGGTTCCTCGATCGCGTGTGGCGGCTGATGGTCGATCCCGAGACCGACGCGCTGTCGGGCAAGGTCGACGAGGACGCCGAGCAGACCAACCGCGATCTCGAGCGCGCGCTGCACGCCGCGATCAAGAAGGTGACCCAATCGGTCGGCGACCTGCGGTTCAACACCGCGATCGCCGAGATGATGGTGTTCGTCAACGAGGCGACCAAGGCCACCAAGGTCCCGCGCGAGTGGTTCGAGGCGTTCGTGAAGATCCTGTCGCCGTTCGCGCCGCACATCTCCGAGGAGCTGTGGCAGCGGCTCGGCCATCGCTCGTCGATCGCCTACGCGCCGTGGCCGGCGCACGACGAGGCCAAGCTCGCGCGCGACGTGATGTTGATCGCCGTGCAGGTCAACGGCAAGCTGCGCGGGCAGATCGAGGTGCCGCCCGATGCGTCCGAGGACGCGATCAAGTCGGCGGCCAAGGCCAGCGACAAGGTGGTCCCCTTCCTGGACGGCAAGCCGATCAAGAAGGAGATCTACGTGAAGGGGCGGCTGGTCAACCTGGTGGTCTAACCTGGCCGCCGCCGCGGTTGGCTAGGCGGCCGCGTGGTGGCCGGCGACGCCGTTGCTCGCGGTGGTTGCGAGCTCGGCCGCCGCGCGCGTGGTCTCGCGGGCGCTGTTCAGCGTGTTCGCGACCACGTGGTGGAGGCCGGACAGCGCGTCCGCGCCCGCCTCGTCGAGCCGCGCGACGCTCTTGCGGGCGAGCCGGAACAGCGCGGCGGTCAGCTTCTCGGCGAAGTCGACGCTGTTGTCGACGGCGGTGCGCAGCTCGGTGCGCGCGTCCTGGAGCACCGAGATCGCGGTCGTCTGACCGCGGTCGGCGACATCGAGGGCGAGGAGAACGACGCCGGGGAGGACGCCGCTGCGTTCGGGTTTGATGGACGTCTCGAGCTTCTGGGTAGCCATGTTCGATTCGCTCCTGTTGGGCGCGCCTAGATTAAGACGCGATGCGTCACCCGCCAGTCCCAGCCGATGACACCTCCTAACGCGTCGCGTTAAGAAACTGTAAATGCGTCGTAATATCTGGTGGATCCGGGTAAGCTCACCCCCATGGAGCGCGCCTTTGTCCCGGTCAACGTGGCCGTTCTCACCGTCTCCGACACGCGCACGCTGGAGACCGACAGCTCCGGTCAGCTGATCGTCGATCGGCTGACCGAGGTGGGGCACCAGATCGTGGCGCGCGAGATCGTGATCGACTCCGAGCTGGTGATCCGAGCGCGGCTCGCCGCGTGGATCGCCGATCCGGGCATCGATGTGGTGATCGCGACCGGGGGCACCGGAGTGACCCCGCGCGACGTCACGCCGGAGGCGCTCGCCCCGCTGGTCACCAAGCCGATCCCCGGATTCGGCGAGCTGTTCCGCTGGCTCTCGTTCGAGGAGATCGGGACCTCGACGATCCAGAGCCGCGCGGAGGCCGCGCTGTGCGGCTCGACCTACGTGTTCCTGCTCCCCGGCTCGACCGGCGGCGTGCGCACCGGGCTCGAGAAGATCTTGATCCCGCAGCTCGATCACCGGCTGAAGCCGTGCAACTTCGTCATGCTGCTGCCGCGCATCCGCAACGAGCCGACCGGCCGCGGGTGAGCGGCGCGGGCGGGCCGTCTTCCCGATCGGGAAGATAGGTGCCAATCGGAGCTGCTACTGTGGCCTATCTTCCCGATCGGGAAGATAGACGATTGTCGAGGGCCGCATTTCCATCTATCTTCCCGATCGGGAAGATCGCCGTGTCGACGACCAAGACTCCACCCTCCGCCACCCACGCCTCGACGGTCTCGGCGATCGGCGCGCTCGTTCGCCAGACGAGGCTCGAGAACGGCATCGATCAGGCGACCGCGGCCGGGCTGGCAGGGGTCGGCGTGCGCTTCCTTGGAGATCTCGAGCGCGGCAAGCCCAACCTGCGGCTCGGCCTCGCGCTGCAGGTGCTCCACCGCCTCGGCCTCGAGCTGTGGATCGCGCCGCGCGGATGGCGGCCCGAGGAACCGCGATGACCGAGCAGCTGTTCGTCCAGTTCGGGCGCGAGCTCGTCGGGACGCTGCGCCGCGATGTCGAGGGGCGGTTCTGCCTCGCGTACGCGCCGGCGTGGATCGACCGGCCCGGTGCGTTTCCGATCTCGCTCAGTCTGCCGCTGCTGCGCAGCGAGTACGTCGGTGGACTGGCGCACTCGTTCTTCGCGAACCTGCTCCCCGAAGGTGCGGCGCGCCAGGCGGTGTGTCGCCGCCTCGGGCTCTCCGAGACCAACGACTTCGGGTTGCTGCGTGCGATCGGCGGGGAGTGCGCCGGCGCGCTCTCGATCACCGAGCGGCGAGTGGATCCGATCGAGGACGCCCACTACGAGCTCCTGGACGACCACCGCATCCAGCAGCTGATCTCGGATCGCGACATCGTTCCCCTGCTGATCGGCGGTGCGTCGACTCGGCTGTCGCTGGCCGGCGCGCAGGACAAGCTCCCGGTCACCGTGCTGGACGGCAAGCTCCACCTCCCGCTTCACGCCTCCGTCAGCACGCACATCCTGAAATTGCCCAACCCGCGTTACTCGCACCTGCCGGCCAACGAGGCCTTCGTGATGGGCCTCGCGCGCCGCGTCGAGCTGGACGCGGTCGACGCGAAGCTGTGGACGCGCACCGACCCACCGAGCTTGCTGGTCGAGCGCTACGATCGCTTGCGCTCGGAGGACTCGTGGCCCGCCACGCGGCTGCACCAGGAGGACCTGTGCCAGGCGCTTGGCCTGCCTCCCGAGCAGAAGTACGAGCAGGAGGGTGGGCCGTCGCTGGCGAACGCGATCGAGGTGATCCGTACTCACGTCCGGCGCCCGCTCGCCGATGTGGCGCGCCTGCTCGAGTGGCAGGCGTTCAACGTGGTCGTCGGCAATGCCGATGGTCATGGCAAGAACCTCTCGATCCTCTACGAGGGCACTGGCACGCTCCGGCTCGCGCCGTTCTACGATCTGCTCTCGACGCGTCAGTACAGCAGCCTGGATCGGCTGCTCGCGATGAGTGTCGGTGGCCAGCGCGACATGGACCACCTGCAGCGGCGCGACTGGCATGCACTCGCGACCTCGTCCGGGATCGCCCCACGGGTCGCGATGGCGACGGCCGTCGCGATCTGCGAGCGCGTCCTCGACGTGCTGCCTGCCTGGCGGGCCGAGTTCCGGGACACCTACGGCGATCTCCCGGTGCTGCAGCGCCTGCCGCGCTGGATCTCCCGCAGCGCCCGGCGATTGATGGCCTCGCTCGAAGGGTGACCTCGGGCCGGCAGCAAGTCCGCGATACGCCGGGAACTTCGAGGCTCAGCGCGACCCGGCGGGCTGCGGGAGCGTGGTGGTGCGCGGGATCCACGAGCGCGTCACCACGACGGCGATCACGGCGATCGCGAGCACGAGGCCGATCAGGACGAGCCCGATCCAGATCCGGCGGTGCAGGCGAGGCTCGGTCACGGCGGTGGAGAAGTACTCGTCGGCCGGCGGGTTCGCAAGCGCGATGGTGTATCGTCGACGAAATGGCGAGCGCGCTCGAGGCAGCGTTACAGAAGGCGCTATCGGTCCGGCTGAACCTGCAGATCAGCCTGTCGCAGTTGCCGTTCGTCGAGGAGTGGATGGACATCCACCTCGATCGCTGGCTCGAGCACAACCCGACACCGGCCGACCTGCCGGACGGCGAGGGCGCGCACTACCTCGCGATGCTCGGCAGCGACCTCCGCCGGATCTGGTGGGGCGCGTGGGGCGATCCGCGCGGGTTCGTCCCGAAGATCGCGGACTACTTCAAGCTGTGCAACATCGCCAGGAGCGATGCCTCGCTGCTCGACCAGATCGGCGAGCAGCTCGAGCCGCGGCAGGTGGGCACGTGGATCGGCGTGTGGGGCGGCAAGGTGACCACGGGCTGGCACTTCCTCGATGCGCACCCGTGGTCGAAGGTCGAGCCGATGTTCGGCACCCACGAGGCCAAGTTCCGGATCAAGAAGTGGGTCGAGGACCACGGCGTCGAGCGGATCGAGCGGTTCTCGCAGTCGATCGGCGACGCGCCGTTCAGCGAGATCGAGCTCGCGGTCCCGGGCGCGACGATCGACCAGCAGGTCGACGCGCTGTCGGCGGCGTTCGTGCACTTCACGGGCGCGCCGCTCGCGCCGGCGCTGGCCGCAGAGTGGCGCACGCTGCCGCTGCCGCAGCTCGCGCTCGCCGTGCGGATCCGCGGCGGCGCGATCACCCGGGTGGGCGCGCTGGCGTCCGGCGTCGCCCTGCCGCACGTGGCCGCGACTTGCGCGGCCGCGCAGATCCCGGTGGACGACAAGCTGGGCAAGCTGGTGGGCGCGCTGGGCGACGGGGTCGCGCGGATCGAGTACGGCCGCGCGGGCGAGCGCGCGGGGGTGGACGTGTTCGTCGAGCCGGGGGCGCCGGGGGCTCCGGGCGCGCCGGTCGATCTGCCGGCCGCGCAGCAGCCGAACTGAGCGGCGATGCGCGCCGACCACCTGCTCGCGAGCGACGACGCGTTGATCCAGCAGTGCGAGGTCGATCGCTACCGCGCGTCGGGGCCGGGCGGCCAGCACCGCAACAAGACCGAGAGCGCGGTGCGGCTGCGCCACCGCGCGACCGGCGTCACCGCGATCGGCGAGGACAGCCGCTCGCAGCTCGAGAACAAGCTGCACGCGGTGCGCCGGCTGCGCGCGGCGATCGCGCTCGAGGTCCGCGAGCCGGTCGCGCTCGAGGGTTTCGCGCCCTCGCGCCGGCTCGCGGCGCTGGTCGCGGGTGGCACCGCGCCGCTCGGCGCGAAGACCCGGCAGACCGGCGAGTACTGGGCGGCGATCGGCGAGCTGCTCGACCTGCTGGTCGCCGGCGCGCTCGAGATCGGCGCCACCGCGCAGCGGCTCGGGATCTCGACCGGCGCGCTCTCCAAGCTGCTGCTCCACGACGACTCGGTCGGCCGCGTGGTCAACGATCTGCGGCGCGCGCGTGGCATGCGCCCGCTGCGGTGACGGCGCGCGGGCGGCCTCATTGCGCGAGCTGGCGCACGAACTTCGGCGGCAGCATCGCGCGCAGCATCATCCCGCTCGGCACCGCGCTGCCCTCGAGCCAGACCACGCCGGCCTTCTTGAGCAGGAGCGCCTCTCCGTGGCGCATGTCGCCGAACACCAGCCACGCGATCAGCTCGCTGATCCAGGGCTCGTGGCCGACCACCGCGGTGGTCTCGCCGCGCTCGGCGATCATCGCGAGCAGCTCGGCGCGCGGGCTCTGGCACAGCAGCTCGGTGAGGATCGGAGGCTGGTCGGCGAGCGGCGCGAGCAGCTCGGCGGTCTCCGCAGCGCGCCGCCACGGGCTGGTCAGGATCCGCTCGAATGACAGATCGAGCTCGCGCAGGCCGCGCACCACGTCCTTCAGCTTCTTGATCCCGGCGGTCGTGAGCTCGCGCTGCGCGTCGTCCTGTCCGGGAGACGCGTCCTCGGCGATCGCATGACGGATCACGTACAGCTGCATGGGCGAACTGTACCCGTTCCGGAAGGGCGAGGCGTGGTAGGAAAAGTCGCCATGTCGAAGGACCTGCTCTGGCGACTCGGCTCGCAGTACATCGGCAAGCCGCTCGATCCCGCGGACTGCGACCCGGACCCGATGGTCGAGGTGCGCCGGTGGATGCAGCAGGCGGTGGATGCCGAGCTGCCGAACCCGAACGCGATGACCCTGGCGACGGTCGACGTGCGCGGTCGTCCGGCGGCGCGCATCGTGCTGCTCAAGGAGATCGACGACCGCGGCTTCACGTTCTTCACCAACTACGAGAGCCGCAAGGGCAGCGACCTCGACGCGCACCCGTTCGCGTCGCTGGTGCTGTTCTGGGACCCGATCCACCGCCAGATCCGGATCGAGGGCGCGGTCGAGCGGGTGTCTGCCGAGGAGAGCGACGCGTACTTCGCGTCGCGGCCCCGCGGCAGCCAGGTCGGCGCGATCGCGTCGCCGCAGTCGCAGCCGATCGCGACGCGCGACGCGCTCGAGGCGCTGGTCGCCGACGCGGTCGAGCGGCTCGGCGATACCGCGGCGCCGCGCCCGGCGCACTGGGGCGGCTATCGCGTGGTGCCGGACATGATCGAGCTGTGGCAGGGCCAGCCGTCGCGGCTCCACGATCGCGTGCGCTATCGCCGTGCGGCGGATGGCTGGACGCGCGACCGCCTCGCGCCGTAGCGCCTCGCGCCCGTAGGCGCGGGGCGCTACCGCGCGAGGCGTAGGCGCGTAGCTCGCCGGGAATCCACGTGGTTCCCAGCGCTTATCTCGTTCTGCTTGACATCGTGTAAATCGGACACCATCAATGGTGTCGCATGAACACGAAC
>JBQCJR010000920.1:0-3006 GCA_051952595.1 Kofleriaceae bacterium
AGCTCGATAAGCCAGTCGACCAGTTCTGCAAGAAGCAGGAGCGCAGCTGTAAGAGAGTAGAGTAGGGGAACTGTGCACAGCTTCGCGAGTATGTGGTGCGCAATCAGCAGTGCATCGATGCCCGCAAGGAGTTGAACAGCTGGTGCCACGACAGTAACGATGCCGGCCACAACGAGGCAGTCACGGCAGCCGAGAATGCTCGTGCCGCTTGCGAGCGACGCCTCTCGGAAGACGGGTGCTAGGGTTTGCAGCCTGATCTCGAAGCGGCGATCCGCGCCGCGTTCGCCGGTCGCGAGCTTCCTGCCGGGCCGGTGGTTCCCCACCCCGACCACTGTGGGGAGTGCGCGCGCACCGATCTGGACCTGCGCGGTCGGCCTTGGAGTGCGCTCTCGCCCGCCGAGCTGTTCTATCACCGCGAGGGCCTGCATCTCATGACGACCGCTTCGTTCCACTACTACCTGCCGGCGTTCTTGCTCGAGGCGCTGCACGGCTCGCCAGACGTGCAAGATGCAGTCGTGGCGTCGCTGGACCTTCCACCCCCGGAGCGACCGCAGGCGGTGGCGCACGTGCGCCCGCGGTTGCTGGGGCTCACCCTCGAGGAGCGTGCCGCGGTCGAGCGCTTCTTGCGATGGCTCGCCGACGAAGCGGCAGAGCCGGGCCGCGACGCCTATCTGGCCCAGATCGCTCGCTTGCGCGCGCTGTGGTCGACGAGCGCCCCGCAGGTGTGAGCGAACGCGCGGGCTTCCGTCGCAGCCGAGCTCGGGCGTCTTGATTTGAGCTCGAGAACGAGCGCCCCGGGAGCGGGGAAGCGGCGCTTGCCCTCGGGGGCGGTTCTGCCATGGAACCTCCATGCCGACCGAGCTCGAGACCAGGAACATGCAGCTGATGCAGACGCTCGATGATGCGTGGAACCGCCAGGACTGGGACGCGTTCGATGCGCGCCACAAGAAGGACACGATCGTCCGCTGGCCGGGACGGCCGCCCACCCACGGCGTACACGACCATCGCCAGGAGGGCATCCAGATCTTCAAGGCCTTCCCGGACAACCACATCGACAACCGGCCGTACAAGGTGCTGTTCGCGCAGGGCGACTGGACCTGCTCGATCGCGCGGTTCACCGGCACGATGAAGGGGCCGATGGCGCTCGCGAACGGCGCGACCATCCCGCCGACGGGCAAGCGCTTCGAGGTCGACTTCTGCACGGTCGCGCGGTGGCACGACGGCCAGATCGTCGAGGAGAACCTGTTCTACGACCTGGTCGGGATGATGAAGCAGCTCGGGATCGGCTAGTTGCAGCTGCCGGGCAGGCCGGTGATCCACTCGCGGATCAGCGCGACGCCCTCGGCGTGCACCAAGTTGCGGCCGAGCTCGGGCATCTTGATCTGCGGCTGGACCGACTCGATCCGGTAGACGAGGATCGATTCGTCGGGCTTGCCGGGCACGATCGCGAAGCGGCGGCCACCGGAGCCGGTCCCCGCGGCGACCGGCGCCTTGCACACGCCGAGCACGTCGGGGTTGGTCTGCGCGATGTCCAGGTAGAGGCCCGAGGTGCGGGCGGCGCCGCGCTCGTTGTGGCAGTTCGCGCAGTTGATATCGAGCCACGCGCGGGCGCGCTCCTCGAGCGTGCCGGTCGACGCATCGAACGCGTCGATCGCGCGGGGCCACGCGGCGGCGGGTGGGGCGCCGGCGAGCATGCCCCACTCGACGAAGTCCGAGAGCTGGTCGTGGGGCAGGTGGCGGGCCTTGGGACCGAGCAGATCGATCACGCCGTCGTGCTCGGCGTGGCAGTTCTTGCACTGGTTCTGGTTCGGCACGGCGTACCGGTTGGTGCGCTCGGTGCCGTCGTCATGGATCCACGACGTGTCGATCATCGCGCCGGCGACCGCGAGCTTGGCGTCGCCGGGCGCGGCCTCGTCGTAGACGTACGAGGCGCCGCGCCAGTGGCCCTCGGTGTGGATCAGCAGGCGCGTCTCGAGCAGCCGGCGGCCGGCCGCGGGGTCGCGGCGGTCGCGCGGGTAGCTGAACGTCTTCACCACGACGGCGCCGTCGGGCATCGCGAACGCGTCGCGATCGCTCCAGGTCATCGCCGTGCCGTGCGGCAGGAACACGAACCGATCCTTGGCGGCGTAGTCCGAGAACAGCGCGGTGTTGACGCCGTACGGGACCACGTCCTCGGCGGGCTGCTGGGCGGCGATGTCCTCGAACAGCCGGTAGCTCGATAGCTTGGCGCAGAACGCACCACTCGGATCGACGCCGGGACCGCCGCCGGGGATCGCGCACGACTCGTCGTCGCCGCCGCCGTCGCCGCACGCCGCCACGAGCAGGAGCAGCAGCGCGCGCTTCACAGCTCGACCGCGGGCAGGGGCGGGAGGCTGCAGTCGAACGCCGCGAGCTCGCGCGACGGCAGGGTCGCGTCGTTGAGCGGCCACGCCAGGTTGATCACGTCGGCGTCGCCGTTGTTCTGGATGCAGATCGCGTCGGCCGGGGTGGCCGCCGCGTCGGCCATGCCGTCCCACGCGATGTCCGGCACGATGAACGGCCCGTTCGGGTTGATCTCGCCGATCGCCGCGATCAGCAGCGCGCCGAGCATGCCGTCCGGCATGTCGCTCACGCCGGTGAGCTCGTTGTCGTGGATGTGGATCGCGGTGGTGTACTGATCGTAGTCGGGATCGGTCACCGGGATCCCGGTCGGCACGTAGCTGATCATGCCGATGTTGATCGAGCCGTTGTCGCGGATCGAGTTGTCGAAGATCTCGACGCCGTGCGCCGCGAGCAGCGCGATGCCGGTGCCGCGCGGCACCAGCGCGACGATGTTGCCCACGGGCGCGAAGTTCGCGGTGCTGTTGTCGAAGATCTGGTTGTCGAACACGCGAGTGCCGCGGCCGTTCATCACCTCGAGGTCCGGCAGGTTGAACACCAGCACGCCGCCGGTGTTCAGGGTCGCGGTGTTGCCGTGCACGTCGGCGTTGAACGAGTTCTCGATCTCGATCCCGGCGACGTTGTAGC
>JBQCJR010000921.1:0-8271 GCA_051952595.1 Kofleriaceae bacterium
GTCTGTTAAAACGGACGCCATGAAATGTCGTGGCAAGCTACCAGATTTCGTGGGGCGCCATGACATCTCGTGGATTCGACGCCGGTTCGCGGGCTTCGCTGGATCCGGTGAGCGAGATCGTGGGCGCCGATGCGGGGCTGCGCGGGGTGATGCGCCAGGTCTCGCAGGTGGCGCCGACCGGTGCGCCCGTGCTGATCCTGGGCGAGACCGGGGCCGGCAAGGAGGTGGTCGCGCGGGCGATCCACGAGCGCTCGGCGCACCGCGACGGGCCGCTCCTGCGGGTCAACTGCGGCGCGATCCCGAGCGAGCTGGTCGACTCCGAGCTGTTCGGCCACGAGCGCGGCAGCTTCACCGGCGCGGCCATGCAGCGCAGCGGCTGGTTCGAGCGCGCGGACGGCGGCACGCTGTTCCTCGACGAGATCGGCGAGCTGCCGCTCGCGGCCCAGGTCCGGCTGCTGCGCGTGGTCCAGGACGGCGTGTTCGAGCGGGTCGGCGGCGCGCGCCCGCTCGAGGTCGACGTGCGGCTGGTCGCGGCCACCCACCGCGACCTCGGCGCGATGGTGCGCGCCGGGCAGTTCCGCGAGGACCTGTGGTACCGGATCCACGTGTTCGCGATCCGGCTGCCGCCGCTGCGCGAGCGCCTCGACGATCTCGCGCAGCTCGCCGCGCACTTCGCCGGGCTCGCCGCCCGCCGGCTCGGGGTCGCCGAGCTGCCGCTCACCGAGCCCGATCTCGCGCTGCTGCGCGGCTATCGCTGGCCCGGCAACGTGCGGGAGCTCGCCGCGGTGATCGAGCGCGCCGCGATCCTCGGCGAGGGCAAGCGGCTCGACATCGAGCGCGCGCTCGGCGTGCGGCTCGACGGGCCCGCCCCGAGCGAGCCCTCGAGCGGCGCGTTCCCCACGCTCGACGAGGCCATGCGCGCGCACATCGAGCGCGCCCTGCTCCGCTGCCAGGGCCGGATCGAGGGCGCGAACGGCGCAGCCCGGCTGCTCGATCTGCACCCGAACACCCTGCGGTCCAAGATGACCAAGCTCGGCGTACAGTGGGCACAATTTCGGAGCTGACATGGCGCCGCCGCGGGCTCCGCGCCGAGATCAGTAGAGCTGGAAGAACACCGCCACGATGTCGGCATCGTCCGCGACGCCGGCGAACGCGCGGATGCCGTTTCCCGATGGGTTGATGATCCAGACCCCGGCGCCAGTCCGGGCGGTCACGAGACACGCGGCCGGTGTGGAGGCGCCGCCGGGAGCATCGGGGTACGGGCCGAGCGCCGCGACGACGGCGACGACGGCGTAGAGGGAGTCGTGCGCCTCGCCGAGGTAGCGCCAGCGCGCGATCTGGGCGCCCGGCAAACGGACGACCGCCGCGGGAAGGTCGTCGCGCCCGCCGGTGTCCACGGCGGCGAGCTCGTACGTGCCGGCGCGGAACGCGTAGAGGCGACGCACGTCGAGCATCTCCGGCGACGCCACGATGACGCGCCGAGGGAGCTCGAGGGTCCCGACGACCACCATCGTCCCGGTGCGCGGCGGAACCCACCGCACCCGGTCGCCCGCGTCGTCGTCGAGTGGCGGCGGCGCCGGGGGATGGGCGAGCGCGGCGAGATCACCGGTCGCGTGCACCAGCGCGTCGCGCGCCGCGGCTTCGAACGCCGGGCCGTCATCGACCTCGTCGGGCAGCGGGCGCGTGGCGAGCAGCGGCTCGAGCCAGTCGATCGCACGCACGCGTTCGTCGTCCGGCCAGCCGGCGAGGTCGCGGTCGAGGATCGCGTGGTCCTCGAGCCACAGCTCGGCGAGCGCGATCCAGCGCGTCAGCTCGGCCTCGGTCGCGACCTCGATCTCGACGCGGCTCGTGCCGTTCTCGACGGTCCACGCGACGCGTGCCCCCCGCGGGTACTCGCCCTTCGCGGTCAGCTTCCCGTCGTAGCGGCGGCGCTCCCAGACGCCGACGCGCTCGCCCATGTCGAACGCGCCGTGCCACGACTCGCGATCGGGATCGCCGAGCTCGAACACGCCGTGTCGCTTTCCCGCGACGTACGTGCCGCGCTCCTTGACGCGCTTGTCGTGGTGCCACGCTTCCCAGAGGCCGACCTTGTGCCCGGCCTCGTAGCGCCCACGCAAGACGCCCTCGAGCTCGTGTTGGCCCTGCCAGATCGCGCCGTCGCGATACTCTCGCTCGGCGGTCAGGTGGCCGCTCGCGTCGTAGCGGCGCCAGTCCCCGTGCAGCTTGCCGTCGGCGTAGCTCGCCTCGAGCGCGAGGTGCCCGTCGGGGTGCCACGAGCGACTCGGCCCGTGCAGCACGCCGTCGCGGTAGGTGCGCTCGACGAGAAACCGGCCGTCGCGCTCGATCCACGCGCCGTGCTTCTCGCCACCACGCAGCTCGCCCGCTCGCTCGCCGGAGGGGCGTCGATCGCGGCCGAACGTTCGAGTCCACCACCCCACGCGCGCCCGGTTTCTGGCCTAACCGACCCAGGCGCGCGCGTTGCGGAACATCCGCATCCAGGGGCTGTCCTCGCCCCACTCGGGCGGGTGCCAGGACATCTGCACGGTGCGGAACACGCGCTCGGGGTGCGGCATCATGATCGTCAGCCTGCCGTCGGCGGTGGTCAGCGCGGCGACGCCTTCGGGCGAGCCGTTCGGGTTCGCCGGGTAGGTCGTCGCGATCGTGCCGCGGCCATCCACGTAGCGCGCGGCGATCAGGCCGGCGCGCGAGAGCTCGCCCAGCTGGGCGTCGTCGAGCTCGGCCCTGCCCTCGCCGTGCGCGCTGGCGACCGGGATCCGCGAGCCCTCCATGCCGGCGAAGAAGATCGACGGGCTGCGCTCGAGCCGGAGCATGACCACGCGGGCCTCGAACTGCTCGGAGCGGTTGCGGAGGAACCGCGGCCATCGCGCGGCGCCCGGCAGCTGGTCAGCGAGATCGGCGAGCGCCTGGCAGCCGTTGCACACGCCGAGCGCGAACGTATCGGGGCGCGCGACGAACCGGGCCAGCGCGTCGTTCGCGCGCGGGTTGTAGCGGAACGTCGCGGCCCAGCCGCGGCCGGCGCCGAACACGTCGCCGAACGAGAACCCGCCGCAGAACACCGCGCCGCGCACGTCCGACAGATCGCTGCGGCCCTCGATCAGATCGGTCATGTGCACGTCGACGGCGTCGAACCCGGCGCGGGTGAACGCCGCGGCCATCTCGATCTGCCCGTTGACGCCCTGCTCGCGCAAGATCGCCACGCGCGGGCGCGCGCCGGTCAGCACGGCGGGCGCGGCGGTGGGATCGAACGCGGGATCGAACGTCAGCTCGGCGGTGAGGCCGGGCGCGTCGGGATCGATCCGCTGGGCATGTTCCTCTGCTGCCGATCTCGGATCATCGCGGCGCAGCGCGATCGCGTGGCTCACGCTCGACCACCGCTCGCGCAGCTCGCTGCGCGCGGCGTCGACGACCACGGCGCCGCCATGGGCGATCCGCACGCGATCACTGGCCACCGCGCGGCCGATCGCGTGGACCTGGGCCCCCGCGGCGACCAGCGCGTCGCGAACCCGCGCGACGTCCGCGGTCGCGACCTCGATCACCGCGCCGAGCTCCTCGGAGAACAGCGCGGCGAACGGATCGGCGTGGACCGCCGAGGTATCGAGCTCGAGCCCGAGGCCCGCCGCGAACGCCATCTCGAGCGCGGCGATCACCAGGCCGCCGTCCGCGCGATCGTGGTACGCCGCGAGCGCGCCCTCGCCGACCAGCTGCTGGATCGCGGCATAGAACCGGGCGAGCCGCTGCGGATCATCGAGATCCGGTGGGGCCTCGCCGAGCTGCCGGTAGACCTGCGCGAGCGCCGAGCCGCCGAGCCGCGCCTGCCCCGCGCCGAGATCGACGAGCAGCAGCGCGCGATCGCCGCCGCGCAGCTCCGGCGTCACGGCGCGGCGCACGTCGGTGACCGGCCCGAACGCGGTGACCACCAGGGTGACCGGCGAGACCACCGAGCACGTCGCGTCGCCGCCGTCCCACACCGTGCGCATCGACATCGAGTCCTTGCCGACCGGGATCGAGATCCCGAGCGCGACGGCGCACTCGCTGGCCGCGCGGACCGCCGCGTACAGCCGGTGGTCCTCGCCGGGGTGCCCGGCAGCGGCCATCCAGTTGCACGACAGCTTGATCCGCCCGAGCGGGCCGATCGGCGCACCGGCGAGGTTGGTGATCGCCTCTGCGATCGCGAGCCGCGACGCGGCCGCAGCGTCGAGCAGCGCGACCGGCGGACGCTCGCCGACCGACATCACCTCGCCTGCGTTCGTCTCGAACCCGGCGAGGGTCAGCGCGCAGTCGGCGACCGGGACCTGGAACCGGCCGACCATCGGATCGCGCGACACCAGGCCACCGACCGTGCGATCGCCGATCGAGATCAGGAACGTCTTGTCGGCGACCGCCGGCAGGCCGAGCACGCGATCGAGCGCCTCGGCCACCGTGGCGCCTTCGAGCGCGAGCGCGCGGCGCGCGGGCGCCACCGGCTCGGCGCGGCGGACCATGCGCGGCGGCTTGCCGAGCACCAGCTCGAGCGGCAGGTCGACCGGCGGCGGACCGCCGTGCGCGTCGCCGAGCACCAGCCGGCCATCGGGCGCCGCAGTGCCGACCTGCGCCCACGGCGCGCGCTCGCGGGCACATAGCGCCGCGAACGCGGGCACCTGCTCGGGCGCGATCGCGAGCACGTAGCGCTCCTGGCTCTCGTTGCTCCACAGCTCGAGCGGCGACAGGTCCGGCTCGCCGGTGGGGATCGCGCGCAGCTCGAGCCGCGCACCGAGCCCGGCGTCGTGGACCAGCTCGGGCAACGCGTTCGAGAGCCCGCCCGCGCCGACGTCGTGGATCGACAGGATCGGGTTGCGATCGCCGAGCGCCCAGCAGCGGTCGATCACCTCCTGGCACCGCCGCTGGATCTCGGCGTTGTCGCGCTGGACCGACGCGAAGTCGAGGTCCTCGGCCGACGCGCCCTGCGCCAGCGACGACGCCGCGCCGCCGCCGAGCCCGATCAGGAACGCCGGGCCGCCGAGCACGATCAGCGCCGCGCCGGGCGGGATCGCGGCCTTGGCCACGTGGCCCGGGCGGATCGCACCGATCCCGCCGGCGAGCATCACCGGCTTGTGGTAGCCGCGCGCCACCGCCGCGGACTCGACGTGCTCGAAGGTGCGGAAGTAGCCGCCGATCGCCGGCCGGCCGAACTCGTTGTTGAACGCCGCGCCGCCGAGCGGCCCGTCGGTCATGATGTCGAGCGCGCTCGCGATCCGCGACGGCGCGCCGATCCACGCCTCGGCCGGCGCCTCCCACGGCTCGAGCGCGCCGGGGATCCGCAGGTCCGAGACCGTGAACCCGACCAGGCCGGCCTTGGGCTTGGCGCCGCGGCCGGTGGCGCCCTCGTCGCGGATCTCGCCGCCCGAGCCGGTCGCCGCGCCGGGGAACGGCGAGATCGCCGTCGGGTGGTTGTGGGTCTCGACCTTGCCGAGGATGTGCGAAGGCTCGTGGTGGGCGCGGTAGACGCCGTCCTCGTCGGGGAACAGCCGGTCCGCCGGGTTGCCCTCGACGACCGCCGCGTTGTCCTTGTAGGCCGAGAGCACGCCCGCCGGGCTCGCCGCGGTGGACGCCTTGATCAGCTGGAACAGCGAGCGGTCCTGGCGCTCGCCCTCGACGTGCCACTCGGCGTTGAAGATCTTGTGCCGGCAGTGCTCGCTGTTGGCCTGCGCGAACATCATCAGCTCGACGTCCGTCGGATCGCGGCCGAGCTCGCGGTAGCGCGCCACCAGGTACTCGATCTCGTCGTCGGCGAGCGCGAGGCCGAGCTGGGTGCTCGCGGCGCGCAGGGTCGCGGCGCCATCCGCGCCGAGCTCGACGAACGCGAGCGGCCGCGGCTCGCCGCGGTGGGCCACCACCCGCGCGAGCTGTGCGCGATCGAGGATCACGCTCTCGGTCATCCGGTCGGACAGCGCGCGGCCGATCGCCGCGGCGTCGAGCCCGGCGCCGCGCACCACGTACTCGATCGCGCGCTCGATCCGGGTCACCGCCGCCAGGCCACACACCCGCGCGATGTCGGTCGCCTTCGACGACCACGGCGACGTGGTGCCGAGCCGCGGGGTCACCCACAGGGTCACCTGGTCCGGCGCCGCGCCGGTCGCCTCCATCGCGGCCACCGCGGGGCCGTAGCTCAGCATCTGCTCGAGCTGCGCGATCTCGGCGGCCGAGAGCGGCCGCTCGGTGACCACGAGGTGCACCCACCGGGTATCGATCGCCGCGAGGCCCGGGCACGCCGCGCGCGCCTTCGCGAACGCTCGCCCGCGCCGGGGCGCGCTCAGCGCCGCGCGACCGGGGAAGATCTGCACGTCCCCGCTCACGGCGGTCACGCCGCTCCGAGGGCCGCCGCGATCCGCGCGATCGGCTCGCGGGTATCGGGCACGAAGGCCTGGCCGGTGACCAGCTCGTAGCTGGCGATGTACCGCCGCGCCGCCTCGAGCCGGACCTCGTCGGGCATCGCCGGCGGCGGGCCATCGCCGCTCCACTTCGCCTCGCCCGCCAGCCAGCGCCGCACGTACTCCTTGTCGAGCGAGCGTGGCTCCTCGCCGGCGGCCAGCCGCGCCTCGTAGTCCTCGGCGTACCAGTAGCGCGACGAGTCCGGCGTGTGGATCTCGTCGATCACCACGATCGTGCCGTCCGGCGCGAGGCCCATCTCGTACTTGGTGTCGGCGAGGATCAGCCCGCGCGACGCGGCGTGGCGCTGGCCCTCGGCGAACAGCGCCGCGGCGATCTCGGCCGCGCGGTCGAACACCGCGGGATCGATCCGGCCCATCGCGAGCAGCTGCTCGCGCGACACCGAGATGTCGTGGTCGCCCTTGGCCGCCTTGGTCGACGGCGTCAGGATCGGCGCCGGCAGCGGCTGGTTCTTGCGCATGCCCTCGGGCAGCGCGTGGCCGCAGAACGTGCGCGCGCCACCCTCGTACGCCTTCCAGATCGACGTGGACGTCACGCCGGTCAGGTACGCGCGCATCACGAGCTCGACCGGCAGCGGCTCGCACTCGCGCGCGACCATCACGTTCGGATCCGGCACCCGCAGCATGTGGTTCGGCGCGATGTGCGCGGTCTTGTCGAACCAGAACGTCGCGAGCTGGTTGAGCACCTGGCCCTTCGACGGGATCGTGCCGACCACCGCGTCGAACGCCGACAAGCGATCCGTCACGACGATCACGCGCTCGCCGCGCGCGCGATCGATGTAGCAGTCGCGGACCTTGCCGTCGTAGCGCTCGACCGCGCGGCCGCCGATCGTGGTCCACGGCGTGGCGTCGAGCGTCGCGGCGAGCTGCGCGCGCAGCGCGGCGTCGAGCGCGGTCGCGGTCATGTCGTGCCTCCGTTGCCCGCGGCCAGCGCGCGCTCGAGGATCATCGGCGCGTGGCGCAGGTGGTGTTCGAGGTCGAAGCAGGCGTCGAGCGCCGCGGCGTCGAGGCGCTGGGCGATCTCGGCGTCGGCGCCGAGCAGCTCGCGGAACCGGCCCGGCATCGCGCCGACGTGGCCCACCGCGGCCGCCTCCTGGATCGCGGCGAGCGCCGAGCGCTGCACCATCTCGTACGCGCGCTGGCGCGGCAGGCCGGTCTTGACCAGCGCGAGCAGCACCGCCTCGGAGAAGTACAGCCCGCCGGTGCGATCGAGGTTCGCGCGCATCCGGCTCGGGTGGACGACCAGCTGATCGATCAGCTGGGTCGCGCGCCCAGTCATGAAGTCCGCGAGGATCGTCGCGTCCGGCATCGCCACGCGCTCGACGCTCGAGTGCGAGATGTCGCGCTCGTGCCACAGCGCGACGTTCTCGAGCCCGGCCTGGGCGTACGAGCGGAGCAGCCGCGCGAGCCCGGTGAGGTTCTCGCTGAGGATCGGGTTCTTCTTGTGGGGCATCGCCGAGCTGCCCTTCTGCCCGGCGGAGAACCCCTCCTCGGCCTCGCCGACCTCGGTGCGCTGCCAGTGCCGCACGCCGAGCGCGATCTGCTCGATCGCGGTGCCGAGCAGCGCGAGCGCGCCGAGCACCTCGGCGTGGCGATCACGCGCGACGATCTGGGTGGCGACGGTCTCGGGAGCCAGGCCCAGCTCGCCGAGCGCCGCGGCCTCGATCTGCGGATCGAGGTTGCCGTACACGCCGACCGCGCCGGCGATCTTGCCGACCGCGATCGCGTGGCGCGCGCGGATCAGGCGGCTCGAGGCGCGAACGACCTCGGCGTGCCAGCGCGCGAACACCAGGCCGGCCGTGATCGGCTCGGCATGGATGCCGTG
>JBQCJR010000922.1:0-4419 GCA_051952595.1 Kofleriaceae bacterium
GGCGTTGTGCTTCGCTTCCTGGCCGCGGCGCTGGATGATCACCGCGGTGACCATCGCCGCGATCATCAGCACGGTGAGGCCGGTGAAGCCGGCGATCGTCCAGACCTTGCGGCGGCGCTGCACGGCCGTCTCGTAGACGATGATCTCGTCGAGGAACGCGATCTCGACCTCGCCGAGCGGGCCCTTGTAGCGCTTGCGGAACTTCTTGGCCTCGTCGGCGGTATCGCCGCGCCACAGCAGGCCCGGGTCGCGCGACTTGGCCTGCCACTGGCGCGCCGCGGTGCGCAGCTGATCGACCAGCGCCGCGTCGTCCTGGTTCTCGTCGAGCCAGCGGCGCAGCATCGGCCAGCCCTGGACCAGCGACTCGTGCACGATCTCGACCGTGGAGCCCTTGCCGCCCTCGAGCGTCTGGACGACCAGCAGGCGCGCATCGACCATCTGGTCGATCAGCCGCTGGACCTCGCCGACCTCGCGCGACAGCTCGCGCAGCTCGTCGATCGGCACGATCGCGCGGGTGCGCTCCGGCGAGACCAGGCGGAGCAGGATCGCGCGGATCAGCGCGGCCTTCTGCGTGCCGAGATCGCTGACCACGCGATCGGCGTGGCTGGCGAGCGCGCCGGCGACCCCGCCCATCGCGTGATAGCTGGCGTGGGTGAGCAGCTTGCGCGCCTTGTCGCGCTGGTCCCACAGCTTGGACGCCGCGAACTGGAGCAGCGGCAGCGCGCCCGGCGTGGTCTCGAGGTGATCGAGCATGTCGTCGATCGTCGCCGGGACCTCGAACCGGAACCCGGCCATCTCGGCGGGGTTGGTGATCGCGTCGCGCAGGCCCTCGCGGCTCGGCGGGCCGAGGAAGAACAGCCCCTGGGACAGCTCGCTGACGAACTGCTGGTCCTCGGCGGCGCGATCGAGGAAGTCCGACCGGATCGAGAGCACCACGCGCAGCGGGCTGGTCGGATCGTCGGCGACCGCCGACAGGCACGCGGTGAACGCCGCGCGCTCCTCGAGATCCGGGACCTGGGTGTAGAGCTCCTCGAACTGATCGACGAACAGCAGCAGCCGGCGGTTGTCGCGGCGCGCGCGGCCGCGCAGCACGTTGCCGAGGTGGCCCGGCTCGCGGCGGAGCGTCTCGACCAGCTTCTTCTGCTCCTCCATCTCGTCGGCGAGGTTGGCCGCGGTCGCGACCATCGGCTGGAGCACCGCGGCGAGCGCCTCGAGCGGCTTGCGCCCGGGGCGGACCACCAGGGTCTCCCAGGTCTCGCCGGAGCGCTTGAGCGCGGGCACCAGGCCGGCGCGCACGAACGACGACTTGCCGACGCCCGAGCTGCCGACCACCGCCATCAGCGGCCGGTCGCGGATCCGCGTCACCATCGCCGCGATCTCGCGGTTGCGGCCGAAGAACTTGCCGGCGTCGGACTCCTGGAACGACGACAGCCCGGCGTACGGGCTCTCGTCGAGCTTGATCTCCTGGGTGCGCCGGCCGGGCAGGAACGCCTCGAGCGCGGCGAGCAGCTCGGCCGCCGACTGCCAGCGCTGCTCCTTGAGCTTGAGCAGGCAGCGGTCCACGATCTGGAGCAGCTCGCGCGGCACGTCGGGTGGCGCCGCCTCGGCCATCGACGGCATCGGCAGCTCGAGCATCGCGGTGACCACCAGCTGGTTGCCGTCGAGCGGGTGGAGCGGGTGGCGGCCGCAGATCATCCGGTAGAGCAGCACGCCCGCCGCCCAGATGTCCGTGAGGTGATCGATCTCGATCCCGATGCCCCACTGCTCGGGCGACATGTATTTCAGCGTGCCCATGATCGTGCCGACCCGGGTCAGGCTGGTGTTGGTGCCGGTCGCCAGCTCGAGCGGGCTCGGCAGGCGGATGCCGGCGCCCGCCGACTTGTTGGCATCGCTCAGCGGGCTGTTCTGCTGCTGCAGCACCTTCGCGATGCCGAAGTCGAGCACCTTGATCGTGCCCGAGTCGGTGATGAAGATGTTGTCCGGCTTGAGATCGCGGTGGACGATCCCTTGCTCGTGCGCGCACTGCAGCGCGCGCAGGATCGAGCACATGATCTCGACCGCGCGGGTGTACGGCAGGCGCTGGCCGTTCTCGGTGAGCGTGGTCAGCGGCTTGCCGTTCAGGAACTCGAGCACGATGTACGGCGAGTTGTTGTGCTCGCCGACCTCGTAGATCACGACGATGTTGTCGTGCTGACAGCGCGCGGTGGTGCGCGCCTCGACGAGGAACCGCTGGGTCAGCTCGGGCTGGTTCGACTGCAGGAACTTGATCGCGACGCGGCGGCCGAGCCGCAGATCGCGGGCGAGGTAGACGGTGCCCATCCCGCCCTCGCCGATCATCTTGATCATCTCGTACTGGTTGATCCGCACGCCCGGGTGCGGCGCGGCGCTCGTCGCGTGGACCGCGGTCGACACGCCGTCGAACGTGTCCCACGCGCTCTTGCTCACGCCCGGCTGCGAGGGCGCCTCGGACGCTCGCTTGGCGCGCGGCTGGGCCTGGATCGTATGGGCGGACGGCGGCGAGACCACCGGCGTCGTGCCGGGCTGCGGCGTGCCGCCCGCGAGCGTGGTCGTCGGCGGCTGCGGGCGATCGAGCCCTGCGGGGACCGGCACCGGGGCTCCCCCGCTGCCGAGCACCACCGTCGGGTCCGCGGCCTTGTTCGGCGGCGGCGACGAGATCCCGATCATCGTCCGGCGAGAGGCCGGTGCCGGCGGCTCGCTGGGCGCGGGGGGATTCGCGTTCGGGTTGGAGTGGCCATTCGAATGTCCGACGCGCGTCTTGTCTTCGCTCATGTTCCTCTCCACAGGTCGTCCCCACCGTCAGGACTGCCCGACTTACCCCAAATCTTGCCCATCCTACAGGAGGCGGGTTTCGAGATCCCATCTCCTTTCACCGGAAACATGCCTACATGTGTGGGCGCTGGCTTCCGACACAGCCGGCCAGTGCACTGGCCACCGGGAGCCCAAACCGCCGAGATCCTTGTCGGCGATTCGGGAACGGACCTTGTAGAGCCGCGCGCCATGAAGCTGCTCGCCATTCTCCTTGGGATTTCGACAATTTCGCTGCACGGATGTGACGAGCCCAAGGGGCCCGAAGACGACCTCCCAACGGATGGCAAGCTCGACTCGTTCGTCCGGCCGACCGAGCAGGGGCCGATCTCTTTTGGCTCGCCCGCGGTCGGCATCCTGACCAACGACGCGCGCCACCTGGTGTGGACGTTCCAGCTGTCCGGCCCCGCGTCGATCCACACCTTCACGTCCCGCGTGCCCCACTACAAGAGCATCGACACCGTGCTCTATCTCTACAAGTTCGACCCCAGCCGCGGCTGGGGCCCGTACATCGCGCGCAACGACGATGACGGCCGCGGCGAGTGGTCTTCCCTCACCCGCGACCTCGACGCCGGCGAGTACCGCATCCTCGTCAAGGGCTACGCCGCCTCGACCCGCGGCCGGTTCCAGGTCCAGGTCGACTGCACCGGCGCCGGCTGCGAGCCGCCGCCCTCCTGCGTGTTCGGCTCGACCTACTGGGAGCTCCCCGAGCAGGACCACCTGGTCCTCGGCGGCCGCCAGAAGGTGACCAGCCCCGCCGGCCTCTCGAACCTCGAGAAGCAGCGCCTGATCCTCGCCGTCCAGCAGTCGTCCCACACCGACGTGACCACCGTCGAGGAGGCGTTCGCCCGCGTCGATCAGAACGAGTTCAACGTCACCGGGATCTACGATCCCGTCGGCGCCCGCAGCTTCACCGCCGTCGAGTACGGCGTCGGCGACAACTCCTACGGCGCCATCTTCTACTGGAACACCACCACGATCGTGTCCCGCATCCACGACGGCGATCTCGAAGCGTGCACCGCGCTTCGCGAGACCTGCCTGCTCGGCAACAACTACGGCGAGCTCGTCCACAACCCCGCCTTCTCCGCCACGTCCTCCCTCGTCGTGACCTCCGCCTCCCAGCTCTCCGGCACCGCCGCCACCCAAGCCCTCACCGCCATCCGCGTCGCCTACCCCTCGACCGACCTCGCCGACGCCCTCACCCACATCGACCAGAACCGCCTCAACGTCATCACCTACCTCCACACCCCCACCAACACAACAGTCGACGCCTTCGAGTACGGCGCCGGCGACAACTCCTACGGCGCCATCTTCGCCTCCAACTCCCTCACCCTCGCCGCCGAAATCCACGACCTCGACTTCTACGGCTGCTCCCTCTTCGAGTAGGCGCTTCGCGCTTCGCGCCTCGCGCCTCGCGCCTCGCACTTTCCTCTCAGCGCTACGCACTACGCGCTTCGCGCTACGCACTTCAGCGCGACGCGCCTCAGCGCTACGCGTGGCGCGCGCTCTCGCCGGACGCGCCACCGCCCAGCGAGTGGGTCCGACTCGGAGAGCGTAACCGAGGCGCGGGGGACCCCCAGCGGCCTGGCGCGA
>JBQCJR010000923.1:0-2760 GCA_051952595.1 Kofleriaceae bacterium
GCAGGATGCGGTCGTCCTCGGTGGCGAGGTACGCCTCGGTGAGCTGGAATAGCGCGTTGGCCATCGCCGCGTGCGCCGGCCCGTAGACCTGCTCGGTGAAGGCCAGCGCGGCGCGACACTCCTCGACGGCAGTCGGCAGCGCGAGGTGGGTCGCCGTCGTGCACAGGTTGACCCGCGCGTTCGCGATCAGGTCGCGCGCGCTCGGCTGCGCCGCGGCCGCGGTGACCAGCGCCACCAGCTCGCCGCGCGCGCGCCCCCACTGCTCGTTCCACATCCGGTAGGTGGTGAGGTGGAGCCGCGCCCACAGCGTGGTCGGATGCGCGGCGCCGCGCGCGCGCTCGTACACCTCGATCGCGCGCAGGAAGTCGCGCTCGGCGGCGGCCGGGTCGCGGGCCACCGTCGCGGCGCGCGCGCGCACGATCAGGAACGGTGCGATCGCGGGATCGTCGTCGCCGAAGATCGCGCGCGCGAGCTCGTGGCCGCGATCGGCGGCGGCCGCGGCGGCCGGCACCTGGTTGGCGGCCAGGGCGGTCACGCTGTGGAGGTACGCGAGGTCGGCATCGAACCCGCGGTTGCCGAGCTGCGCGACGAGCGGCTCGAGCTCGCGGACCAGCGCGTGGAGCACCTCGGGCGCGCGCTCCGAGTTGGCGTAGAACCGCGCGACCCGCAGCAGCATCGACGCGCGCTCGAGGGGAGCCGCGGCGAGCGCGCGGGCGCGGGCGAGCTCGGCGGTGGCCTCGGCCGGCGCGCCGCGCAGCTCGTGCTCGATCGCGATCTCGCCGTGGATCTCGGCGCCGAGGCCGGGCAGCACGCCATCGATCCAGCGCAACCGCTCGAGCAGCGCGATCGCCCCGGCGTGGTCGCCGGCATCGGAGCGCTGATCGGCGCGCAGCAGCTCGAGCCGCGCGGTCTCGGCGAGCGCGCCGAAGATCCCCGGCGGGCGCGGCAGGCTCGACGCGGTCTGGCCCGGCCGGCACAGCCCGTAGCGCAGGGAGTCGTCGAGCTGGCCGGCGGCGTGCGCGGCGAGCGCCGGGTCGCCGAGCGCGCGCAGGATCGCGCGGGCGAGCTCGTCGCGCTCCTCGAGGCAGGCGCGCGGCTGGGCCGGCTCGTCGCGCCGGCGCTCCGGGCCGAGGCAGGCGGCGCGCCACAGCCGCCGCCGCTCGTCGAGCGCGCGGTGGAGCCGGGCGGCCGCGGGGCCGTGCCCGTCGAGCGTGGGCGGGACCTCCAGCGCCGGGGGATCCCCACACGTCCGCTCGGCCGGCCGATCGGGCCGCACGAGCCACGCCACGACCGCCGCGGCCGCGGCGAGCGCGAGCGCACCGGCGACGATGCGCCAGCGACGGCGGCGCGGCGACGCGATCCGCGCGAGCTGGTCGGCGAGCGCGTCCATGGACGGCCAGCGCGCCGCCGGATCGTCGGCGAGCCCGCGGCGCACGATCCGCTGGACCGGCCGCGGCAGCGCATCGACCGCGGCCGGATCCCCGGCGATCGCCTCGACGACCGTGAGGCAGAACGCGAACTGGTCGCTCGCGGCGGTCGCGGCGGCGCCGGCGCGTACCTCGGGGGCGAGGTAGCGCGGCGTGCCGGCGGCGAGCGTGCCGCGGCCGAGCGTGCTGCGCAGGTCGCTGGCCGCGGGGGCGGCGGGCGGTGCTTCCTCGGGGGCCGGGCGCGCGAGGCCGAAATCGCCGATCGCGGCGCGGCCGTCGTCGCGGACCAGGATGTTGTCGGGCTTGACGTCGCGGTGGACGATCCCGGCGCGGTGCGCGGCGGCCAATCCGCGCGCGGCCTCGAGCAGGGCGCGCACCGCGGCGGGCCAGGCCGGTCGCCCGGCGGCCCAGGCGCGCAGGTTCGGGCCGCGGATCAGCTCCATCGCGACGAACACGTCGCCGTCGTCGATCCCGGCGTCGTAGCACGCGACGATCCCGGGGGCCGAGACCCGGGCGAGCGCGCGGGCCTCGCGGAGCAGCCGGGCGCGGGCCCCGTCGTCGAGGCCCTGGCCGTCGATGACCTTGATCGCGAGCGGGCGATCGAGCAGCGGATCGCGGGCGTGGAACACCACACCCATCGCGCCCGCGCCGAGCGGCTCGCCGAGCCGGTAGCGGCCGACGTGGCCCTCCGGGTCGGCGGCCGCCGGCTCGCCGCGCCCGCGCACCAGCTCGGAGCAGGCGCGGCGGCACTGCGCGCAGCGCGCGAGGTGGCCGGCGATCGCGGCGCGCTCGGCGGGGCCGACGCGGTCGTCGACCAGCGCGGCCAGGGCGGCCGGCTCGACGCACGCCTCGGAGGTCACGGGGCCACCACCGCGATGGTAATATCGCCGCTCGCGCTGCCATGGAAGGCGAAGACGAACGGCTGGTCCACGGCTGCCTCGCCGGCGACCGCGAGGCGCTCGAGCGGCTGGGCCGGATGCTCCGCGAGGTGGAGCCGCGGCTGCACCAGCTGGGCCTCGCTCCGGCCGCGATCGACGACCTGCTCGCCGACGTCCGCGAGCGCCTGCTGGTCGGCGACGGCGAGCGCGAGCCCGCGCTGCGCCGCTACGATGGCCGCGGCTCGCTCGCCGGCTACGTCCGGGCGATCGCGGTGCGGCTCGCGATCGATCGGGTGCGCGCGGCGCGCCCGACCACCGATCTCGACGAGCTGGGCGAGCTCGCCGCGTTCACCACCAGCGTCGAGGCCGAGCTGACCAAGCGCGCGCACGCCGACGTGGTGCGCGCGGCGTTCCGCCGGGCGTGGGGCGAGATCCCGGAGCACCAGCGGCTGCTG
>JBQCJR010000924.1:0-5425 GCA_051952595.1 Kofleriaceae bacterium
GGGGCGTCCGGCACGGACAGCGCGTCCGGCACTCCAAGCGCGTCCGGCACTCCGAACGGCGCGTCCGGCCCGGACAACGCGTCCGGCACTCCGAACGGTGCGTCCGGCCTGGACAGCGCGTCCGGCACTCCGAACGGTGCGTCCGGCCTGGACAGTGCGTCCGGCACTCCGAACGGCGCGTCCGGCCCGGACAGCGCGTCCGGCAATCCGAATGGCGCGTCCGACGGCGCGGACGGCGCGTCCGACGACCCGGACAACGCGTCCGGCACCGCGAACGCGTCCGGCAACCCGAATGCGTCCGGCCCGGACAACGCGTCCGGCCCGGACAACGCGTCCGGCCCGGACAGCGCGTCCGGCAATCCGAACGGCGCGTCCGGCCCGGACAACGCGTCCGGCACTCCGAACAACGCGTCCGGCCCGGACAGCGCGTCGTCCGGCGGGTCCGCGTCCACGCGCTCGGCGAACGGGTGTAGCCACGAGCTGTCATCGCCGCAGCCACCCAGGGTGCCGCAGGCAGCCAATCCGGCGACCAGGCCCAGCCGGCTCAGCGCGCGGCGCAGCCACGATCCGCCGCCGGGCGCGGAGGGCGCGGCCACCGCAGCGCCGCCGGGGTGAGACTGCGACGCGAACGCGCGCTTGAGGCCGAGCAGCGGCCGCTCGATCACCACCCACGACACGGTCGCCAGCCCGAACGCGAGCGCGATCTTGAGCGGCAGGATCCACAGATCCGCGTCGATGCCGAGGCGCGCGGCGCACGCCGAGACCACCGTGTCGGCGGGGCGATGCAGCAGGTACAGGCCGAAGCACAACTTGCCGAGCGTGGTCAGCGGGCGGAACCGGAGCAGCGCGGCCGCCGGCTGGTCGCGCAGCAGCACGGCGAGCGCGACGATCCCGCCGCAGCCGAACGCGACGACCGAGTAGCCGGCGATCCGCCCGAACGCGGTGGTCCGATCGAGGCCGGTCGCGATCCCGATCCCGGCGGCGATCGCGATCGCGCCGAGCGCGATCCGCGCCGCGAGCGCGCGCCGGTGCGCGAGGAAGTACGCGATGCGCGGCGAGCGCACGCACACCGCGAGCAGGCAGCCGACCGCGATCGTGTCCAGCCGGCACGGCGTGAACAGGTACTGGATCCGCTCCTGATCGGGCCACGCGAGCATCGTCGCCAGCCGGATCAGCGGAGCGACGACGATCAGCGCGACGAGCGCGATCCCGAGCCGGCGAGGATCGAGCACCCGCACGAGCAGCGGGAACGTCAGATAGAACTGCTCCTCGATCGCGAGCGACCACACCGGCGCGAGCCAGTACGGGACGTCGTGGTGGAGCACGCTCTCGGGGACGTTGCCGAGGAACGACAGGTACCAGAGCGACGAGCCGGAGCTCGCGCGGAACTCGGGATTGCCGTGGAACGCGAGCAGCACGCCGACGACGAACAGGTAGTACAGCGGGAAGATCCGCAGCACCCGGCGCGCGTAGAAGTTGCGGAAGTAGCTGGGCTGGCCGCGGGTGTCGAGCAGGATCCCGGCGATCAAGAACCCGCTGATCACGAAGAACAGATCGACGCCGATCCAGCCGGCCCCCGCGGCATCGGCGGCGACCCCGACGGCGGTGCGCGGCCAAAACCGGTGCACCATCACGAGCAGGATGGCGACGCCGCGGAGGCCATCGAGCTCGGTGATGAATCCGCGCGTCAGCGATGGCGAGGGCGACGCAGGCATGGCCTGCGACATTTGCAGTGGGTGTGCCCGGTGCGCTCTCGGGGCTTCGCCGACATCCGGCAGCTCCACCGCGCGCGCGCGCCTCGCCCGGCGAGAAACGCACGAGGCGCGTGGATCGCGCGCGGGCTCAGGCGCGGATCGCGCGCGGGCTCAGGGCACCTTGATGATCTTGTGCAGCTGCAGCGACAGCCGCCAGCGCGGCCGCGCGTGGATCAGCGCGATCGTGCGCGCGAGGTGGTGCTCGTAGCGCGCGTCCATCCACGGCTGGACGAAGTAGTGCTCGCATCGCCACCGCGCGGCGTACCGATCGAGCACCGCCTCGTCGACGGTGTCGTCGATCACGACCTTGATCTCGTCGGCGGGCACGCCCTCGGCGAGCGACAGGCCGGCGGGGTGGTGCTGCGGCTTGGGCGACACGGTGAGCCAGTCGACCGGACCGGCGGGCACGCGGGTGCCGTTCGACTCCATGTGCACGCGGAAGCCCGCGCCGCGGATCGCCGCCGAGAGCGGCGCGTCCCACTGCAGCGTCGGCTCGCCGCCGGTCACGATCACGCGCTGGCTGCGATGGACGTCGATCTCGCGCAGCCGCTGGACGATCTCGGCGGCGGAGTAGCGCACCGCGCCGGTCGGCGAGAAGTCGGTGTCGCAACCGGTGCAGTCGAGGTTGCAGGCCGCGAACCGCAGGAACACGCACGCACGCCCGGCGTGGGCCCCCTCGCCTTGCAGCGTGGGCCCGAACATCTCCTTGACCAGGTAGCGACGCTCCGACATCGGCGCGAGCTATAGCGCTTCGGCGGCGCGCTGCCCAGAGGCGTCCCGCCGCGGCGGCGAGCGTGACCGAGTCGTGGCGGGTGGCGTGCTATGAACCTGGTCGTGCAGCGAGCGCTCGCGTTGGCCGGTCTCGCCGTGATCGTCGGCTGCGGGCGCAGCCACCACGAGCCGCGCCGCGACGAGCCGCGCCGCGACGAGCTGGCCGGCTCCGCCGCTGCGCTCCCCACCGCCAAGACGCCCGCGCCCGACCGCGATCGCGATCGCGAGCGCGACCGCGACCGATGCAGCGAGCTGCCGTTCGCCGAGTCGACTCCGGTGCCCGAGGCGTCCGGCGCGGCGTGGCTGGAGATCGACGGCAAGCTCGGGCTGGTCGTGATCAGCGATAGCGGCAACGACGGCGCGTACGGGGTGATCGATCCGGAGACCGGCGAGACCCTCGAGCAAGGCAAGCTGCCGCTCGGCGGCGATGGCGCCGATCTGGAGGGCATCGCGGCGCGCGGCAACCGGCTGTACGTGATCAGCTCGCCCGGTTGGATCCGGGTCTACGAGCGCGCGGCGGGCAAGTTCGCGCTGGTCGACGGCCCCTACCCGCTCGGCCCGATCGACCTCGACGACAAGGGCGGCGGCCTCGGCGACAAGCCGCCCAAGGGCAACGGCATGGTGTGCGGCGCGACCCACACCAACTGCGGGCGCAACTACGAGGGGCTCTGCCTCGCGCCACCCTCGGCGCTCGGACCGGGAGTGCGCTGCGCCGGGTTCGCAGCGGCCAAGGCGGACGGCCACCTCTACTGCATCGTCGAGCGCAACGGCAAGCTCTCGGTGGAGTACGCCGATGCGATCAAGGTCGCGCGGCCCGGCGTGATCGCTGATTGCGCGTTCTCCGACGACGGCGCGCTGTACGTCGGCAGCAACCTGTTCGATCTCGCCGCGGTGTATCGGGTCGATGGCTGGCGCGATCCAGGGACGGCGAGCGGCGCGAAGCTGGGCTCGCTCGGGGTGGGGTTCCCGGAGACGATCGCGGTGCGCGGCGACGTCATCTACCGGATGTCAGACACCGGCGGATCCGGACCGAGCCTGATGAAGAAGTTCCGCTGCCGGCCGTAATGCAGGTCCCGGGCTTGCGTCTCCCCCTGGAGAACGCGAGGTCGACATGCAGCCGGACACCCATCGCCACCACGATCACGACCACCACGGCCACCACCACGGGCAGCAAGGCCACCACGGGCATTCACACGCGGCGTCCCCCGCCCTGACGGCCGCGGACGCGGCGCCCGGCACGCGCTGGACGTGCCCGATGCACCCCGAGATCGTGCGGGATCGCCCGGGCAGCTGCCCGATCTGTGGCATGGCGCTCGAGCCGCAGGAGGTCTCCGCCGAGGAGCAGGTCAACCCCGAGCTCGCCGACATGCAGCGCCGGTTCTGGATCGGCGCCGCGCTGACCGCCCCGCTGCTCGCGCTCACGATGACCGAGATGGTGATCGGCCGGCCGCTGATCGCGGGGCGCGCCGCGGCGTGGTTCCACCTCGTGCTGGCCACGCCGGTGGTGCGGTGGGCCGGCTGGCCGTTCTTCGTGCGCGGCTGGACCTCGATCGCGAACCGGCGGCTCAACATGTTCACGCTGATCGCGCTCGGCGTCGCGGCGGCCTACGGGTTCAGCCTGGTCGCGACGCTGGTCCCCGATGTGCTGCCGGCGGCGTTCCGCAGCCACGGCGCCGCGCCGCTCTACTTCGAGCCGGCGGCGGTGATCACCGTGCTGGTGCTGCTCGGCCAGGTGATCGAGCTACGCGCCCGGAGCGCCACCTCGGGCGCGATCCGCGCGCTGCTCGGCCTCGCCCCAAAGACCGCGCGGCGGATCCGCGGCGACCGCGAGGAGGACGTCCCGCTCGACGCGGTCCACCCCGGCGACGAGCTGCGCGTGCGCCCCGGCGAGAAGGTGCCAGTCGATGGCGTGGTGCTCGAGGGCACGACCGCGATCGACGAATCGATGGTCACCGGCGAGCCGATCCCGGTCGAGAAGCAGGCGGGCTCGCAGGTCACCGGCGGCACGGTCAACGGCACCGGCGGGCTGGTGATCCGCGCCGAGCGGGTCGGCGCCGATACGCTGCTCGCGCAGATCGTGCGCATGGTCAACGCCGCGCAGCGCAGCCGCGCGCCGATCCAGCGGCTCGCCGACCAGGTCGCCGCGTACTTCGTGCCGGCGGTGATCGCGGTCGCGGTCGCGGCGTTCGTGGTGTGGTCGCTCGCGGGCCCGGAGCCGCGGCTCGCCCACGGCCTGGTCAACGCGGTCGCGGTGCTGATCATCGCGTGTCCGTGTGCGCTCGGGCTCGCGACGCCGATGTCGATCATGGTGGCGACCGGGCGCGGCGCGCGCGCCGGCGTGCTGGTCAAGAACGCCGAGGCGCTCGAGCGGCTGGCGCGCGTCGACCTGCTGGTCGTCGACAAGACCGGCACGCTCACCGAGGGCAGGCCGCGGCTGGTCACCGTCGAGCCGCTCGGCGCGCTCGAGGCGAACGAGCTGCTCGCCCTGGCCGCCAGCCTCGAGCGTGCGAGCGAGCACCCGCTGGCCGCCGCGATCGTCGCGGGCGCCGAGGAGCGCGGGGTCGCGCTGCGCCCGGTCTCGCAGTTCCGCTCGGCGACCGGCCGTGGCGTCGCCGGCACGGTCGACCGCCGCGAGGTGGCGCTCGGCAACCGGGCGTGGCTCGACGAGCTCGGCGTGGCGCCGGGCGCGGCGGCCGAGCGCGCCGAGGCGCTGCGCCGCGACGGCCAGACCGCGATGTTCGTCGTGGTCGACGGCGCGCTCGCCGGGCTCGTCGGGGTCGCCGATCCGATCAAGGACTCGGCGCGCGAGGCGATCCAGGCGCTCCACGCCGACGGGGTCCGGATCGTGATGGTCACCGGCGATAGCCACACCACGGCGGCGGCGGTCGCCGGCCGGCTCG
>JBQCJR010000925.1:0-7248 GCA_051952595.1 Kofleriaceae bacterium
GAGCGAGGCGTCGATGTCGAGCGGGCGGGCCGGTGGCCCCTCGTGCGACGGGTAGTACTCAAGCGAGAAGCCGATCCGCTGGCCCGCGTGGACCGTGAACGTCGCCTCGACGCGGCTGGTCCGGCGATCCGGCTCGAGCGGCACCGGGCTGAACAGCGCGAGCGCGTCCGGCCCCGCGGTGAGGTGCGCGTAGGTCTCCGCGCAGGTGATCCACGGCGACAGCTTGCCGTAGCCGAAGCGGACCGAGACATCGCAGTGCATCGGCACCTCGCCCTCGAGCCCCTCGACGACGCGGATCACGTCGTGCACCGTGCCGCTCGGCGGCATGAAGTCGACCACGCGCACGCGCCCGCCGTCGCACGTCGTGTCGGTCTCGAGGATGAGCGTCTCCGGTCGATAGTGCTGGTCGATCGACCGGATCGGCGCGGCCGGCCGGAGGCTCCAGTAGCCGTTCTGGTTGCCTCCGATGAGCTGCGCGAAGCACGCGTCGGAGTCGATGCGCGGGAGGCACATCCAGTCGAGGGAACCAGTCCTGGAGATCAGCGCGACCGTGGTCGTGTCGCCGATCAGTCCGTAGTGCTCGAGGGGCGCGGCCATGGCGCCAACGTATGCACCTCGACGCGCGCTGCAACTCGGCGCACCTCGCGCGGCCCGTGGAACGGAAGCTGCTTGGTTGTCCACACGGAGGACGCTCGATGGCATTCGATCCGCGCAAGCTCCACAGTCAGCAGCTGAGAGCGATCAACTTTCAGGGCGACGCTCTTCGCATGGGGATGGACTGGACCGAGGAGGATCTCGGGAAGCCCCAGATCCTGGTCGACAGTGCCTACGGGATGGGCCATCCCGGGACCTTCCACTTCCGGCCGCTGATCGAGGAGATCTCGAATGGCGTGTTCGAGGCCGGCGGCAAGCCCGGGGTGTTCTATGCGAGCGACATCTGCGACGGCGTGGCGCAGGCGACCAGCGGGATGAGCTATTCGCTGGTGTCGCGCGACGTCATGGCGGCGATGGTGGAGATCCACGCGCTCGGGCATCCCCACGACGGCATGGTGTTGCTGTCGGGGAACGACAAGTCAGTGCCCGCGCACCTGAGCGCCATCGCGCGCTGCGGCCTGCCCGCGATCCACGTGCCCGGCGGCACGCAGTTCAACGCTCCGGACTACTTCACGTCGAACAAGCTGTGGCCGTTCGGCATGGAGGTCGATCGCGGACGGAAGACGCACGAGGAGATGTTCGAGCGCCAGAAGAACGCGTGCCCCACGTGTGGCGCGTGCCAGTTCATGGGCTCGGCGTCGACCGGTCAGGTGCTGTCCGAGGCGCTCGGGCTCGCGCTGCCCGGCTCGGCGCTGATCCCCGCGCCGCTCTCGATGCTGCTGCGCTACGCGCGCGCGGCCGGCAAGCGGATCCTCGAGCTCGTGCGGCTCGGCATCACGCCCGCGCAGATCCTGACCCGCGAGGCGTTCGAGAACGCGGTCGCCGTGCACGCCGCGGTCGGCGGCTCGACCAACGCGCTGATCCACCTGCCCGCGATGGCGCGCGAGATCGGGATCGAGCTCACGATCGATGACTTCGATCGGATCCACCGCCGCGTGCCGGTGCTCGCGAACGTCAAGACCACCGGCAAGTACCCGGTGGAGTACTTCTACTACGCGGGCGGCGTGCCGAAGGTGATGCTCGAGATCCGCGACCTCTTGCACCTCGATTGCCTCACCGTGACCGGCCGGACGCTCGGCGAGAACCTCGACGAGATCGCGCACTCGTACTTCTTCGAGGAGCGCCTCGGCTACCTGCGCAACTACCGCGTCGAGCCCACCGAGATCATCCGACCGCGCGCCGAGCCGTTCAGCGCCGAGGGCGGCATCTCGATCCTGCGCGGCAACATCGCGCCCGAGGGGGCGATGATCAAGGCGTTCAGCGTGCCCGAGGAGATGCATCACCACGTCGGCCCGGCCCGCGTGTTCGATGGCGAGCAGGCCTGCCTCGATGCGCTGCGCCGCACCGCGATCAAGCCCGGCGATGTGATGGTGATCCGGTACGAGGGCCCGCGCGCGAACGGGATGCCGGAGATGTACTTCGCGTCGGCCGTGCTCTCGGCCGACCCGGTGCTCGGGCGCTCGACCGCGCTGATCACCGACGGGCGCTACTCGGGTGCGATGCAGGGGCCGTCGATCGGCCACGTCGCGCCGGAGGCGTTCGACGGCGGGCCGATCGCGCTGGTCGAGGACGGCGATCTCGTCGAGATCGACATCGAGGCGCGCAAGCTCGCGATGGTCGGGATCCACGGGCGGCGCGCGACCGAGGCAGAGATCGCGCAAGAGCTCGCGACCCGGCGCGCGCGCTGGACCGCGCCGCCGCCGCGCCACCGCCGCGGCATCCTCGGGCTGTACGCGCGCGTCGCGACCAGCTCGTCGGAAGGCGGCGCGCTGACTCCTCCGCTCACCACGCAACCGCCCGAGCCGCCGCCGATCCAGGCGCCTCCACCGATGCCCGCGCATCGCCGCGCCGCGGCGCCTCCGCGCGACACCGGGACGGGGGTGGCGGCAGGTGCTCGTGCGGCTACGGCGGGTGCTGGTGCTCGTGCGGGTTCGGGTCCCGGTGCCGGTGCGGGAGCCGGGCAGGGCGCTGGCGGCGCTGCACCGCCGCCAGCTCGCGGCCGCGACGTGGGTCGCGTGGTGATCGCCGACCAGGACTTCGGCGACGTCGACATCGAGCGCGAGGTCATCGAGGCGGCGGGCTTCGAGCTGGTCGACGCGCAGTGCAAGACCGAGAGCGACGTGATCACCGCGGCGCGCGATGCCGACGCCGTGATCACGCAGTACGTGCGGGTCGGCGCGCGCGCGATCGAGGCGTTCACGCGCTGCCAGGTGATCGCGCGCTACGGGACCGGCGTGGACATCGTCGACGTCGACGCCGCCACGCGGCGCGGCATCCAGGTGACCAACGCGCCCAACGACTGGTGTGCCGACGAGGTCGCCGACCACGCGATCGCGCTGTGGCTCGCGGCGGCCCGCAAGGTCGTGTCCTACGCGAGCGCGACCCGACGCGGCGAGTGGCGCTGGCAGACCGGCGCGCCGATCCTGCGGCTGCGCGGGCGCGTGTTCGGGCTGCTGTCGTTCGGCGCGATCGCGCGCGGAGTCGCCGAGCGCGCGCGCGCGTTCGGCGTCGAGATCTGGGTGCACGATCCGTTCGTCGAGGACGACGAGATCCGGCGGGCAGGCGCGCGCCCGGTGTCGTTCGACGAGCTGGTCGCCGGCTCGGACTACCTCGTGATCCAGGCGCCGCTGACGGCCTCCACGCGCGGGCTGTTCGACGAGGACGTCCTGCGCAGGATGAAGCGCACCGCGATCCTCGTGAACACCGCGCGCGGGCCGATCGTCGTCGATACCGCGCTGTACCGCGCGCTGAAGGAGGGCTGGATCGCCGGGGCCGGGGTCGACGACATCGAGGAGGAGCCGGCCAAGCGCATCGACTGGCGACCGGACAACCCGCTGTTCCAGCTCGACAACGCGATCATCACACCACACGCGGCCTACTACTCCGAGGAGTCGATCCGCGCGGTCCGCGAGATCGCCGCGAACGAGGTCGTCCGCGTGCTGACCGGGCGGCGGCCGCTCTCGCCCGTCAACTTCATCGAGGCGCAGGCCGAGCTGCACCACTGACGCGCGTGACGCGCGTCAGCGCGCGAAGTCCCACGCCGCGATGCGCCCGGACGCCTGGCCGCCCGCCTCGGAGAACGGACCGCCGACGTAGAGCACGTTGTCGTGCACGGCCATCGAGCGGGGGCGCTCGTCGAGGCCGCCGTCCATCGCGTGCCACGCCGCGCCGTCGAACCAGGCGATCCGCGCCGCCGCGGCGCCGCCCGCGCGATCGAAGTCGCCGGCCACGAACACGCCGCCTCGGTGCGCCCACAGCGCGCTCACCGGCCAGGTCGTGCCGCGCACGCCACCGGCGAGGTCATGCCAGCTCGTGCCGTCCCACGCGGCCAGGTTGTCGTGCGGCGCGTTGCCGATGCGGTCGAACGACCCGCCGACGATCAGGCCGAGGCTCGGAGAGCTCGCGAGCGCGCTGACGTAGCCCGGCGTGCTGCTGGTGAGGCCGCCGCCCAGCGCGTCCCATCCGCCCGCGCCGTCCTGGATCGCGAGGCCCTCGATCGGCTCGCCGTTCACCGCGTCGAACTGGCCTCCGACCACGACCCGGCCGTTCCACTCGGCGAGCGCGGCGACCGAGCCGGGCACCCCGACGCGCTCGAACCGGGCCTGCTCCGTCCAGGTGTCGCCCTCGAGCACGAGCGCTTGCGTGGGCCCGCCCAGGACCTGGCGGACCAGCCACAGCCGGTCCTGGCCGTCCTCGAACACCACGGCGCCCGCGCCCTCGACGGGGCCACCGACGAGCGTCCACGCCTGGTTGCGCCAGATCGCGACGGCCGAGGCTTCGCCGCCGAGGGTCAGCATGCCCGCCACGGCGATCGATCCGTCGCGTCGGACCACGATGTCGTAGATCTCGCCGCGCAGGTCGCCCCACTTGGCCCACGTGGTCCCGTCGTGAATCGCCAGCTCGTCGAGCGGCACCTGCCCGCCGAACGCGAGCCGCCCCCCGGCCAGCAGCGCGCCGTCCGGCCGGAGCGCCAGCGCCGTCACGTACCCGCCGATCCCGCTCACCGGGCGGGGGCCCACGACGGCGCGCGCGTCGCCGTTCGCGATCCGCGCGACGTTGACCGCGGGCGCGTCCCCGGCGTGCAGGAACGAACCTCCGACCCACACCGCGCCATCCGGCGCGACCGCGAGGGCGTTCGCTCCGATCCTGCCGTGATCGAGCCCGCTGCCGTCGCCGCGCACGCCGCCGCCGCCGTACGCGCTCCACCCCGCGGTCGGCGACCACCGCGCCAGGTGAGAGGTCTGCACGATGCCGCGTCCCACGTAGCCGAACGAGCCCGCGATGACGACGTCCGCGCCGAGGAACGCGATCGCGCGCACGTCGTTCGGCGCGCCGCCGCCGACCCCGGAGTCCAGCGTCTCCCACGCCCCGTTCGGGCGGAGCGAGGCGATCGCGTAGCCCGGATCGCCGGGCAGCCCCGGGAGGCTGAATCGGCCGCCCGCGTACCACGTGCCGTCCGGCGATCGCGCGAGCACCGAGACGCGTGGGAGAAGGCCGGTGCCGAGGCGCCGCCACGCGGTGCCGTTCCAGCACGCCGCGTGATCCGCGGCGACGCCGCCGATCATCGTGAACTGGCCGCCGACGCAGAAGCCGTCCGGCGTCGGCGCGACCGTGGCCGCGAAGCCAGCCGTCAGACCGGCGCCGACCGCGTGCCACGCCGCGCCGTCGAAGCGCGCCACGCCCCTCGCCGCCGCGTCGCCCGCGTGGCCAAACGTGCCGACGACGATCGCGTCGCCGCCGACGAACTGCAGGTCCAGCACCTCGTGATCGATCAGCCCGGGCATCACCTGCCACGCGGAGCCCGTCCATCGATAGAGCCGGCTGGTCACCACGCCCGCGGCGTCGACCGAGCCCACCGCCCACAGCGCGCCGTCGCCGTCGATCGCGAGCGCCGGGACACGGCCTTCGATCCCGTCGCCGAGCGCGACGTAGTCGGTGCCGTTCCACGCGACGACGTTGCGCGCCGCCAGGCCGGCCGCGTCGCTGAAATGGCCCCCGAGGTACACCGTGCTGCCGTCCGCGGCGATCGCGATGTCCGCGACCCCGCTGTTCGCGCCCGCGATCCCGGGCATCGCGAATCGCCGCCACGCACCCGTGGCCGGATCGCCGGGCGTCGGTGGCGCGTCGGGGACCAGGCCGTCGGCCGGAGCTCCGTCGGGAGAGCTCGGGGATTTCCCGTCTCCGCACGCCGCGGCGGCAGAGAGCGACAACAGGGCGCAGAGCGCAGGGCAGGCCTGGCGATACCTCATCGCCGGCATTACACGGGCTGTTGCCGCCGCTCGTCGAGCGCCTGCCGAACCCTGCGCAACACGCGTCACGCTCGAGATCGGCTGCGTGCGCACCGCACAACGCGCTGCCGCGCTATGCCGCATCGCGTGGGGGCGGTCACTTCGTCGAGCTTGCTTTCCCGCGCGCGATCGCCACAATGTCCTGTCGCTCTCCAAGTGTCCGCACCAAAAGAAGGATCTGAACAGTAGGCATATCGTGAAGCTGGAAATCGCCCCCAAGAAGACCGACCAACTGGTTCCAACGCCCATCGTTCACCAGACCGCGTTCTGGGGGCGTGTGCACCGCCGCCTTGGCTTTGGAATCGACGCCTTCGACGTCGCGTTCCGCCCGCCCACCGACCCGGCCACCGCTCAGGCTGCCACCGCCGAGCGCGGCGACTTCCTCGTCGTGCGCTCGCCGCTCTCCAACGACGCCGACTACGCCTACGTGCCGTTCGGGCCCGAGATCGCTCCGGACGCCGACGCCGTTGGTACGTTCCTCGAGCAGCTGTCGAACGAGCTGCGGCCGATGCTGGGCCCGCGGTGCGCGTTCATCCGCTGGGATCTGCCCTGGACCTCCGTCCACGCCCGCGAGGCCGACGCGTTCACGAGCGACGGCGTGTGGCAGGGTCCGCCGTCGAACCACCTGCGCGAGATCCGGATGAACTTCGGAACCGCGGAGCGCAACCTGTGGAAGGCGCCGCGCGATCTGCTGCCGCCGGACACCGTGGTGATCGACCTCGACGGCTCCGAGGACGAGATCCTCGCGCGGATGCACCACAAGACGCGCTACAACATCCGGCTCGCACAGCGCCGCGGCGTCGTGGTGCACGAGGGCACCGCCGCCGATCTGCCCGCGTGGTACGAGGTCTACCTCGAGACCACGGCGCGCAACCGGATCCGCGCGATGCCGTTCGCCCACTTCCAGACGATGCTCGACGAGCGCGCCGAGGGCTCGTCGTCCCCGGTGCAGCCCCGGCTGCTGCTCGCGCGGCACGAGGGCCGCTTGCTCGCCGGCATGCTGCTCGCGATCGCGCCGTCGCGCGCCACGTACATGTACGGGGCCTCGACCCGCGAGCACCGCGACCTGATGGCTTCGTCCGCGCTCCAGTGGGCGGCCATCCGGCTGGCGAAGCACCAGGGCTGCAAGGACTACGACATGTTCGGCGCCGCGCCGCGCAGCGGCTCGTCTCACCCGCTGTCCGGCGTGCACCGGTTCAAGCTCGGGTTCGGCGGGCGCCTGGTCCACCGCGAGGGTTGCTGGGACTTCCCGTACGAGACGAAGACGTACTCCGATTGGCGCGGCTGGGAGGAAGCCCAGATGCTG
>JBQCJR010000926.1:0-16303 GCA_051952595.1 Kofleriaceae bacterium
GCGATCCCGAACCGTCCACGCGCGCCCCCTCCAAGGCCGAGGACGCGCCGCCGGATCGGCGTCCACCGACGAAGAAGCGCCCGGTCCGGCCGGCGGCGCCACACGCACCGGCGCGCGATCTGCGTGCGCCCGTCGAGCCCGAGGAGTACTCCCGTCCGGCGGCGACCGCGCCCGAGCCGCGCAAGGTGGAGCCCGAGCCGCCGAAGGTGGAGCCCGAGCCGCGCAAGGTCGAGCCCGAGCCGCGCAAGGTGCCCTGCGCGCCGAGCGATCCGCGCTGCGGGCTGTGATCGCCGCGATCGCCGCCTCGACGAGCCCGCTGCGCGCGATCTCGTCGCGCGCGTCGCGCTAGTCGCGCCAGAGATCGAGGGCCAGGGTCCCGAAGAACCGCACCGGCATCTCGCGCTGGCCGGTCGCGAGCGTCCACATCACGCTCGCGTGGAACCGCAGCCGACCGAGCTGCAGGCCGCCGCCCGCGGAGACCACCGGGTACACGTCCGTGTCGCTCACCCGGCCCAAGAGCTCGAGCTTCTGGGTGTAGACGGTCGCGCCGGTCTCGAGGCGCGCGTGCAGCGTGCGCGATCGCGTGCGCACGCCCGTCAGCAGCAGCACCTCGGAGCCCGAGATACGGCTGCCCATCGGGCCGTCGAGGTCGGTCATCGCCTTCGTCGAACTCGGGTGGAACAAGTAGTCGGCGCGGCCGATCACCGCCACCACGCGCGCGAGGCGGCGCTCGTAGAACGCGGTGAACCCCACGCCGGCATGGGTGTCGCCCGGACCCGGTGAGAGCACCGCGCCACCCGCGGAGATCGTCGTCGTGGGCAGCGGTGCGGGTGGTGCCGACGGGCGCTTGTACAGCGAGATCAGCGGCCGGCCCAGCGCCGGTGTTGGCCCCTGCGGCGTGCGCACCGCCGCCGCGGGCGCCGGGATCGGAATCACCAGGCTGCTCTGCGCACCCGGCGCCACCGTCGCCACCATCTCCAGCTGCGTGCCGTCATCGAGCGAGGCCACCAGGACCTGGCGCCCCGGCGCGACCGTGATCCACCGCCCCAGCGGCGACGGCAGGTCGCCCTCGTGCTCGCGATGCACCGAGACCACCCGCTGCGGCGCGACGTTCGGCGGCAGCCGCAGCCACACGAACCCGACCTTGCCGCCCAGCTCGCTCAGCTTGTACTTGATGCGCTCCGCGCGCCCCACGACGTCGGTATCGCGCCCGCCCGTCGCCGCCATCTCGTCGTTCGACATGCGCTGCGCGATCAGCATCGTCTCGTAGGCGAGCGCGATCTGGCCCTGGCCCTCGACCGCCTGCGAGTACCCCAGGTACGAGCGCGCGCTCGGCGCGGCCGCGATCGCGGCGCGGAACTTCGCCGCCGCTTCCTCGAACTTGCCCGCGGTGAACAGCTCCACCCCTTCGTCGTGCAGCGCGCACGCCGCCGCCGGCACGCCATCCGGGCAGCTCGCCGCGGCGGCGCCCGCAGCGACCGCCAGGCACGCGAAGGCGACCAGGATCCGGAGCTTGGACATCCCCGCAGTGATCTTCCGACCGCGCGCGGGATGCAAGCCACACGCGGTGGACACGTGCGTCGCACCACCTTGTGCACCCGCGCGCCGGCGATCGGCCCGGCAGAAGCCGGCACGCGGTGGCGCGGTCTCGCCCCGCGATACTTCCAGCCTCCCGCGCGGCCGCCTAGACCGCCGCGGCCCGCCGCGCGTGAATCTGCCCGTGCTCCATCGTCTCGCCCGCCTCGCCAGCATCGCCGCGCTCGTCGCGGTCGCGTGCTCCGCGCCGGCCAGAACCACCACGCCGCCGTCCGCCACGCCGCCGTCCGCCGCGCCGCCGCCCCCTGGTTCGCCGCCGGCCGCCGCCGGGCCACCCGCTGCCGCCGCGCCACCCGCCGCGCCACCGCCCTTCGGCGAGGCCAACTACCTCGCCCTGAGCGGCTTCCCGGCCATGCATCTATTTCCCCGGGGCATCCGCCACGTGGAATTCCGGTCCTCCTCGGGCGCGATCCAGCTCCGCATCCACGACGTCGCTGTCGTCCCGGGCATCGGCATCGATTCGGCCGCGCCGAGCGAGCACCGCTGCACGCCGTGGGAGACCTTTCCGCCCGCGCTTGCCTCCCGGCTCCCCCCGGACATCCGGCACTGCCGCGACGCGCGCGCGGCCTGCGACGCGGTCGAGGCGTGGCTGCGCGCGACCCAGCCAGTCCCGCCACCGGGCGAGTCCCCGGAGCGCGCGGCGATCCGCGCGCCGACGTTCGGCCGCGCGGTCGCGCCGTGCACACCCCCGTGACCCCGCGGCGCGGAGGTCACCCGCGGAGCAAGCGCGCGAGCTTGTTGCGGCTGATCCCCAGCGCCCGCGCCGCGGCCGACTGATTGCCGTCGCAGCGGTCGAGGATCGCGCGCGCGTAGCGGCGCTCGGCCTCCTCGAGCGAGAGGTCGGGCGGCAGCTGGATCTCATCGCCAGCGCTCGCCGCCGGCTGGACCGGCAGGCCGAGCAGCGAGTCTCCCGGCGCTGTGGCCACCACGCGCCGCGGCTCGAGCGCCAGATCGCGCACCGTGATCGCATCGCCCTGGCTCAGCACGACCGCGCGCTCGATCGCGTTCTCCAGCTCGCGCACGTTGCCGGGCCACGGATACGCCGCGAGGGCAGGGTGCGCCGACTCGGCGAGCCGCAGCGCGCCCTTGCGGTGCTTGCGCGCGAACTGATCCACGAAGTGGGTCGCCAGCTCGACGATATCCGCATCGCCCCGCGCGCGCAGCGCCGGGATCTCGATCTCGACCACGCGCAGCCGGAAGTACAGATCGCTGCGGAACTGGCCCGCCGCCGACATCGCCGCGAGATCGCGGTTGGTCGCCGCCACCAGCCGCACGTCCGCCTCGAGCGTCTCGCGCCCGCCGACCCGCTCGAACCGGCGCTCCTGGACGAACCGCAGCAGCTTGCCCTGGAGCGCCAGCGGCAGCTCGCCGATCTCGTCGAGGAACAGCGTCCCGCCCGCCGCCGCCTCGACCTTGCCGATCACCCGGCTGTCCGCGCCCGTGTACGCCCCGCGCTCGTGGCCGAACAGCTCGCTCTCGACGAGCGCCGCCGGCAGCGTGGTGCAATCGACGTACACGAACGGGCTGTCGCGCCGCGCGCTGTTGACGTGGATCGCGCGCGCGAGCAGGCCCTTGCCGGTCCCGGTCTCGCCGTGCAGCAGCACCGTCGCGTCGGTCTGCGCCGCGCGCACGATCATCTCGTACACCGCGGCCATCGCGCGCGACGTGCCGATCACGTGGTTGAACCGGCCGCGCAGGGTCAACCCGCGCTGGGCGTCCTCGCCGCGCAGCGTGGTGTAGTCGAGCGCGCGGCCGATCTGCTCCGCCAGCACCCGCACGAAGTCCTCGTCGCGCGCGCTGAACCCGCCCTCGCGCTTGTTGAGCACCTGGAGCACGCCGCGGATCTGGCCGCGCCTCACGATCGGCGCGGTGAGCATCGAGGTCGTGCGATAGCCGATCCGCTGCGCGATGTCCTCCGCCCACCGCGGATCCGCCTGGGCGTCGCGGCTGTTCACGATCTCGCCGGTCGCCGCGACGTGGCCCACCACGCCGTGCCCGGGCGGCACCCGCAGCTCGGCGAGCTCCGGCAGCGTCGCCACCCGCGACCGGATCTCGCCGGTCGCGCCGTCGATCAGCCACAGCGTCGCGCGATCCGCGCCGAGCGCGCGGGCCACCCGGTCCGCGAACGTCGCGAGCAGGTCGTCCAGCTCGACCTCGCCCGCGATCATCGCGCCGAGGTCCGCCAGCAGCTCGAACCGTTGCTCGTGCTCGGTCATCCCGGCGCGCAGCATCGCACCGTCATGCCGCAGCTGCACGCTCCGCATCTCGCGCGTGGAGGACCAGCCCCTCGCGCGCCGCGACGGTGCCCGGCAGCGCCGCCCGCGCCTCGTGCTCGAGCTGCGCGAGCGCCGCGTCGCCGCGCGCCGGGTCGTGGTGGAACAGCACCAGCTGCGGCACGCCCGCCGCGCGCGCCAGCTCGGCGCCCGCCTGCCACGTCGAGTGCCCCCAGCCCACCTTGGACGGATACTCCTCCGGCGTGTACTGCGCGTCGTAGATCAGGATGTCGGCGCCCGCGGCCAGCCGCTTCAGCGTCGGATCCACGCACGCGAAGTGCTCGGTGTCGGTCGCGTAGACGATCGAGTGCCCGCCGTGGTCGAGGCGGAACCCGTACACCGGATCTGGGTGGTTGAGCCGCGCCATCGTGATCGCTACGTCGCCGATCATGAACCGATCGTTCGCGCGCAGCTCGCGCGTCGTGACCTGGCCACCCAGCTCGCTGAAGTCGACCGGGAAGAACGGCGCGCGGAACATCGAGCGGATCGCGTCCTCGAGCGGCATCGCGCCGTTCGGCCCGCTCGCGATCTCGACCCGGTGCCCCGGCACGTACACCGGGGTGAAGAACGGCAGGCCACACACGTGGTCCCAGTGCAGGTGCGACAGCAGGATCGTCGAGTGGCGCGGGCCACCCGCCATCCGCTCGTTGCCCAGCGCGCGCAGCCCCGTGCCGGCGTCCAGGATGATCCGGGTATCGCCCGCGCAGACCTCGACGCAGGCGGTGTTCCCGCCGGCCGAGAGCTCCGGGCCAGGGGTCGCGATCGAGCCGCGAACTCCCAGAAACCTGACCGTCAGATCGTGCGACATCGTGACCTCCGTGGCGGTGGCTGCCTGCCTGCCTGCTCTCCCGGAGAGCAGCCGGAATGCCAGCCACGGACTCGAGCGATCTCGCGCACTTGCGATCTCTGCCGGCGACCTGCGCTTCATCGCGAAGCGGCGGCTGCTCCATCGTGGAGCAGGTCGCTTCGATCAGGAGCGGCGCAGGGCGTGCTTCACCAGCTCGATCAGGTCCCGCGAGCTCTCGCGCGCGATCCGCAGCGCCGCCACGACGTACGCCGCGCCACCCGCGGCGATCATCGCGCACAGCAGCACCGCCGGATGGGTCACGCCCGCCGCGGTCAGCCCGCGGTGGACCAGCCACACCACCGCCCCCATCACCGCGCACGCCGCGAGCGGCTGGAGGAACCCGGCGAGTAGCCGCGCCGGCGAGGGCCCCTCGCGCATCACCAGCGCGATGCCGGCGACCGCGGTGAACCCGAACGCGATCCCGACCGCGCCCGCCGCGGCCTCCAGCCCGAGCCGCTGGAGCACCGCGATCCCGACGAGCAACACGCCGACCTTGGCCACCTCGAGGAGCATCAGCCGGTTGGTCTTGGCCTCGGCCTCGAGGTACGCGGAGAGCACCCAGGTGATCGGCCGGAACACCGACAGGCACGCGAGCACCGCGAGCAGCGGCGCCACCTCCTGCCACCGGTTCGCCGGCAGGATCAGCGCGATCAGCGGGTGCGCGACCAGGCCGAGCCCGACTGCGAGCGGGAAGATGATCAGCGACAGCAGCGCCGTCGAGCGCTCGAGCGCGCGCGGCCGGCGATCCGAGGGCAGCTCCGCCATCGAGGGCATCAGCACCAGCGCGATCTGCTCGCCGACCTGGATCGCCGGGATGTCGGCGAGGTTGTAGGCCATGTTGTACGCGCCCACCGCGCTGGTCCCGAAGTAGTGCGAGATCGCGAGCCGGTCCCAGTAGCGCGACGCCTGGTTCGAGATGTTCTGGATCGCGAGCGGGATCCCGAACCGCAACATGTCCTTGATCCGCGCCCAGCGCAGGCGGGTCGGCGTGGCCCAGCTCGCGAACCCCGCCGCGCGGATCAGGATCGCGACGGCGACGCTCGCCTGCACGATCTTGCCGAGCACGATCGCCATGCCGCCCATCCCCGATGCGGCCAGGGTGATCGCGACCGCCGTGTACGTCGTCTCGCCCACGGCGAGCGCCATCCCCGAGGCGCGGAATTGCATCTGGCGGGTGAGCACGCGCTCCGGCACCGCACCGAGGCGCTGGATGAACAGCGCCAGCGCGAGGCCGGGCACGTACGCCGCCGCGGCGGGTGCGCCGAACAGCCCGGTGAGGCGCCCGCCGAACAGCGCCATCGCGCCGAGCGAGATCGCGCCCAGGAAGGCGTACATCACGGTCGCGTGCCACGTGACCTCGAGTGCGTCGGGGCCGCGCCCCTTGACCACCGCGTACTGGCCGAACCCCCAGATCGAGATCCAGTTCGCCGTCATCGCGAGCACCAGCGCATCGGCGACCTCGCCGATCTGCTCGGGATGCAGGAACCTCGTCATCGCGAGCGTGCCGAGGACGCCCACCGCGCGCCCTCCCATGCTCGAGGCGATCGTCCAAAGCGCGCCGCGAGCTGCTTTCTGCGCCAGGGACATCTGCCGCCTGTCGAGTGCAGTCCACGTGCCGGTGCTCCGCCGGCCGCGCTCCGGATCCGCGGATCAGTGGAAGGGATTGTTGCCGGTCGCGAACTCGATGTTGTTGAAGATGATCAAGTCGCCGAGCAGGAGCAGCTCATAGACAGGCACGATCCAGAACGCGAAGTGGATGGCCGAGTTGGCCACCCCGCTACTGGTCGCCTCCCCGTTCCACTTGTGGACCTTGTTGAACGCGCCGTAGCTGCCGTAGCAGGCGGGCTGAGAGGCGGCGAGCGCGGCGACGACCACGGCGGGCATCAGCTTCTTCATGAGCCCAAGATAGGGGGCGCGCGATCCCTCCGGAACGTGAGCCCTCAGAGAAACCGGCGAAGCCGATACGACATCCAGGCGAGTGCCTTCTTCCACCACGGGAGTCGCAGCCAGCTCTCCTGATCGTAGGGATCCGACGCCTCGATGTTGCGCTCGAAGTTCGCCACCAGCTCGTGGCCGACCTCCGGATCGAGGATCTCGACGGTGACCTCGAGGTTGTTGAACCGGCTCATCGAGTCGAAGTTGTAGCTGCCGATCGTCGACCACAACGCGTCGACCACCGCGGTCTTGGCGTGCATCATCGGGCCGCGCCAGCGCCGCACCTTGACCCCCTGGCGCGCCAATCCGCGCAGCACGTAGAGGCTCGCCCACTCGATCAGCCGGACGTCGGAGTGCCCGGGCACCATCACGTGGACCTCCACTCCGCGTCGCGTCGCGCGGGTCATCGCGCGGCGCAGCCCGCGGTCCGGCAGGAAGTACGCGTTCGAGATCATCACGCTCTCGCGCGCGGCGCGCAGCACGTGCAGGTACGCGCGGCGGGTGTTCGCGCGCTGGCGCCGGCGGGTGTTGTCGATCAGCCGCACGTAGCAGTCGCCGGCGGCCGCGGGCGGATCGCCGGGGCGCGGCGGCGGGTACGGCGTGCCGCCCGAGCGCAGCCAGGTGCGGCGGAACATCCGCGCCAGATCGATCACGACCTCGCCAGTGACCCGGCAGTGCATGTCGTGCCAGCCGACGCCGCCACGGCGCGATCGGATTGAAGTCGATCACCTCGCAGCCCGCGGCGCGCATGTCATCGACCCAGCCGCCCGGCAAGCCGAACGAGCCGACCGCGTCGTAGATGATCCGGACCGCGACCCCGGCGCGCGCGCGCTCCATCAGCACCGACTTGAACCGGTCGCCGGTGAGGTCGGCCGCGAGGATATAGGTCTCGAGGCAGATCGTGCGCTGCGCCTCCGCGAGCGCGGCCAGCATCGCGGGGTAGGTCTGGTCGCCATCGCGCAGGACGGTCACCGCGCAGTTGGGCCGCCAGCGCACGAGCGACCGCGCATACGGGCGCACGGATTTCGGCAGCTGGATCTCGATCGCGCGCGACGGCGAATCGCCGACCGGCTGCGGCGCCGCGGACTCCGGCGAGCCAGCGGGCGCCGCGGTCACCGGTACGCCACCGCGGTGATCGAGTACGCGACGTCGCCCCGGGGCACCCGAACGATCACCTCGTCGCCCTCGCGCTTGCCGAGCAGCGCGCGCGCGACCGGGGAGTCGATGCTGATGAACCCCTTGGCCATGTCGGACTCGTCCGCCCCGACGATCCGGTAGGTCTTCTCCGCGCCGTCCTCGTCCTCGATCGTGACGTAGGCTCCGAAGAACACGCGGCGCGGGTCCGAGGGCGGCTCGGTCACCACGGTGAGCTCGTCGAGCCGCTTGGACAGGAAGCGGACCCGGCGGTCGATCTCGCGCAGCCGGCGCTTGCCATAGATGTACTCGGCGTTCTCGCTGCGATCGCCCTGGGCGGCGGCGTCCGCGACCTCCTGGGTCACGCGGGGACGCTCGACGGTCCACAGCTGCTCGAGCTCGGCGCGCAATCGCTTCGCGCCCTCCGGCGTGATGTACGCCGCGCGTTTGGGCTGGGGCGGGCGATCCCGCGTCGACACGGGTTCCAGCATATCCGGTATGCTCCGCGCCGGCACGCATGGGAACAGAGTTGCTGATCGTGCTGGCGTTCCTGCTGGCCAACGGGTTGTTCGCGGGTGCCGAGATCGCGATCCTGTCGGTGCGCAAGACCCGGCTGCGGGAGTTCATCCGCCGCCGCGACAAGCGCGCCCTCGCGGTCAAGGCGCTGCGCGATCAGCCGGAGCGATTTCTCGCGACCGTTCAGATCGCGATCACCACGGTAGGCACCGCCGCGGCGGCGTTCGGAGGTGCTCGGCTGGAGCACACGCTGCGGCCCAAGTTCGAGGCGATCGGCCTCGGCGCCGGGGCCTCGCTCGCCACGGTGATCGTGCTGATCGTGTTCCTCGAGCTGGTGGTGGGCGAGCTGGTGCCCAAGTCACTCGCGCTCCGCTACTCGGACAAGTACTCGTTCCTGGTCGGCCGGCCGCTGCTGTGGCTGTCGATGCTGGTCCGCCCGCTGGTCTGGCTGCTGACCATCGCGTCGAACCTGATCCTGCGGTTCTTCGGCGACAAGACCACGTTCACCGAGGCCCGGCTGTCGCGCGACGAGCTCCAGCAGCTGGTCGAGGAGGCCGCCAAGACCGGCTCGGTCGATCCACGCGCCAGCGAGATCGCCTCGCGCGCGCTCGGGTTCGGCGAGGTCACCGTCGCCGAGGTCATGGTCCCGCGCACCCGCGTGGTCGCGATCCGGCGCGGCGCGCCGGCCGAGGAGGTCCAGCGGGTGATCCTCGAGGAGGGCCACAGCCGGATGCCGGTCTACGATGGCAGCATCGACAACATCGTGGGCTACGTGGTCGCCCGCGACGTGCTCGCCCTGGCCTGGGAGCAGGGCCTGGTCGTGCTCGAGGACATCCTGCGCCCGCCGCACAAGGTGCCGGAGGGGACCCGCGCGCTCGATCTGCTGCGCGAGATGCAGCGCCGGCGGATCCAGATGGCGGTGGTGCTCGACGATCAGGGCGGGGTGTCGGGCCTGGTCACCACCGAGGACCTGATCGAGGAGCTGGTCGGCGACATCATGAGCGAGGACGATGTCCCGGAGCAGTTCTTCACCCGCGAGCCGTCCGGGACGATCCTGGTTCAGGGCTGGGCGTCGGTGCGCAAGGTCAACCGAGACCTCCACCTGGACCTGCCGGTGGGCCAGGACCGCACGACGATCGCGGGGTTGTGCATGTCACTGGCCCAGGCGATCCCCCAGGCCGGCGAGCAGCTGACCACCGACAACGGGACGGTCCTGGAAGTGATCGAGGCCTCGCCGCGCAGGGTCCGGCGCGTACGAGTCCACCCGGTGGCGCAGCTGTCCGACGAGGAGAGTGGCGACCGTGCGCTCGCTGACTGAAACCCACGGGTCACCCGCGGTCGATGTAAACGTGATACGCGCGCGTGCACCGGTCGCTTCCCTGATCGGTTAGTATGTCGCCGATGACGGTCATCGCGCGCGACGCCGTCGCGTCCGACCATCTCGTCTACGCCTGGCCGTTTCCCCTCGGTCCGGAATGCGAGGTGACGTGCGCGGATGACGAGCAGGTCGTGATGTGCCCGTCGTGGCTGGTCGGCGACCGGCTCGGGCCGGGCCGCCACCACTGGCGCACGCCGGATCCGATGCGGCCGACCGCCGCGTTCTTCGTCCGCACCGCGCCCGTCGAGACGTCGTTCGACATGACGACGAGCTTCATGATCCCGTCGACGGGCCAGCCGGTGCGGCTGCGCGCGACCGGGTCGCTCCAGGTTCGCTGCGTGGATCCCGGCCTGCTGATCGCGCAGTTCGTCGGGCTGCCGTTCGATCACGTCAACGCGGGCGTGCTGCGCAGCGTGTCGCGCAGCGTCGAGCGGATGCTCGCCCGCCTGCTCACCCGCCGGGTCGTGCTCGCCGGCTCGCCGTACGCGGTGACCGATCCGCAGATGCTCGGCGGGATCGTCGAGGAGCTGGTGTCGTACAACCCGGCCGCCGGGGCGGTGTTCGGCGTCGACCTGCTCCGCGTGGGGCACGTCACGATCGCCGCCGACGACGGCAGCACGCCGTACGTGGTGCTGCCGGTCAGCCACGACTGGTCGTCCGCCGGCCACCACCTGCCGCCGATGGCGCCGATGCCGCCGAACCACGAGCGCGGCTCCCAGCCCATCATCGAGCCTCCGCCGAGCGCGTCGTCGAGCGCGCCGCTCGCCGCGTCGCGCCGCGCCGATGACCCGCTGCTCCAGACCGCGCGCGGCCGGCCGCCCAGCCACTACGACACCCCGCGGCCGCGCCCGTCGAGCGCGCCGCCGCCGGATCACGGCGCACATGTTGGGCCGGGCGGGCCGGGCGGTCAGAACGGTCAGCCCGCCACCGCGAGCGGCGAGATCGTCGTGCGGACCAAGGCGCCGAGCCAGCCCGGGTTCGCGCTCGGCAGCAACCCGCCGTCGGACCTGATCGAGATGCCGCGCTCGCCCGACGAGATCACCCAGCCCGGCGTGAAGACGCCGACCCCGGGGGCGGTCGGGCTCCAGACGCCCGTGCCGCCGCGCGATGCGCCGGCGCCACCGCGGCCCGAGGAGGCGTCGCGTGGGGCGATCCTCGGGATCGGCGTCGGTCACATCGGCTCGACCGGCGCGATCGGCTCCTCGAACACCGGCGGCGCGGTCTCCGGCGAGATCGGCCCCAAGGTGCCGCCCGGCGCGCGCGTGCTGGTGCCGGGCCCCAACGGGCTCATGCAGTCCGCGACCGTGCGCCAGCTGCTCTCCGGCTACTACGAGCTCGAGGTCGGCAGCTCCGGCGAGACGATCTGGGTGCCGATCAACGGCGTCGTCCCGGAGTGACGACGAACCGGCCGCCGGCGAGCCGGACCTCGAAACGCTGATCGAATCCTTCTGCTTCGTCGGGGAGCACGAGTCGCTTGGCAACGGCGTAGATCCCGACGTCCACGATCCGCGCCCGTCCGTCGCGGCTCGCGTTCCTGCGCAGCGCGTCTTCGACCGTCGCGATGAACGCATAGCTCACGAGGCGAGCGCCGATGTTTCGCCCGATGGCCACCAGGGGCTCGCGCTCGAGCGCCGTCGGGTTCGTGTTGTCCACGACGACCGATCGTCCAGCGCGCAACGCCTCGTCGATCCGCCGCCGTTGCCGCTCCTCCTTCTTGCGCGCGTTCGGCCACAGATCCTTGCTGACGTGCACGTGCGTGGCTGCAAACCGCTCTCGATAGAACGTGGTCTTGCCGGAGGCCTGCAGTCCCGTGAAGACGACCAGCTCCAGCTCGCGGCTCATGACCTCGGAGCCGGGTCGGCGCGCTCGAACAGCACGGCGGACAGGTTCGCGATCTTGCGCACCGGCGGCAGCTCGAGCTCCACCACCTGGGTGCGTTGATAGGTCGCGCCTGCGGGCGGCCGATGCGGCTCGGGGATCCGCAGGCGCTCCTCGTCGGTGAGCGAGCGCTCGTAGGTGCGGCGCTGAAGATAGCTGCCCCGCTTGAAGAAGCGGGGGAAGTCGTTCCAGTTGACGCCCTTCTGCCAGAGCATCTCCTGCTTGATGCCCGAGCTCTTCCCATCGAGCTCGGCATCGGAGTAGTACGCACCCGCCGCCATCGTGATGCTGTTCTTGGTGGCGTCGTCTTCGCGCCAGACGAACACCTCGGCGGCATCGTCGAGCGTCGGCACCTGCCACACGCGGCAATCGAAGTGTGGAGTCGCCTTCGCCTTGTTCGGCAGGTGCTCGAGCACGAGTTGATAGAACTTCGTCGACGCCATCCCCGCGAGCACCGACGCGAGCTTCTGAAATCGCCCGTCGAACGCGTACTCCGAGGCCGACTGCGACGCCTCGTACCAGGCGAGCGTGATCTCGTCGCTCTGCGTGGCACGACGACTCGCTTCCGCGAGCTCGTACTCCTTGCAGCGATCGCCGAGCCCATCCTGCGCCATCTGCCAAAGATGGCCCATTCGCGACGCGACGTCGATCCTACGAGCGCTTCCGCTTGCTCGGCAGGATGTTCATCAGCTTGCAGATGATGCCGAGCATGATCTCGTCGGCGCCGCCGCCGATCGAGAGCAGCCGGGTGTCGCGGAACGCGCGCGAAGCGGGGTTGTCCCAGGTGAAGCCCATGCCGCCCCAGTACTGCAGGCAGCTATCGGCGACCTCGCGGGACAGCCGGCCGGCCTTGAGCTTGGCCATCGACGCGAGCATCGTGACGTCGGTGCCGGCGATGTACTCGTCGACCGCGCGGTAGACGAGCGAGCGCAGCGCCTCGATCTCGGTCTTGAGCTCGGCGAACCGGAAGTGGATCGACTGGTTCGCGATCAGCGGCTGGCCAAACGTCTCGCGCTCGCGGCAGTACTCGATCGTCGCCTCGACCAGCCGGTCCATGCTGCGCACCGCGCTGATCGCACCGCACAGCCGCTCCTCCTGGAACTGGACCATCTGCATCATGAACCCCATGCCCTCCGCGCCGATCCGGTAGCGCTGGGGCACGCGCACGTTGTCGAAGAAGATCGGACAGGTGTCCGAGGCGCGCATGCCGAGCTTGTCGATCTTCGGCCCGATCTCCACGCCGGGCGTGCGGGTCGGGACGATCACCAGCGTCTTGTTGGCGTGTGGCGAGCCCTCGCTGGTGGTCACCAGCGTGCACAGCCAGTCGGCCTGCGCGGCGTTGGTGATCCACATCTACGAGCCGTTGAACACGTAGTAGCTGCAGTCCATGCGCGAGGTGGTCTTGATCGCCGCGACGTCCGAGCCACCCGACGCCTCGCTCACCACGATCGACGTCACGGCCTCGCCGGAGATCGCCGGCGCGAGGAACTCGCGGCGCAGCTCGTCCGAGCCCCACCGCGCGAGCGCGGGCGTCGCCATGTCGGTCTGCACGCCGATCGCCATCGGGATCCCGCCGGCGCGGCACAGCCCGAGCTCCTCGGTGGCCGCCATCTGGTACGAGTAGTCGAGGCCGAGCCCGCCGTACGCCTCGGGCTTGTGGATGCCGAGCAGGCCGAGCTTGCCGAGCTTGCCGAACACCTCGTGCGCGGGAAACGCGCCGGCGCGCTCCCACTCGTCCACGTGGGGGTTCAGCTCCTTCTCGACGAAGTCGCGGACCGTCCGGCGGAGCTGATGGTGTTCTTCGGTGAAGCGCATGTTGTACGGCAACCGTACACCGCGAGATGCAGTTCACGAAAGCAATGCTCGCGCCAACGGGAGCCAGGCGAACTGTCCGAAATCCGTACAGATCATTTGGGTTGCGTGAGGCCGTCTGACGTACGACGCTCGGTCCCCATCACGGCGACGCTGCCGTAACAAGAAGGCTGCATGGCACCGATCATCCTCGAGCTGAAGCTGGCGACGATGACCATGGCGAGTTGGATGGCGGCGTCGAGTCCCGTCCCGCTGCCAGCCCAGACCGTGGCCCTCGCGATGCAAGGGCGCGCCGCGGCGCCCGTCGAAGTGAAGCTCTACGACGAGAACCTGCGGGTCCACGCGACGGTCGTGCTCGAGCGCGACGGCTCGGCCGAGCCCGCGATGGCCAAGCAGGTGACCCACCTGTTCCGGTGTCGGTTCACTGGTTACGAGCACCCGATCTCGCAGCGCACCCTCGCGATGCTGGCGGACGTGGCCGAGCGCTACGAGGGCCAGACGATCGAGTTCGTGTCCGCGCTGCGGGTCCGCCGCGGCGAGTCCTACACCTCGCCACACCGCGCCGCGCGTGCGATTGACTTCCGGATCCGCGGCGTGCAGCTGCGCGAGATCCGCGACTACCTGTGGCGCAAGTACACCGAGGTCGGCATCGGCTGGTACCCCGGCGAGCAGTTCATTCACATGGACTCGCGGCCCACGATGCACGACACCGCGTGGACGTTCCTGCGCGGCAAGAACCAGTACAACCCGTACTGGTCCGAGCTCGCGCGCCGCGGCCCGCTGCCCGCCACGCCGCGCAACCGCGTCGGAACGTAGCCTCGTCGCTTTCCGCAGGCTCGCCGCCGGCGGCTGGTCACCTGGCGCAAGAGCGGGCAAGCTCCGCTCGTCGTGTGTGCCGCCGTGCTCTCGCGCTTCGCGCCCTCCACCACCGGGGAGGCCCATCCGGGGACGCTGCTCTCAGCGCTGCTGGTGTGGCTCGATGCACGGGCGCGCGGCGGGCGCGCCGTGCTGCGGCTCGAGGACCTCGACACGACGCGCACCCGGGCCGGCTGGGCCGATCAGCTCCAGGAGGCGTGCCGCTGGCTCGGCCTCGACTGGGACGAGGTCGTGACCCAGAGCGATCGCGGCGCGGCGCACGAGGCCGCGCTCGATGCGCTCGCCGCCGCAGGTCGGCTGTATCCGTGCACGTGCAGCCGCGCGGCGCGGGCGGCCGGGGGCCGGCGCGCTCCCGACGGCGGCTGGGCCTACGACAATGTCTGTCGCGGCCGCGCGCTGCCGGCCGGTGGCTGGCGGGGCGCGTCCGAGGCGCTGCGCGTCCAGCTCCTCGACGAGCCGATCCAGCTGGTCGACGAGGGTGGCCTCGAGCTCTCGCAGGTGCCCGCGCGCGACATGGGCGATCCGATCGTCCGCCGCCGCGATGGCGTGACGGCGTACCAGCTCGCGGTGGTGGTCGACGACGCCGCCGCGGGGATCACCGACGTCGTGCGCGGCCGCGACATCGCGCCCTCGACGGCGACGCAGGTCGCGCTGCAGCGCCTGCTCGGCGCGCCGATGCCGCGCTACCGCCATCACTTCTTGTTCCTCGAGCCATCGGGCGCCGGCAAGCTCGCCAAGCTGCACGGCTCGGCGCCGTTCAGCCAGATCCGCCGCCGGTACGACGGCGCGGCGTTCTGCGGTGTGCTCGCCCACGCCGCCGGGATCCTCGACGAGCCGCGGCCGTGCACGCCGCGCGAGCTGCTCGCCGGCTTCGACTGGGCGCGCGTGCGGCGCGAGGATCTCGAGTGGACGATCCCGCTGTGATCCCCGCCGTGATTCCCGCTGTGATCGCGCTCAGCGCAGCTCGACGCCGAGCTCGACCAGCACCGCGCGGTCCCGCGCGCCCTCGACCAGGGCGGTCAGGCCCTGCTCGAAGCGCACGCCGGCGGTGATCGGCGTCGCGGGCAGCACCAGATCGATCCCCGCGGCCGCGCCGAGGCCAGCGCGCGCGACCTCGGCGCCGAGCCGCGCCGACGCGAGGCGGAGATCCGCGCGCAGCTGGCCGATCGCGGCGATCGAGAGCGCGCGTCGATCGAGCAGGGTGAGCCCCGCGCCGGCCGCGACCCCCAGCGCGTCGATCGACGCCGCCGGCGAGCCCGGCGATCCACTCGCCGCCATCGCGTCGCCGCCGCGGCGGCTCCAGTCGAGCCGGCCGGCGAGGAACGCGGGGCCCGCCAGCGCGATCCGCGTGGTCGCGGCGATCTCGATCCCGGCGCGCGCGGCCGCGTCGCCGTCGTCGAACACCCCGGCGCCGACGCGCAGCCCGAGCCAGTAGCTCGGCGGTGGGGCGCTCCGGACGCGCAGCTCCGGATCCTCGAGCTTCGGTCCGCCGCCGCCGGTCGCCTCGGCGAGCGCCACCGCGCCGCGGTAGCGCACCGGCACGATGTTCGGATGCTTGATATCGGGTGGCGGCCCGGACTGCTGCGACTCCGCGGCGTTCTCGTCGCCGAAGTCGACCGTGGGCGTCGTCGGACCTGGATCCCGGCGCTGCGGCACCGGCCGATCGCCGATCCACGCCACCGTGCGTGCGTACGGCGAGGTGGCGACCACGATCGCGTGGTGCTTGCCTTCGTGGGTCGCGCGGATCTCGTACGACCCCGGCTGGACCCACAGCGTGGCGGGCGTGGTGAACGTCTCGCCGGGCAGCGCCGAGGTCTCGGCCGTCATGCCCTCGGGGCTGCTGACCACCTCGATCGTCGACAGCTCGCTCGCGCGCAGCCGCTTCTTCAGCTCGCCGTGGATCTTCGCCACCGCCGCGGCGATCTCGTCGGGCAACGCGGCGTCCTCGCAGCCGGCGAGGTGGAGCGCCGCGCGCGACAGGTCGCCGCGCCGGGCGTAGATCGCGCCGAGCGTGCAGCGCGCCGCGAGATCCGCGCGCTGGAGGCGCAGCCGGTCGAG
>JBQCJR010000927.1:0-7728 GCA_051952595.1 Kofleriaceae bacterium
ACTCGGGCGCGGCATCGTCGGGACCTGGCGGCGACGCGCCGGCGGGCACGTCCCATAGCTGGGCGAGCGCGGCGACGCCGGCGTCCCAGCGAGGCGCGCCGGTGCGCAGCAGCTCGACGAAGGACTCGGCCAGATCGCGGGTCGGCGCCTCGACCGCGACCACGGCGGCGTGCTCGAAGAACGCGTAGAAGCCGTGGACGCGCCACGACTCGCCGCCGCGATCGGCGATCGCGCGGGTCACCACGACGCGCAGCGGCCAGCCGGTGCGCGTTCGATCGAGCGCATCGGAGACCAGCTCGAGCCGGGAGCCCGCCGCGATCCCGGCGCGGAGCTCGCGCTGGATCCAGCGCGTGCGATCATCGGGCAGCGGGACGAGCGGCCCCCACGCGAGCGTGGCCTCGCCGGACCGCGCGACGACGCGCTCGCCGCGCTGATCCCGCGCCACACCCTCGGGCAGCTCGAGCACGAGCCGCACGTCACTCCACCCAGTGCCCGAGCGCCGACGAGGCGGCGCGGGCGTGGGGCGCGCCGATCCGCGGCTGACCGGCAGGTGGGATCGGGGCGACCGAGCGCGCCACGGCGAGGAACGACGCGCGGTGCTCGCGGCCGTGCGCCCCGCCGCGCGAGTCGAGCTTGATCGCGTAGCGATACGGCGCGCGCACGAAGCTGGCGAGCTCGCGATAGACCAGCGCGCCGCCCTCGTGGCCACGCAGCACGAACGCCCAGGTCTGGCCGACCAGCCCGCCGGAGGTCTCGAGCGGCTGCTGCCAGATCTCGCCGTCGACGTGCACGCCGCGCTCGCGCTCGGCGGCGAGCATCTGTGCGAGCTCCTGGTGGGGATCGAACGCGGTCGGCTCGGCCGGGAACACCACGAGGTGCGCGTGATCGTCGGGAAAGCCGGGCGGGTACCACGAGGTCACGAGGCCGTTCGGCACGGCCTGCCAGCCCTCGGGCGGCTGGTACACGAAGCGGCGGCGGCGCACGCCGAGCCCGAGCGAGACCTTGAGCAACAGCTCGCGCGCGACGCCCTCGAGCATCGGCGCGGCCTCGGCCCGCCCGACCTTGGCCTCGAGCACCACCGCGAACTCGTCGGCGAACACCGCGCCGACGAACCGGATCTGCGGCTCGCCGCCGGTGCGTGTGGTGATCCGGCTGAACGCGCCGTACTCGCCCTCGGCGGTGACGACCGCGCTCGTGTCATCGACGATCCAGCGCTCGACGTCGCCCGCGAGCGCACGCGCGATCACCCGCGACAGCGGCTCGAGCGGCGCGCGCTCGTGGCAGCGGATGCGCCCCGCCCCGCCCGGCGCCTCGAACAGGACGACGTTCGCGCCGAAGTGCTGCCTCCAGCCGGCGGGCGCGGTGAAGATCATCAGTCGCGGAACGAGTTCTCGACGCAGCCGTCGTCATCGCCGGGGTGGTGCCCACCACCCGCGCCGGGCAGCCCGCGGCCGGCCCCGAGCCGTGGCCCGGCGGCGAGCGCCGCGTCTCCGCCCGCGACGCTGGTCGCCGCGGCGCCGTCTTCCACCAGGAGGGGCGACTCGCGCCCGCGCCCCGCCGCCTTGGGGGCGATCTCGAGGTGCTCATCCTTCGTGTGCCGCGTGCCACCCATGCCCATGGTCGCGAGCCTACTACGACGCGCGGGCGCGAGGCTTCCCAATCGCGGTGTGAGTCGCGCTACGCTCGCGGGGAAGCAACGCCGGGATGCTCGCGTAGACACCCGTAGGGAGGCGCCGTGTTCGATCAAGGACCGCCATCGCAGGAGCACGAGGGCCGATCGCGGTCCGAGATCGATCTCGATCCGTTCTTGTCGCCGCGCGACCACGGTGGCGACTCGCCGCCGGACGACTGGGGCGGCACGGGCGACGGCTCGCTGGCGGGCCCTGGGCTGACCGGCACGGGGCGCGGGCTCGAGCTGTCGGAGCTGGTGCTCGGCGGCGTGGAGGACGAGCTGGGCAACCTCGGCGGCGACGACAAGGCGACCGCGTACCAGAAGCTGGACCAGATCGCGGCCAAGAAGCTCGCCGAGGTCGAGGCGCACGAGCTGCTCCACGATCCGGCGCACCAGAACGAGCAGACGGACCAGAACGAGCAGACGGACCAGAACGACCAGAACGGCCAGACCGCCGCGACCAAGGCCGAGCCGGCGAAGACCGAGCCGACCAAGACCGCGCGGACGTCGCCGAAGCAGGCCCCACAGGCCGTGCCGATGGCCGCCGGTCGCGACGGCATGCGCGCGCAGATCGTCACCGCCGGTGAGACCGAGCTCGCGCAGCTCGACGCCGCGCTCGCGCGCCAGGTCGCGGACCTCGATCGGCGGTTCGATGGACAGCTCGGCTCGCTCGATCAGGAGATCGCGAAGCAGACCGACGGGATCGACCGGACCACCCAGACCGGCGACCAGCAGCTCGGCAAGGACATCGGCGCGCGCGCCGAGGCGCACCAGACGCAGATCAAGAAGGAAGCGGGCACACACGCCAGCGAGGTCGCGACCCAGCAGAAGCCGCTCGCCGCGCAGGCGGACCAGGACCGCGCGGCGGCCAAGCACCAGGCCGAGCAGGAGGCCGCGGCGACCCGCGCCCACGCGCACAAGCGGGCCGAGGACACGCGCGCGGGCGGCAAGCGCGAGGCGGCGGCCGCGCGCAAGTCAGGCACCGACAAGGCCGCCCAGGCGATCGCCGCGGCGGACGGGCGCGCGGGCCAGCTCTCGGGCGACGAGGCCACGAGCGTCAAGGCGGACGGCAAGCGGCGCGCGGACCAGGCGCGCAGCGAGGGCGAGCGGCAGGCGGCGGCGATCGAGGCCAAGGCCGAAGCGGCGGCGAAGAAGCTGATCGCCGACGGCGAGCGCGCGGCGCAAGCACAGCTCGATCGCGGCACCAAGGCGGTGGGCGGCGTCGGCGGCGAGCAGACCAAGCAGAACCAGCGCGTCCAGACCCAGGCCGATGTGGCGAGCGCCGAGATGCAGATGCACGCGGCCAACGCGCACGGCCGGATGGAGGCGGAGCGCGCGGCGTTCCACCAGCAGGCGGCGGGCGCGAAGACCGGCGCCGCGGGCGGCATGGACGCGCAGCGCAAGGCGGCGCAGGCCAAGGCGGCCGAGCTCAAGGCCGAGGCGATCGAGAAGCTCAAGCAGACGCACGCGCGCGACCGGGCCAAGGTCGAGGCGAAGACCCAGAAGATGCTCGGCGACCTCGACCGGGCCAAGGACAAGGACCTCGCCCGGGTGGGCAAGCAGCTCGGGCGCGACCTGTACGCGCTCGACCAGTCGGACAAGCAGGCCGACCAGGCGATGAAGAGCCAGGTCCAGCGCGCCGAGCAGAAGGTCAAGGCGGAGGTCGCGAGCCGCAAGCGCAAGGTCAAGGCGGAGGCCGCCAAGGCGCGGCTCGCGATCGAGGCGTTCGTGTGCGACGCGCGCAAGCGGATCGCGCGGGCGGACAAGGGCACCGACAAGGACATCGCGGGCGCCGCCAAGCGCGGGCTCGACGCGATCAAGAACGTCGGCGCGGACGCGCTGACCGCGCTGACCGACGCCAACGCGGCCGCGCGCACGGACCAGGCCAAGCAGGCGGCCGACGATCGCAAGGCGCTCGACGCGACGGCGGACAAGGTCGGCGGCGAGCTGACGAAGCTGGCGACCGGGGTATCGGCGAGCGTCGACAAGCAGTGGCTAGACGACGCGATGGCCGAGGCGAACACCAAGCTCGACGACAGCGGCATCTTCAACGTGGTCACCGATGGCGAGGCGACCCGCGCGATGAACGTGTTGACCGGCCTGCCGCCGCACCTCCAGGGCCAGGCGGTCGAGAAGCTGGGCAAGGATCAGTTCGCGAACCTGCTCGACGAGGTGCCGTTCGGCCGGCGCGAGGAGCTCGAGACGCTGGTCAAGAACACCAGCGATCCGGACCGCAAGCTCGCGCTGTGGGGCGAGTTCCACAAGTCGAAGGCGATGAACGACGTCGAGCGGGCCAAGGGCGACACCGGCGAGGACAAGTGGTTCTGGCAGCGCACGGCCGAGGAGGAGGAAGCGGGCCGCCGCCACGACGCGCGCAAGCACGCGGCGAAGAACACCCAAGACGAGGTCGACGAGGAGCTCGAGTTCCTGCGCGACCAGAAGAAGGCGGGCAAGTCGTTCACCGCGGCCGATGTCGAGAAGCTGATGGAGCGCAAGTCGACCGAGCACGCGATGGAGATGAAGTACAACGTGAACCTCACGAACGAGGAAGGCGCCCGCAAGGACGGCTCCAAGATCGTGTGGACCAAGCCGGAGCTGGACGCGCTGGAGGCGAGCTTCGGGCAGATCCCCGAGTCGCACATGGCGGGCAACAAGATGCTCAAGGAGATGCGCCGCGAGGACGTGCACGAGAAGCCCACGGTGGGCGGCACCCACAGCGGCGGCGTGGTCACGGTGTTCGACTCGGGCGCGCAACTCGCGGGCAACAACTTCCGCCACGGCGGCGATCAGCGCGAGCTGGCGAGCCCGTACATCTGCGGCCGCTGCGGCACGAAGATCACCATCCTCGACATGGTGGTGACCCACGAGATCGGCCACGACATCCACGACCAGAACGACGACGAGTTCAAGAAGTTCCAGCAGATCTCGGGCTGGGAGAACAAGAACAAGTCGGGGCTCAAGAAGGCGGGCCTGAGCGACGCGGAGATCAAGCAACTCGAGGACACCCGCGACAAGAACTACTCGCAGCGCAACACGATCACCAAGGACGGCAAGCTGTACATGGTCGACCCGTACGGCAGCGGGTACCTGGTGGTCGACGACACCGCCCTGCCGGCCCGGGGCGAGGCCGAGACCGGCGCGGGCGGCACCGACCAGGATACCTGGGGCTACGCGCGCTCGAACTACAAGGACCACTTCGCCGAGACGTACGCCAAGGCGGTGCACGTCCCGGAGAAGCTGCACAAGGATCTGGTCGAGCGCCCGGCGGCGGCGACCCAGCAGGCGCAGGCCCAGGTGGCGGCGCAGCAGCAGACGCTCGCGGCGCTCCAGGCCGCGGGTGTGGACGCCTCCGCGCTCGAGGCGCAGCAGAAGCTCGTCGAGCAGGCCAACGCCGATCTGGCGCGCGCGCAGAAGGCCGAGTCGCAGCGCAAGCAGCAGTTCGATCTGATGCGCAACGACGTGTTCCACACCGACACCGCGCAGACCGAGGCGGTGTCGCGGCTCCAGACCAAGGGCATCCCCCCCGAGAAGCTCCGAGAATTCCAGGAGCGCGCGGCGAAGGCCTCGACGCCGGAGCAGATCAAGACCCTCGAGGCGGAGTACTGATCTGCCATGTGGAACCGCCGCGAGTTCTGCGCGACCCTCGGCTGGCTCGCCGCGTGTAACGGCGCCGCGTCATCGCCGAAGGAACCATCGAAGGAGGACCGAGTGCGCCCACCCGCCACCGAGGGAGTAGACATCGTCCGCGCGCACGGCCCTGCCCCGTTCGCGTTCGACGGCGATCGCCTGATCGAGCTCCGCGACGGGACGATCGTCGTACGCGACGTGCGCGACGCCAAGCTCGCCGAGACGGCCAAGCTCGCGATCGCGGGGGCGACCGGGTTCGCGGTGCTGCCGGACCACTCGCTCGCGGTGCGCGCCGGGGGCCAGCTGCACCACGTGGTGGGTACGGCGGTCCGGGCGAGCTACGCCGGCGCCGGCGACCGGGTGGCCGCCACCGACCAGCCCGACGAGGTCTGGATCGTCGACCGACGCGCGGTGACTCGCGTGAAGTTCGGGACGGACAAGCTGGCGGGCATGCTGGTGCCGCGCAAGGTGTTCGACCTGCCGGAGGGCCTGCTCCCGGGGTTCGCCACGCTCGTCGACGGCAGCCTGGTGCGCTCGACACACGCGGTGATCGTGCAGGCAACCGCGACGGCGCTGCGCAGCTTCGCGTGGATGGGCTACTCGCGTCACCTCGGCCCGGGGCCCGATGCGTCGTCGGTGTGGGCCAGCATCGGCTTCGACAAGGTCGCGCTGGTCGCGCTGGCCGGCGACACCGCCAAGGCGATCGCGACCCACCCGCTGGCGAGCGGCGAGTCGATCGCCGACCTCGCCGGCCACGGCGCCCACGCGGCGGCGGTGATCGGGCGCGGAATCGGCGAGCAGGCGCGCTACGAGCTCGTCGTGTACACGGCCAAGGGCGAGCGCTGGCGAGCGCCGCTCGGCACCGGGCCGGAGCTGCACCAGGTGGCGCTCGACGCCACGCGGGTCGTCGTGCGCACGCAGCCCGGCGGCGCGCTGCGCGGCTGGGACCTCGCGACCGGCAAGCCGCTCGGCTAGACGCGCCCCGCGCTCACGACACCGGGTAGTCGTTGGCGATCACCCAGTCGAGCTCGATCTTCCGCAGCTCGGCGGCGTGGTCGTCGTAGAGATACTGGCGATCGAACTGGGACACCGCGTACTCGGCGAGCGCGGCGAGCCCACGGTTCACGGTGTCGCGCGCGACCCGCTTGCCATCGAGGGCGGCGAGCGCCTTGGCGCCGGCGTTGCGGTCGTGTGCGAGCCACGGCGCCGTGTCCCCGCCCTCGGCGGCGAACGCCGCGACGGCCGCGGCGACCTGCTGGAGCGAGGTGCGCGTCTCGGGATCGGCATCGAAGCCGGCGAGCGCCGGGCCGGTGCCGCTCCACGCACGCGACGAGGCGAGCGTGCGCTGGGCGACGAGCACCGCATCGACCACCGCGAGCTGGGCCGCCGGGAACCGCTCCCACACCCGGGCGAGCAGATCGCGCCGAGCGGCGCGCGCCGCGGGGCCCTCGAGCGCGTCGAGCGCGCGGAGCGCCAGCGCGCTCCACCGCGGCGAGCTCGGCAGCCGCGCCAGGTGCGGGATCGCATCCTCGGTGATCGCCGCGCACAGCAGCTCCGCGGCGCCGGGCAGGCCGCGATCGAACGCGAGCAGCGGCGTGGCCCACAAGCACCGCCCCGGCTCGCCCGCGAGCGTGCGCATCGCGATCTCGGTCCACTTGCGGATCCGGTAGTCATCGCGCGTGAGCTTGACCAGCGCCACGTACACCGCGAGATCCGGATCGAGGCACAGCCGCTCGACCGCCGCGGTGCGCTCGACATCGCTGAGCTTGCGCTCTCGCGGGGTCAGCGCGATATGGATCAGCCGCGCGCGATCCGCGGCGGCGAGCGCGGCGATCGCGGCCTCGCGGTTGCGCGGGCGCGCCGCACGTGCCGCCTCGACGGCCTGCCGCCCCTCCGGGATGTCGCGCACCTCGGCGAGCGAGATCCAGCCGTCGTCGCCCGGGATCGCCGGCAGCGCCGCCTGGCGACTGTAGTGGAAGCCGAGCGGCGTCCAGACCAGCGGGCCGAAGTCGTCGGCAAACGCCAGCCGGGCGCCGTGGAACAGCTCGCGCGCCTCGAGCATCGCGCGGTGGACCTGGTCGACGACCGCGGTCAGATAACCGCCCTGGTCGGAGATCTCGGGCTCGCCGTGGGTGGGGCGCAGCGTGCCCCACGCGATCACCTCGCCGGCCGCCGCCGCCGCCGGCTCGCGAGGAACCCGCCAGTCGTAGCCGAGGATCTTGCCTCGCCAGCTCAGCAGGTGCCGCGCGAGGGAGTCGAGCTCGTCCGGCGCGAGGACCACGGGCCGCGACAAGGCAAACGAGAGGTCAAAACCCATGCGCGATGATGGGAGGGTCATCGCGGGATGGGAAGCCGACGCACCGGACGGCGCGGGCCGCGTCACACACGAGGGCAAACACGCGGCGGCTACCGGCGGAACACGAGCGATC
>JBQCJR010000928.1:0-5701 GCA_051952595.1 Kofleriaceae bacterium
CTGGTAGCTTGCCACGACATTTCGTGGCGTCCGTTTTAACAGACATGGCGCCAATCAACAAGATGCGGGTTGGCGCACCCGGTGCACTCCCGCGCGCGGTGTCTCGACGCGCCCATGCCCGGTTCGCGGCCCTGGTCTCGCTCGTGCTGCTCGGCGGCGCCGCCTGCGGCAACGACACCGCCTCGGACGGCGCGCGCACCCAGCTGCTCAACGTCTCGTACGACCCGACGCGCGAGCTCTACGCCGATCTCAACGCCGCGTTTGCCCGCGCGCACAAGGAGCGCACCGGCGTCGCGGTCTCGATCCGCCAGTCGCACGGCGGCTCGGGCAAGCAGGCGCGATCGGTGATCGATGGGCTCGAGGCCGACGTGGTCAGCCTCGCGCTCGCCGGCGACCTCGACGCGATCGCCGCCCGCGGCCTGCTCGATCCGCAGTGGCAGGGCCGCCTGCCGGATCGCTCGTCGCCGTACACCTCGACGATCGTGTTCGTGGTCCGCGCCGGCAACCCCCGGCAGATCGCCGGCTGGGACGACCTGGTGAAGCCGGGCCTGCAGGTGATCACGCCGAACCCCAAGACCTCGGGCGGCGCGCGCTGGACGTACCTGGCCGCGTGGGGGCATGCCCGGCGGGCGCGCGGCAGCGACGCGGCGGCGCAGCAGTTCGTGAAGGCGCTGTACGCGAACGTGCCGGTGCTCGACTCCGGCGCGCGCGGCGCGACCACCACGTTCGTCGAGCGCAAGCTCGGCGATGTGCTGCTCGCGTGGGAGAACGAGGCCCACCTGATCGTCGAGCAGGCCGGGGCGGGCGCGTACCAGATCGTCGTGCCGCCGACCAGCATCCTCGCCGAGCCGCCGGTCGCCGTGGTCGACAAGTACGCCGCGCGGCACGGCACCCGCGAGCTGGCGCACGCGTACCTCGCGTTCCTGTACACGCCCGAGGGCCAGCGGATCATCGCCCGCCACCACTACCGGCCGCGCGCGGCCGAGCTCGCCGCGGCGTTCCCCGCGATCTCGCTGTTCACGATCGACGAGCTCGGCGGCTGGGCGGCCGCGCAGGCGACCCACTTCGCCGACGGCGGCACGTTCGACCAGATCTACGCGAGCAAGTGACGTGGCGGCGCGGCGCGCACTGCCCGGGTTCGGGCTCGGCCTCGGGATCACGCTGACCTACCTCGGGCTGCTGGTCGCCATCCCGCTGTCGACGGTGCTGATCCAGACCACGTCGCTGAGCTGGTCGCAGTTCTGGGCGACGATCAGCTCGGAGCGCGCGGTCGCGTCGTACGTGCTGTCGATCGGCGCGTCGCTCGCGGCCGCCTCGATCAACGTCGTGGTCGGCGTGCTCGTCGCGTGGGTGCTGTGCCGCTACTCGTTCCCGGGGCGGCGGATCGTCGACGCGCTGGTCGACCTGCCGTTCGCGCTGCCCACCGCGGTGGCCGGGATCGCGCTCACCGCGACGTGGGCGCCGACCGGCGTGATCGGCAAGCACCTCCACGCGCTCGGGATCGACGCGGCGTACTCGCGGCTCGGCGTGGTGATCGCGCTGACCTTCATCGGCCTGCCGTTCGTGGTGCGCACGGTCCAGCCGGTGCTCGAGCAGCTCGATCCGCGGCTCGAGGAGGCCGCGGCCACCCTCGGCGCGTCGCGCGCGCAGACGTTCCGGCGGGTGATCCTGCCCGCGCTGCGCCCGGCGATCGTCACCGGGTTCGCGCTCGCGTTCGCGCGCGCGCTCGGCGAGTACGGCTCGGTGGTGTTCATGTCCGGCAACATGCCGATGAAGACCGAGGTCGCACCGCTGCTCGTGATGGGCAAGCTCGAGCAGTTCGACTACGCGGGCGCGACCGCGCTCGCCCTGGTCATGCTGGTGGCGTCGTTCGCGATCCTGGTCGCGATCAACGGGCTGACCTGGCGCGCGCGCCGCCGCCCGCGTCGATCGCCGCCGCCCCGCGAGCCCGCCGCGCCGCGCGCGTTCGACGTGCCCGCGCTCGACGGCGCGCGGGTCCCGGCCGCCAAGGTCGAGCGGGAGCTCCGGTGAGCGGGGCGCCGCCGCCGCGCAGCGCCGCGTGTCGCGAGCCCGCGTGGGTCCGCGCCTCGTTGATCGCGCTCGCGCTCGGGCTGCTCGGCGTGTTCCTCGTCGTGCCGCTCGGCGTGGTGTTCGTCGCCGCGTTCGAGCGCGGCGCCGCGGCGTACCTGCGCGCGGTCACCGATCCCGAGACCCGCGCCGCGGTGAAGCTCACGCTGCTCGCCGCCGGCATCGCCGTGCCGCTCAACGTCGGGTTCGGGCTCGCCGCGGCGTGGGTGATCGCGCGGTTCCAGTTCCGCGGCAAGCGCCTGCTGGTCACCGCGATCGACCTGCCGTTCGCGGTGTCGCCGGTGATCGCCGGGATGATGTTCATCCTGCTGTTCGGCGCGCAGGGCGTGCTCGGGCCGTGGCTCGCCGCGCACGATCTCAAGATCGTGTTCGCGGTGCCGTCGATCGTGCTGGTCACCGCGTTCGTCACGATCCCGTTCGTCGCCCGCGAGCTGATCCCCGCGCTCGAGGCGCGTGGCCCCGAGCAGGAGCTCGCCGCGCTGACCCTCGGCGCGACCCCGTGGCAGACGTTCCGTCGGGTCACCCTGCCGAACCTGCGCTGGCCGCTCGCGTACGGCGCGATCCTGTGCACCGCGCGCGCCGTCGGCGAGTTCGGCGCGGTCTCGGTGGTGTCCGGCCACATCCGCGGCGAGACCAACACCGTGCCGCTGCACGTCGAGATCCTCTACAACGACTTCCAGTACCAGCCCGCGTTCGCCGTCGCGACGATCCTGATCGGGATCGCGCTCGCGACGCTCGTGATCAAGAGCGTGATCGAGTGGCGGGGCGGCCGCCGGGGCGCGCCGAGGTGACCATGGATCTGCACATCGAGCATGTGACCAAGGCCTTCGGCGAGCACCCCGCGCTCGACGACATCACCGTCGAGATCCCCGCCGGCCAGCTGGTCGCGCTGCTCGGCCCGTCTGGCTCCGGCAAGACCACGCTGCTGCGGATCATCGCGGGCATCGAGGCGCCGGATCGCGGCCGGATCCGGTTCGGCGACGCCGACGTCACCACGCGGCCGATCCAGCAGCGGCGGGTCGGGTTCGTGTTCCAGGACTACGCGCTGTTCGACCACATGACCGTCGCCGACAACATCGCGTTCGGGCTGTCGGTGCGGCGCCGCCCGGCGGCCGAGATCGCGGCGCGGGTGCGCGAGCTGCTCGCGCGGGTGCAGCTGGTCGGGCTCGACCGCCGCTATCCCCGGGAGCTGTCCGGCGGCCAGCGCCAGCGCGTCGCGCTCGCCCGCGCGCTCGCTCCGGAGCCGCAGCTGCTCCTGCTCGACGAGCCGTTCGGCGCGCTCGACGCCCGGGTGCGCGCCGAGCTGCGCGGCTGGCTGCGCCGGCTGCACGACGAGCTGCACCTGACGTCGGTGTTCGTGACCCACGACCAGGACGAGGCGCTCGAGGTCGCCGACCAGATCGTCGTGATGAGCGAGGGCAGGATCGAGCAGGTGGGCGCGCCGAGCGAGGTGTTCGATCAGCCGGCGAGCGCGTTCGTGATGGACTTCCTCGGCGGCGCGAACGTGCTGCACGGCCAGCTGGTGGGTGATCGCGCGGTGTTCGGCGCGCTCGAACTCGCGTTCCCCGGCGGCGGCGAGGGCCCGGTGCGCGCGTACGTGCGCGGCCACGACCTCGTGCTGCGCGCCGCGCCGGGGGAGGGCGCTCAGCTGCCGGTCGTCGTCGAGCGGATCCGCCGGGTCGGCGTGGCGGCGCGCGTGGTCGTGCGCTCCGAGCAGCACGGTGAGCTGACCGCCGAGCTGTCACACCACGAGCTCGCCGGGCTCGGCATCGCGCGCGGCGCGCAGCTGGTGGCGCAGGTGCGCGCGGCGCGGATCTTCCGCGGCACGGTGGGCGAGCGCGCGGCGCGGTGAAGCGGCGCTCGACCTCGCCCGCGCGCCGCGCTGCCGCCCCTCAGACGAGCGGGAGCAGCACCGCGATCAGCGCGGTCACTACCAGCGCGACGTGGACCTTCCGGCACGCGTCGCGGGTGCGGCGGCGGCCGGTCACCAGCACGAGCGCCGCGGCGGCGCGCCGCATCGCCAGCACGCCCGGCACCAGCGCGACCATCGAGCCGAGGGCCGCGAGCCGGGTGACCAGCTCGCCATCGGGCAGGAACGCGCGTGGCCACATGGTCGGCAACAGCATCAGCTCGGCGATCACGATCAGCGCGATCGCCCAGCGCTGCCCGGCGAACAGCGCGGTCGCTGAGACCGCGAGCACCGCGGCGACCTCGGGGCCATGCCAGCTGCTCTGCGCGAGCGGCAGGGCCAGCATGGCCGAGATCATCGCGGTGCTCGCGAGCCACAGGTCGTCTCGACGGCGGCGGAGTCGCGCGGTCTCGCGCGAGGAGGAGCCAAGAGAGCGAGGGGCAGCTCGAACGACGTCCGCCATGAGACCAATTGTAATTGGTCGATGACACTTGTCCAGGTCTTGTATTCGACCGGTGACAATTGTCCGCGGCCAAGTTCGTGAAATTCAAAGCATTGATATGCCGGACCGGCAAGTTGTTTCATTCATCGCGACAACTCCCGCGCCTGGTGTCTCACGCACGCACATGCCACACTCGCCCGATATGGATGGAGCTACCGGGATCCTGATCAAGCTCGGCGCACGTCTCGTGGTGTTCGGGCTCGTGTTCTACGTCGCCGCGCGCAAGAACCCGAAGGTCCTGCTCCCCAACAAGTGGGCGACCCCGCTGATCGCGCTGGTGTTCGCGCTGATGAACACCGCGCTGTACTGGCTGCTCAAGCCGGTGCTCAACCTGGCGTCGCTCGGCGCGTTCGCGTTCGCGATGCCGCTGGTGCTCAACACGCTGTTCCTCTACGCGACGGTGCGGATCTTCCGGTCGCGCAAGTGGATCGAGATCCAGGGCGTGTTCGCCACGCTGTGGCTGGCGCTCATCCTGACGGTGGCGCACGGCGCGCTGTGGCTCGGCCTCGACTACATCCCGCGCCACCTCTAGTCCCGGGCCACGTGCCCGCCGCGGCCTGCCGAGCTACTCGGCGACTTCGCGCAGCTTGCGCAGCATGTCGCGCGCCTCGTCGCAGCGACCGGCGGCGTCCTTGAGCGACTGACGGATCAGCTCGAAGCTCGCGCGCGGGAGGTGCTGCGCGTACTGCTCGAACTCGCCCTCGGCGGCCATCACTTCGATCCGCAGGCTCGACAGCAGGTCGTTGAGCCCGGCGGCGGTCTCGGCGGTCATCGCGGCGATCTCGACCGCGCGCTTGACCTTCAGGCTACCGGCCTCGGCGGCGAGCATCTGGTCCGCGCGATCGAGCCGCTGCTTCAGCTGATCGCGCTCGATCTCCAGCATCGAGAGATCGTTCTCCAGGTCCTCCATCCGCCGGACGGTGTCCTGGTTGAACTTGTTCGCGCGGTACATCCGCAGCTCGGTCTGGAGCTGCTCGACGCGGCGGCGCAGCACGCGGATCTCCACGTCCGCCTCGCTCGGCCCGGTGTTCTGCACCGGCGGGGTCGCGCCCACGGCGGCGACGTGGCCGGTCGGCCCGACGACCGGGATCGCCCCCATGCCGGGGTGCTGCATCATCGGTGCGGGCGATCCTCCGGAAGCATGGGCGGCCTGTGCTCAGTCGGCATCTACGAACCGCTGCCATAGGCTACCTCATCGCACC
>JBQCJR010000929.1:0-21201 GCA_051952595.1 Kofleriaceae bacterium
GATCCGCTCTACCAGCGACATCACCGCGGTCATCGCGCGCGAGCTGGCGACCACCGCCGGCAGCTCGTGCTCGCGGGCGCGCGCGGCCTCGGCGCCGAGCCGGTTGGCGGCGCGCAGCGCCTGGCGCAGCTCGAGCTGGGCGCGCAGCGTCGCGACCAGCCGCGCGTTGTCCCACGGCTTCTGGATGTAGTCGCGCGCGCCGCGCCGGATCGCGTCGACGGCGCCCTCGATCGTCGCCCACGCGGTCATCACCACGACCGGCAGCGCCGGATCGAGCTCGCGCAGTCGCGCCAGCAGGTCGAGCCCCTCCTGGCCGGAGGTGGTATCGCGGGCGTAGTTGAGGTCGAGCAGGCAGACGTCGAGGTCCTCGGCCTCGCACACCGCGAGCACGGCGGCCGGCGAGCGCGCGGTGCGCACGTCGAAGCCGTTGGCGCGCGCGAGCATGCGCACGGCCTCGAGCACGTCCGGCTGGTCATCGGCGACCAGCAGCCTCGGCGCTTCGGTCGAACTGCCCGGCACCGCGATACCCTAACCGGCCCGCCGGTCTTCGACGACCCGGCCATCGAACAAGTGCACGACCCGGGTGGCGCGGGCGGCGTAGTCGGGGTTGTGGGTGACCATGCACAGCGTCGCGCCGCGCGCGTGCAGGTCGCACAGCAGCTCCATCACCGCGTCGCCGTTCTTCGAGTCCAGGTTTCCCGTGGGCTCGTCGGCGAGCAGGATCAGAGGATCTCCGGCGACCGCGCGGGCGACCGCGACGCGCTGCTGCTGGCCCCCCGAGAGCTGGGCCGGCAGGTGGCGCGCGCGGTGTGACATCCGCACCGCGTCGAGCGCGTCGGCGACCCGCTTGCGGCGCTCGGCGGCCGGCATGCCGCGGTAGGTGAGCGGCAGCTCGACGTTCTCCTCGACGGTGAGGTCGCCGATCAGGTTGAACGCCTGGAAGATGAACCCGATGCTGCGGTTGCGCATCTGGGCGCGGCGCACCGGGTCGAGCTTCGCGGTGTCGGTGCCGTCGATCCGGTACTCGCCCTGGCTCGGGATGTCGAGCAGGCCGAGGATCGCGAGCAGCGTGGACTTGCCCGAGCCCGATGGGCCGCTGATCGAGACGAACTCGCCGCGGCGGATCGAGAGCTCGACGTTCGACAGCGCGCGGGTCTCGACGTCGTCGGTGTGGAACGTCTTGCCGATCGCGGTCAGCTCGAGCAGCTCGCGCGCGGCAGGGGTGGCGGTGTGGGCAGGGGCGGGGGCGGGGGCGACCATGGCAGCTCCTTCACTCGATCGAGAGACGGTCGTGGCCGTCCCACTTGGACATGTCCGACAGCACGACCTGATCGCCGGCGGCGAGGCCGCTCGCGATCTCGATGTCCTTGAGCGCGGCGCGCCCGAACACGACGGGCACGCGGCGCGCGGTCTCGCCGGAGATCACGAACAGCGACACCGTGCCGTGCGCCTCGCCGATGGCGGGCCGCGCGACGTGCAGCACGTCGCCGGTGCGCGCCAGGGTGATCGCGCCGTCGACGGTCTGGTCCACGCGCGCGGCCTTCGGCAGCTCGCCGGCGAGCTTCACGTCCACGATGACGCTCCCATGCTGGGCCGCGGGATCGATCCGCGAGACCTCGCCCTGGATGACGCCGGCGCGGGTATCGATCGTCGCGGCGAGGCCGACGGCGAGATCGCTGGTCGAAGCCTCCGGGATCCGGATCCGCGCGGCCAGCCGATCCGGGACGATCACCTTCGCGAGCGGCGCGCCGGCGGGCACCGCCTGGCCGGCCTCGACGGCGACCTGCTGGACCACGCCGGCCTGGCCGGCGCGCACCGAGAGCGCGTCGAGCTGCTTCCGGCGGAACTCGGCCAGCGCGCGCAGCCGCTCGACCTGGGCGCGCTGCGCGGCCAGCTGGGCGGTGTTTCCGCGGCGGAGCGCGGCGAGCCGGCGCTGCTCGAACTCGCGCCGCGCGGCGAGCTGGCCGGCGCGATCGCGCGACTCGGCGCTCTCGAGCTCGGAGATCACGCCCTTGTTGGCCATCGCGGTGTCGATCTCCTTGCGGCGCGACGCCATCGAGACGTCGGCGTCGAGCCCGGCCACGGTGGACTCCTGGGCGAGCCGCGAGCCGTCGAGCTGGGCGGCCAGCCGCGCGAGCTCGGCCTCGGCGGCGGCGACGTCGCGATCCGCCTCGAGCGCGGCGAGCTCGGCGTCGGGGTTCGAGAGCTGGACCAGCACGGTGTCGGCGTCGACCTTCGCGCCGGGCTGGACCCGCACCTGGTCGACGCGTGCGGCGCTCGGCGCGGACGCCCATCGGAAGTCGGTGGGGATCAGCGTGCCCTGGCCACGCACCTCGAGCGTGAGCGGGCCGCGCCGCACGGTGCCGATCCACAGCTCGTGGCGGGGAACCGCGGGCGCGCGCCCGGACCACCACCGGATCCCGACGGTGACCGCGGCGAGCGCGGCGAGCGATCCGCCGATCAGCGCGGCGCGCCGGGTGCGCGGCCGGGCGCGGCGGCGCGGGACGTCCATCGTGGTCTCGGCGGACATCACTCGCTCCGCAGCGCCACGGTGGGCTGGATCCGGGTCGCGCGGCGGACCGGCAGCCAGGTCGCGATCAGCGCGGTCGCGGCGATCACCGCGATCACCGCGCCGAGCAGCAGCGGCTGGGTGAGCCGCTCGCCGTAGAGCATGCGGTGCAGCGACGGGCCGAGCGCGAGCTCGAGCGCGAGCGCGACGGCGAGCCCGACGGCGGCGCCGATCGCGACCAGCACCGCGGACTGGCGCAGCACCATCGCGCGGACCAGCGCGGGCGGCGCGCCGAGCGCGACCCGCAGGCCGATCTCGTGGGTGCGCTGCGCGACGGTGTGCGACATCACGCCGTAGATCCCGACGGCGGCGAGCACCAGCGCGATCACCGCGAACGCGGTCAGCAGCAGGGTGAGGAACCGCGGGCCGGATCCCGCGCGCCACATCCGCTCGTCCAGCGTCTGGACCTGGAACAGCGGCAGCGTCGGATCGAGATCGGCGACCACGCGCTGGGCGGCGGGCAGCAGCGCGGCCGGCTCGCCCTCGGTGCGGATCACCGCGCGCATCGTGCGCACCGAGGTGGTGTCGTGGGTGGCCCGCGGGTACTGCCACAGCGGGATGAACACCTCGGTCCCGGGCGGCTTGTCGAGGCCCTGTTGCCGGATGTCCGCGACGATCCCGACGATGGTCTGCTCCTGCGGCTCGCCGTCCGCGGGGCGCGGCGAGATCCGCAGCCGCCTGCCGATCGGATCCTCGCCGGGGAAGAACTTGGCCGCGAACGCTTCGTTGATCAGCACGACCATCGGGGCCTCGGCGGTATCGGACCGCTGGATCGTGCGGCCGCGGACCAGCCGCGCGCCGAGCGTCTCGAGCGCCTCGGTGCCCATGACCTGCCAGTGGTCCACGATCCAGGTCGGATCCGATGGGGAGGGCGTGCGGCCTTCGATCTCGAACAAGTTCGGGTTGCCCGCGCGGTGGGGCGGCAGCCCGCGCAGCAGGGTCGCCGAGCGCACGCCGGGCAGCGCGCGCAGCCGCTCCTCGAGCCGGTACCACAGCGCGTCGCCGGTCAGCCCCGGGTACGACTTGTCGGGCAGCTCGATCCCGAACGCGATCACGTGGTCGGGCCGGAACCCGAGCTCGACCCGCTGCATCCGCGTGAAGCAGCGGACCATCACCGAGCAGCCGATCACCAGCACGACGGCGAGCGAGATCTCGAGGATCACCAGCGTGCGCCGGACCCGCAGCCGGGCCTTGTTGCCGGTCAGTCGCTGCGAGCCATCCTTGAGCGCGCCGTGGAGGTCGGTCCGGCGCGCGTGGACGATCGGCGCGAGTCCGAACAGCAGCGACGCGCCGAGCGCGCAGGCGACCGCGAACGCGACCGCGGCGCCGTCGAGCTCGATCTCGCCCGCGCGCGGCACCGACGAGGGGATCAGCGCGGTCACGCCGTCGACCGCCCACGCCGCCACCAGGATGCCCAGGCCCCCTCCGAGCACGCCCAGCAGCGCGCTCTCGGTGAGGAACTGGCGGATCAGCCGGCCGCGGCTCGCGCCGAGCGCGTGGCGGATCGCGACCTCGCGCCCCCGGGTCTCGGATCGCGCGAGCAGCAGGTTGGCGACGTTGACGATCGCGATCATCAACACGAACAGCACCGCGGCCTGGAGCAACCACAGCGTGGTCGAGACCGGGCCGACGAAATCGGACTGGAACGAGGTGACGCTCAGGGGGTGGAACGGCACGTCGGTGACCGGCTCGCGCGAGTGGTAGCCGTCCCCGGTGTGCTCGAGCCATCGCTGGTCGAGCGCGCGCAGCTCGTCTCGTAGCTGGGCGAGCGTGTGGCCCGGCGCGAGCCGCACGAGGGCGTTCATCCAGTGGCTCCCGCGCGCGGCGTTCGCCCAGTCCTGGCACAGCGGCGCCCACGCCTCGGCCTGCTCGGGGAACCCGAAGCCCGGCGGCATGACGCCGATGATGGTGACCGGCATCGCGTCGAGCAGGATCTTGCGGCCCACCACGGTCCGGTCGCCGCCGTACGCGCGCTGCCACAGGCCGTGGCTGATCAGCACCACCGTCGGGTCGCCGGGGCGATCTTCGCTCGCGTCGAAGAACCGGCCGAGCTGCGGCGCGACGCCGAGCGCGGGTAGGAGGCTGTGGCTCGCCCAGGTCGCCCGGACGTGCACCGGGCGATCTCCGCCGGTGAGCATCGCGGTGCCATCCCCCCACGCCGCCGTCGTCTCGCACGCGTCGCACGAGGTGGCGAGGTCGTGGTACTCGGCCGCCGACAGCGGGAACTGGCTGATCGGATGCTTGCCCGTGAAGTTGGTGTAGATGCGCAGCAGCCCGTCCGGCCGCTCGTAGGGCAGCGGGCGCAGCACGACCGAGTGCACGACGCTGAAGATGGTGGTGCTCGCGCCGATCCCGAGCGCCAGCGTGATAGCGAGCACCGCGGTCAGCCCCGGCGACTTGGCCATCGTGCGCAGCGCGTATCGGAGATCCAGCCAGAGCGAGCCCATGCCAGCGCCTCAGAGCACGCCTGATGCCAGCTCAACTGAGCGAGATCATGGGGCGACCGCGGCGGGACCTGACCGGTTGCGGGACCCGCGATCCCAGATCCGGACACTGCGAACGAGGGGGCGCCGGTTTGACGGTGGAACATCCGGGGCGGGATACTTCTCCGCACGGCCTGCCGGCCGGTCTTCGCCATGGCCTCCGACGAACCCACCGGGACGCGATCCGGTCCGATCGTGCTCCGGATCAAGCTGCGCTACGACGACGTCGAGTCGATGGTGCAGCGCTTCGCGCCGAACGTCGGCAAGGTGGGGCTGTTCCTGCCGACCCGGTCGCTCCAGCCGCTCGGGGCGGAGATCAAGTTCGAGCTCCGGCTCGCGAACGACCAGCCCGTGCTCGTCGGGCTCGGTCGGGTCAAATCGGCCAAGGCGCCGGACCCCGACCAGCCGCGGCTCGCGTTCGGCGTCGGCGTCGAGCTGATGCGCGTGACGCGCGAGAGCCGGGATTTGATCCTGCGGATGCTCGAGCGGCGACGCCAGCTCGGCCTGCCGGACGTCGGGCTGCCCACCGCGGCAGACCTCGACGCCGCGCGGAGGAGCGGGGGCGTCGAGGGAGCGGTGAGGGATGTGGCGAGCGGGCCGGCAGGGGCGGCGGCGGGTGGGGCGCCTGTCGTGGCGAGGGCGGCTGGTGGTGCGGCTGTCGTGGCGGCGGGGGCGGCGGGTGGGGCGCAGAACGCTGACGCGAGTGGTACGCCGGCCGCGCAGGCAGCGGCGGGTGGTGCGCCGGTCGCGGCGGCGATGGGTTCGTCGGAGGTGGCGGGTGGTGCGGCGGCGATGGAGGCGGCACCGATCTCTGGCGCGAGTGGTACGCCGGCCGCGGCGTTGGCAGTGGCGGCTGCTACGCCGGTCGCGGCGACGACGCATTCGTCGGAAGTAGCGCGCGGTTCGTCGGCTGTGTCGCCGGCGTCGATCTCGGACGCGAGCGGTGTCCCAGCCGCGGCGTCGGCAGCAACGGTTGGTGCGCCGGTCGCGGCGACGACGGGTACGGCGGAAGTAGCGAGTGGTTCGTCGGCTGAGGCGACGGCGTCGACCTCGGACGCGGGCCGCATGCCGGTCGCCGTGCCTTCGTTGGCGGCTGGGGCGTCGGTCGTGGCAGTGGCGGCGTCGAGCGCGGACACAAGTGGTACGCCGGCAGTGGCGGTTGGTGCGGCGATCGCGGCGACGACCGGCTCGTCAGCGGTGGCGGGTGGTGCGTCGACGGCGCCGGCCGTGGCCGCGAGTGGTGTGCCGGCAGTGGCGGTTGGTGCTTCGGTCGCGGCGACGACGCGCTCGCTGGCGGTGGCGGGTGGTGAGTCGGCGGTGGCGTCGAGTGACGCGTCGGTTGCGGCGGCGGGTGGTGCGCCGAGCGCTGCGACAATTGGTGGGCCGGCCGCGGCGAGCGCAGAGCCGTTGGCCTCGTCGCAGCGTCCGTCCGGCCCCATCGCGGTTGGCGGCGCGGTCTCGAATGCGGGCGCGGGCGCGCCGCAGGTCGAGCCGCTCACCGCCGAGGCGCCGCGGCGCAAGCGGCCGTTGTTGAGCGAGCTGATCGAGTCTGCCTCCGGGCCGATCTCGTCGGTCGCCGCCGGGTCCGGGCTCGACGAGGACGTGGATGTCGGCGCTGCGCTCACGCGGGCGCGCTCGCTCGCGACCGGGGATCTGGATCGCGAGCTCGAGACCTTGCGCGACCAAGCCGCGGCGCCGCTGAGCGAGATCTCGATCGAGGCAGCCTCTGCCGAGCTCGCCCGTCAGCTCGGCGGCGCGGCCGTTCGCCGCGACAAGAGCCAGCGCTGGGCTCCGCCACCTGCGATCACTGTTGAACGAGAGACGGTCGAACAACCGCTGGTCTTGGCGGCAGCGGTCGGCGAGCGCGTCGGCGAGGCCGGGGCGCAGCTCGATGCCATGGTCGCGGGGAGCGGCCCCGTTGCTGCCGGACAGCCTGCAGAGGTCGCGACGAGCGACTCGGTCGCGGTCGCCTCCGGCGGAGCGGAGAATATCGCGCGCGAATCGGCCCCGGCCGAGGTGGAGAATGTCGCGCGCGAATCGGCCACAGCCGAGGCGGAGAATGTCGCGGTCGAATCTCTCTCTCTCGAGCCGGCAGAGATCGCGGCGCGCGAGCCCGCGCCTGTTCACCTCGATGCGGACGCGCTGCGTGTCGACGAACCCGACCCGTCAGGCCCCCAGGACCTCGACGCCGACTCGGCCGACGAATCTCTCACGCTCGAGCCGGCAGCGATCGCGGCGCGCGAACCCGCGCCTGTTCACCTCGAAGCGGACGCGCTGCGCGTCGACGAACCCGACCCGTCAGGCCCCCAGGACCTCGACGCCGACTCGGCCGACGACCTGGTCCCCACGCACCATGCAGCGCGGGTCGGCGGCCTGCTGCCCGAGACTGACGAGGACGAGGAGGCGGAGGAAGGCGACGAGCTCGCACTCGAGCGGCCCCGGTCGTTCGCCCCGCGGAACGCGCAGCTCGCCACCGAGCCGCGCGGCCAGCTGGGCCAGCTGATCGACGACGACGTCGACCCGCAGGCGTTCGCCGACGAGCCCACGCCCGACGAGCACCAGGTCGACGACGGCCAGATCGACGACGAGATCCACCAGCTCAGCGAGGCCGACTTCGAAGAGGTCGAGAGCACGCAGATCGGGGAATCGCCCGAGCCGGTGGTCTTCGACGGTCGGGTCGAGGTCGGACTGGGCGCGCGGCTCGACCCCCAGCTAGCCGAGGCCGAGTCCGACGATCTCGGGTTCCACGCGGCCTCGAGCGGTTCGTTCGATCGCGAGCTCGATCGCGCGCTCGGGTTCGACTCCGCCGATGACAGCGACCTGGCGCGCTCGAACCCCGTCGAGCGGGTCGAGCCTCCGCCCGCGCACGATTCCGTCGAGGAGCTGCTCGATCGCGGGCTCGACCGCGAGATCGATCGCGCCCTCGCGCACGGCGATGGCTCGATGATCGGGGAGCCGATCGATCCGTCGCTCGGCGAGGACCTCGGCGAAGAGATCGAGGACTTCGAGATCATCGCCGAGGCCGACGCCGAGGACGCCGACCTGCTCGCCGCACACGGCGAGGCGGATGCCTCCGCCGCCGAGGCTGGCTACGCCGACGCGCCCCCAGCACGCCCGAGCATGTCCGACTTCGCCGCGCGGCTCGATCTCGGCGAAGAGAGCGGCAGCGACCTCTATCCGCTGCCCGCCTCGGGCTACGACGAGCTGAGCGGCATCACGCCGCCCGTCGGCGCGCCGCGCTACGACCGGCTCGAGACCCCGCAAGACAGCTTCGAGGCCGAGCTCGAGGACGAGTCGACCGGCGCGCCCGGGTTCACGCCGCCCCACGAGTTCGATCAGAGCGACGTCATCGCGGTGCCGCCCGCGCTCACCGCGCGCCACGGGAGCCCCCGCCGTCGCGCGCCGGCGCCTCCGCCGACCGCGAGCCCGAGTCCCGCGCGCCCCGAGCCAAGCATCCTGAGAAGCCCGCCTGCCTCGTCGAGTGCGCCCGCCTCCGCCGGCGAGGACTTCGAGCTCGAGGAGGCCCTCGATGCCCTCGACGTCGATCTCGACGATCTCTCGATCCCGCACGCGTCCACCGAGCTCCACCGCGAGGGGGCGAAGTCGCAGCGGATCCCCGGCCGGCCCACCATTCGCCCGCCCGGTCCAACGCGTGCGAACGAGTCGCGCGCCGCTGCGCCGTCGAGTCCGAAGCGCGCATCGAGCGACGATGGTGTGCTGATCGACTTCGACGACGAGTAGCGCGCCCGCGCGCGGGACGCGGCGCAGAACGCGAACAGCGTGTGGATCCTGACGCCCGTGGACAACCATCTCAGGTGCGGCCGTTGCACCACGGTCGGTTGCCCACGGGCTTGGACAGCCGCGCCGCGCGCCGCCGACGAGACCTCGTGACGCTGCGGGCCGGCGCGGCTGCCCACAGGCTCGCACACGCCTACTACCACCAGCAGAGGTCTGAATCCGGGGGGAAGAGGAGGAGGGCAGGGAGCTCGAGGAGGTCTGCGCGATCTGACGCCGTGCCTGGCGATATCGGCGAAATCGAAAGTGCCGGGACGTCGGCGTGGATATCTGCGAACCGGCCGATGTCGCCGCGCGCAGCGGCTCCGGCGCGTGGATGAACGAGTCTCGCGCAGGAGGCGTTCACCGGGCGGTCATGCCGACCGCCTCGAACAACTCCAACTTCGTGAAGGGCAAACCTGCGTGCCGGTGCTGGTAGGTAGATGTCCGAGAACCGGACATTAGCCTGGCCGGATCGGTGAGATGTCGACTGCCGCTCCGCCTTGAGGCGATATCGGCGAAATCAGCGAGCTCCGCGGAACACCAAGGTTCTCCGTTGCTCCCATCGAGATCCACGCAGGCCTGTAACGGTGTTGTCCGATCCCGTTGACTGCCGATCCCGAGACACAGCAGTGCTGGGCCGTGTGCGGTCTCGCAATGCCCTTCCCGTTCGGGAAGGGCACCTGGTGTGCCCTCGACGATGTCCCTCGGCAGCCGAGGAACCCGCACGGCCATCATGGTCGCATCTGTCAGGGATGTCCGTGCTTGAGTCGATATCGGCGAAATCAACGAATCTCACCGGGACAAGATGATTGGCTCCAGCGGCTCGACCGGTCGGTGCGGGCGATGGAGTTGCTGGATGACCGTGAAGGTCGATCCAGCGCCCAATGTCAGATGGAGACGACGAGCTGCTCGGGTGCTCGCGCGGGACGGGTGTCGTCTGTCCGGCTACCGGACGAGGCGCCGGAGTGCGTTCTAATATCGGCGAAATCAGGCTGAGAACGCTCGCGTGCCTACGCGTGACGAGCGTTCTCGGCGAGACAGTCGCATCAGGTCGTGCTTGGACGATCTGCAGGTCGGACTCATGCGGTGAACGGTGTCAGACCGAGCTGATACAACCATCCTCGAATCTCGACGGAGCTCGGCGATGGCGAAGCGTGGGCAGCAAGAGATGGTGTTTCGGACTCGTGGCGGGAAGCGACGCGGAGCGGGGCGGCCGCCCAAGGGGCGGAGGTCGAGCGAGCGCCACGAGTGCCGGCCGGAGCATGTCGCGCGCTATCCGGTGCACGTCACGATTCGTGTGGCCGAGGATGTCGCGCGGCTGCGCACGAAGCGCATGTTTGCCGCAGTCCGCGAGGCCACGCTGGTCACAGCGAAGCGGAGCGATTTTCGCATCGTGCACATGAGCGTGCAGGCGAATCACGTGCACCTGATCGTCGAGGCGGAACACAAGTGGGCGCTCGCGAGGGGCATGCAGGGATTCGAGATCTCCGCAGCGAAGCATATCAACGCGGCGTCGGGGCGCCGTGGGGCGGTGTTCCAGGACCGCTATCACGCGCGGCCACTGACGACGCCGCGGGCGGTGCGCCATGCGATCTGTTACGTGCTGAACAATTGGAGGCGCCACCGCGAGGATCGCGCACCGCACGCGCGAGGCTGGAACCTCGATCCATTCTCGAGCGGGATAGCCTTCGCCGGATGGCAGGAGCTCGTCGGTTCGCCCGTCATGTACAAGCCGCCGGAGGACTATCAGTCGCTGCTGGTCTGGCGCCCGCGCACGTGGCTCCTCTCGACAGGCTGGTCGGCACACCATGCATTGATCTCCGCGCACGAGGTGCCCGGACCGCAATAAGGCCCGCCATTGCGACTCGATGACTGCCTCGTTCGCCGTCGAGCCAGCCGAGACGATTCGAGCCCGACGAGCGGAGGTTCGCCGATCTTCGCAGAGCCGAAGTTGCGGAGCCTCGCGGAGCTGAGTTGAACAGGTCGGTACCTCGTCTTGCCGAGCCGGACCGATCCCGAGCCGAGTAGCGGATCTCCAAGCCTCGTTGCGGTGTCTTGCCTCAGTTCGTCTCGTCTCGTCTCGTCTCGTCTCGTCTCGATTCGTCTTCGTCTCGGTTTCAGTTCGTCTCGGTTCGCCTCGTCTCGTCTCGTCTCGATTCGTCAATCCTCGTCTCGTCTCGTCTCGTCTCGTCTCGCTAAGCCTCGTCTCGCCTCGTCTCGCCTCGTCTCGGTTCGCTAAGCCTCGTCTCGGTTCGCCAATCCTCGTCTCGTCTCGTCTCGTCTCGTCTCGGTTCGCCAATCCTCGTCTCGTCTCGTCTCGTCTCGTCTCGATTCGTCAATCCTCGTCTCGTCTCGTCTCGTCTCGTCTCAGTTCGTTTCGTTTCGTCTCGTCTCGTCTCGTCTCGTCTCGTCTCAGTTCGTTTCGTCTCGTCTCGTCTCGTCTCGTCTCGTCTCGTCTCGTCTCGTCTCGTCTCGTCTCGCCACACCACGCCTCGTCACGTCACGCCTCGTCTCATCAGGCCTCGTCACGTCACGCCTCGTCTCGCCAAGTCACGTTGCGGCGTCTCGTCACGTCTCGTTGCGGCGTCTCAGTTCGCCTCGTCTCGGTTCGCCAAGCCTCGTTGCGAGTCTCGGTTCGTGCCATCTCGCCTTGCAGCGGGTCGCTTTGCGTCTCGTGTCGTCAAGCCTCATCCCGCCTCGCACCGCCTCGTCCCCTCCCGGCCGCGCCATCGGCGAACCCGCGCTCGGTGCCCACGACGAGCTGGAGGAGGGGAGTCGCGCAGCGTCCACCCGTGCCTTGTCGAGCGGAGCCTCGCCGCTCTGATGCAGCTGCGCCTCGCTCCCCGGCGCTCGACGATGGAGCGGCCCTCGCGGAGCAGCCACGGCCTACGGGCCACGGCCACGCGGCGGGCGTGCGCGATCTAGGCCGCGGGCGATGCGCTCAGGCCGGGATGGGCGAGCGCCTGGACGAGCGCGTGGCGATCTCCGCGGTGGCGCTGCCACAGATCCAGCATCTCGTCGGCCTGGGTGCGGCCGGTGGCGGCGATCTTCTCCACGGGGGCGAGGAGCGGGATCGATGTCGGGGCGACGCGACGGAGGCCGTCGGTTGCGATGGCGACGAGTTGCTTGGCGAGGTCGCCGAGGGTGTGTTTGCCGGCGCGCGCGGAGAGGCCCTGGGTGGGGACGTCGTCGGCGAGCTGCTGGCGCTCGGCGAACGAGAGCGACGCGGTGAGCTTGATCGCCTCGCTGCGCGCGACGGGATCGTAGAGCATGCCGCGCATCATGGGCGCGAGGGCGGCGATCATCTCGAGCGAGCCGCAATCGGCGCCGCGCACCTCGATGAACTTCTTGAGCCGGCCCTCGGGGAACAGCGTCGACAGATGCAGCGCCCAGTCGGCCATGGTGGCGTGCTCGCCGCGCCAGCCCTCGGCGAGGTAGCGGCGGAACGTGAAGCCGGCCTCGACGGGGCGATAGCCGCCGCGATAGACGAAGTACATCGGGACGTCGAGCGCCCAGTCGGTGTAGGCGGCGAAGATGTCGTCGCGCTCGAACACGAAGGGCAGCAGGCCGGTGCGCGCGCCGTCGGTGTCGCGCCAGATCCACGCGCGGTAGCTCTGCATGCCGCTGGGGCGATCCTCGACGAGCGGCGAGGCGGCCCACAGCGCGGTCAGGATCGACGTCGTCGAGTAGATGCAGCGCAGGGTGGCGGCGGCGTCGGGCTCGTCGGCGAAATCGAGGTTGGCCTGGACGGTCGCGGTGCGCAGCATCATGTCGAGGCCACGCGTCCCGACGGTCGTCATATACGACCGCATGACGTCGTAGCGCTGCTTGGGCATCCACGGCACGTCGTTGCGACTGCCGAACGGCCGCAGGCCGGTGGAGAGCCAGGTGATCCCGAGCTCGCGCGAGGCCTCGCCGAGCGACGCGACGTACGCGCGCAGATCGGCCACGAACTGGAGGTCATCGTCGACGGGGCGGGCCGCGAGCTCGAACTGCCCGCCGGGCTCGATCGTCAGCTGCTCCTCGCCGCGCGCGAGCGCGATCATGTGGCCGCCCTCGAGCACCGGCGTGCCGCCGCGGTTGGCGAACCACTGGAACAGCGCGCCGATCCCTCGGGGGCCGTCATAGGTGGGCGCCGCGGCCGATTCCGGCCACACCCCGACGAGCTCGTGCTCGGTGCCGACGCGGAACTGGGTGGCGGGCTTGCCCGCAGTCTCGAAGTACGAGATCAGCTCGTCGCGCGAGCCGATCCGGACCGGTTCATGTTCGTCGACGAGATGCACGCGGTCGGTCGACTCTATGGGGTGAGATGCGACACGTCAATCCGCGAGCGTGCCGGGAAGTCGAGCTAGCCCATCGGGGAGGCTCGCTCGTGGAACACAGCGTTCAGGCCGACGATCGACGCCGGATCGGGCCGTGGTAGCGTGCGCACAGACGATGTCGCTCGAGCTCCTCCTCGAACAACCGGACTTCTCCACCAGGCGCGCGCGCCTGCTCGAGCTGCTGCGGACCCGCGCATTTGCCGAGCGGGAGGTCACGCTCTCGTCGGGACTGAAGTCGAATTTCTACATCGATTGCAAGCAGGTCAGCCTCGACGCCGAGGGCGCGATGCTGATCGGCGAGCTGTTCCACGCAGTGGTCGAGCAGGTCGCGCCGGGCGCGGTCGCCGTCGGTGGGCTCACGCTCGGCGCGGATCCCCTCGCGACGGCGACTTCGATCGCGAGCTTCCGCCACGGCCACGCGCGTGGCGCGTTCATTGTTCGCAAGGAGCCCAAGGGCCACGGGACGAACCAGTGGATCGAGAGCGCGGGGATCGCGCCCGGCTCCGAGGTTGTCGTGCTCGAGGACGTGGTCACCACGGGCGCCGCGACGCTGAAGGCGATCGAGCGCGCGCGCGGCGCCGGGCTCGTCGTCGTGCACGCGGTGGCGCTCGTCGATCGGCTCGAGGGCGGCCGCGAGGCGGTCACGCAGCACACCTCGCTCACGACCCTGTTCACCCGGCGCGACTTCCTGCCAGACTCGTAACATCCATGAAGCTCGCGGCGTTCGTCCTCGCCTCGCTCACCGGGCTCGTCACCGGGTGCGCCACCACCGATTCGTCGCTGCAGCTGACGGAGGTATGGCCGTCGACGGTGCCGTCCGACTACCCGGAGATCACCGAGCGGTGGACGCGCGCGGCGATCCTGCGCGGCGAATACCAGGAGGCCCTCGAGGTGGCCGCCACGTTCAAGTCGCCCGAGTGGCGCGCCGCCGACGCCGAGAAGGACGCCAATGCCCGCGGCCTCGTGGGGCCGGCCCGGGCGCAGCGGCTCGCCGAGGCCCAGGCCGAGGCCGCCGGGCCGTACGAGTTCGAGCTGATGGTCACCACGTGGGACCGCCGCGAGAACGATCTCGATCGCGGCGACAAGAGCTCGTGGCGCGTCCGCATGCTCGACGACGAGGGCCGCGAGATCGAGCCGCTCGAGATCGTGAAGGACCGGCGACCGAGCTTCGTCGTGCGCGCCCAGTTCCCCGCGTTCGGCGATTTCGCGACCGCGTACGTCGCGCGGTTCCCGCGCTCGCGTCCGCTGCTCGGTCCGAACGTCAAGGCGATGCGGATGCGGATCAGCGGCCAGCGCGGCGCCGTGCAGCTCAACTGGATCGCGCGCTAGATCAATCAGACCGAGCGAAGCCGCGAAGGCGGCGGCGGCGGCGGAGCGAGACGGGGCGCTCCTGAATAGGAACGCTGATCGCGAGCGGCACAGAACGATCGCGGCCGCGCGGCCTTCCTTAGATCAGACCGAGCGAAGCCGGACGGCGGCGTAGCGGCGGAGCGAGTGGCGCGGAAGGTGATGACCGGGCGCCCTGAACAGGAACGCTGGGCGAACCGCGAGGGCGGCACGGGACGAGCGCGGCGGCGCGGCCCAACGCTCCTTAGATCGGACCGAGCAAAGCCGGACGGACGGCGGCGGAGCGGTGGTGCGAGGGACGCACGGAAGGTGATGACGGGGCCCCTGGATAGGACGGCCGGACGCCCACTAGATTCGGACCGAGCGAAGCCGGACGACGGCGGAGCGGCGGAGCGAGGGGCGCACGGAAGGTGATGACGGGGCGCTCCTGAATAGGAACCGGCCGGACGCCCCTAGATCGGACCGAGAGAAGCCCACGGCGGCGGAGCGGCGGAGCGAGGGGCGGACGGAAAGTGATGACGGGGCGTTCCTGAATAGGAACCGGCCGGACGTGCCCTAGATCGGACCGAGAGAAGCCCGAAGGTGGCGGTGGTGGTGCCCCTGAATGGGGACGGTCCCTAGATCTCGGACGGTCGTTGCGTCAGCGCTTGCGTGGCTTGCGGCCGAGCAGGCGATCCCAGAACCCGACCGGCTGGTAGCCGGCGTCGAGGTCGTCGAATGACTCGGCGGCCGAGCTCGACCGGGAGGCGCCGTCCTGGTCCTGGCCGGCGCGGAAGAACTCTTCCTCGAGATCGGTGAACGCCGACGTCGCGTCCTCGCGCGCTTCGGCCACCACTTGATCGCGCGCCGGGCTCGCGATCGTCGGCGTCGCTGGCGCGGCGGCCTGCTTCTCGGCGATCGAGCTGACAGCCGTGTGGACCGCCGCGAGATCGGCGACCAGGATCGAGGGCTCCTCGGCGGCCGGCTCGGCGGGCGGCGCGCTCGAGTGCGCGGACTGGATCTCGCCGGTGGTGTCCTCGGGGCGATCGTCGACCGGGACCTCGCGCGGAGGCGGCGAGCGACGCTTGCCGGCCGGTGCGGTCTCGGCACTCGACAGCCGCTCGCGCACGATCCCGTCCGACGGCTCGTCCTGGGTTTCGGCCGGGGTGGCCGAGGCATCGAGCTCGGAGGTCAGGCTCGAATCGAGCACGATGCTCGGCTCGGCGGGCGCGGGCTCGGCCGCGGGGTTGGTCGGCGGCACGGCGAGCTCGGCGGTGAGGATCGACGGCTCGGTCGTTGTGGTCGGCCGGGCCGGTTCGGTCGGTTCGGCCGTTGTGGTCGGCTCGGACTTCGCGGTCGGCTCGGACTTCGCGGTCGGCTCGGACTTCGCGGTCGGCTCGGTCTTCGCAGTGGCCGGCTCGGACTTCGCGGCCGGCTCGGACTTCGCGGCCGGCTCGGTCTTCGCGGTCGGTGCGGTCGGTGCGGTCGGTGCGGTCGGCTCGGACTTCGCGGTCGGCTCGGCCTTCGCGGTCGGCTCGGTCGGCTCGTCGGCCACGATCCGCGGCCGCACCGCGACCATCCTCGCGGTCTTCGCGGTCGTGGTGTCGGTTTCGCTGACCACCGCGGCCGCCTCGGTGGTCTCGACCGGGTCGGTCGCCTTCGCGCGCGATGCGGGCTCGGACGGCTCGACTCTGTTCGCGCTGATGCTGCCGGCGATCGCGAGCGCCGCCGCTGCGTTCTTGCGTGCGGCTTGCTCGGCCGCCTCGGCCTCGGCGCGGTACATCGCCTCGAGCTCGGCGGTCTCCTCGGCGTCGCGCCGCGCTCGTTCCTCGGCGGTCTCGGCGCGCGGTGGCGGCGCGCGGTGGTCGGTCTTGGTGCGCGACGCGGCGATCCGTCGCGCTAGCTCGTCAGCTTCAGCTTTCATTTTTGCATCGGACTCCGCTCTGGCAGTGGCGGCCTCGGATCGCGCGCGCTCCTCGGCCTCGGCGTCGGCCTCGGCGCGCGCGAACGCCTCGGCGTCGGCGCGAGCGCGGTCGTCGGCATCCGCGCGGGCGGCTGCGTCGGCCTTTGCCTTGGCCTCGGCGTCGGCCTTTGCCTTGGCCTCGACCGCTGCGCGAGCGGCGGCTTCGGTTTGAGCCTTGGCCTCGGCATCAGCCTTGGCCTCTGCTTCTGCGCGAGCGGTGGCCTCGGCCTTCGTCTTGATCTCAGCTTCTGCGCGAGCGGCGGTTTCGGCTTGAGCCCTGGCCTCGGCATCGGCCTTTGCGTTGGCCTCTGCCTCTGCGCGAGCGGCGGCCTCTGCTCGGGCGGCGGCTTCTGCGTTGGACTCTGCCTCTGCGCGAGCGGCGGCTTCTGCGCGAGCTGCGGCTTCTGCGCGAGCGGCGGTCTCTGCGCGGGCGGTGGCTTCGGCTTGAGCGTTGGCCTCGGCAGTCGCTTTGGCCTCTGCCTCTGCGCGAGCTGCGGCTTCTGCACGGGCGGCGGCTTCGGCTTGAGCCTTGGCCTCGGCGTCGGCCTTTGCTGTGGCTTCTGCGCGAGCGGTGGCTTCGGCTTGAGCGTTGGCCTCGGCAGTCGTTTTGTCCTCTGCCTCTGCGCGAGCGGCGGCCTCTGCGCGGGCGGTGGCTTCGGCTTGAGCGTTGGCCTCGGCATCGGCTTTTGCCTTGGCCTCTGCTTCTGCGCGGGCGGTGGCTTCGGCTTTTGCCTTAGCCTCCGCCTCGCGAGCGTCTGCCTCAGCCTTCGCCTTGGCCTCTGCGCGAGCGTCTGCCTCGGCCTTTGCTCTTGCCTCGGCTTCGGCGCGAGTCTCCGCCTCCGCCTTCGCCCTGGTCTCCGCCTCTGCCTTCGCCCTGGTCTCCGCCTCCGCCTTCGCCCTGGTCTCCGCCTGTGCGCGCGCCTTGGCCTCGATCTCCGCCGTGGCCGCCGCGTGGTCGAAGACCACCGATGGCTCGTCGAGGTCGGCCGAGAACAGGCGCTCCCGCGCGCCGGTGTCCATCAGCGCCTCGAGCTTCTCGCGCGGCTCGGCGCGTGTGGGTAGCACGATCTCTCCGGACGCGTGCGACGCGGGCACGACGCCGGCGAGCGCCCCGGCCTCGCCCCCGACGACGCGCGGCACCAGCGCGCCCCAGTCGACCTCTGGCTTGCCCGGAGGCCGGACGCTTGCCGCGACGGGGGTGTTCGCGCGGCGCTTCTTGCGCTTGCGCCGCCCGCCGCCGCCGCTGCTGCCGCCACCACCAACGGCGGCCTTGTGCTTCCCGGTGTCGCTCGCGGCGGGGATCGGTCCGCTGTCCATCGCGCCGCGCTCGAGCACCTCCTCGCGGGTCTCGGTGCCGACGAGCCACTCCTCGATCGCGAGCACGGCGCGCCAGGTGGCGCGGGGCCGCGGGCTGGGCGCGATGCGCAGCAGGCCGAGCTCGACGGCGAGCTGGGCCACCCGCAGGGTCTCGAACACCCGGAACGGCGACGTCTCGAGCACGTCCGACAGCACGCGGTTGCCGTCGAAGATCTGGAGCACGCCGTGGACCTCGGTCGGGATCTGGCGGGACTGCGCGTGGATCTGCGCGACGTCCTGCTCGAGGATCATCGACGGCGACAGCTTGCCGCTGGCGTCGCGTACCCCGGCGAGGAACCGCTCGGCGTCCGCGAACAGCTCGTCGCGATCGAGCGGGATCTGGTGGCGGCGGACGACGTCCTCGTGGCGGAACTCGAACCGCGCGTCGGTCCACAGCAGCAGCTGGTGGAGCGCGGCCTGGCCGTGGAGCGTGCCGACCTGCGCCGAGGTGACCTCGCCGTGATAGAAGCGGATCTCGCCGCGGCGCGGCCCGCACAGCAGGGTCAGCACGGCGCTGCGGCCGAGCGCGGACAGCGCCCGCACGAGGGTCAGCACACCGGTCAGCTCGGCGAGGTTGCCGACCAGGTGGGCGCGCTGGGCGGCGACCTGGCCGCGGAGCAGCCGGCCGATCGTCACCACGTCGCGCAGGTACGCGGGCTGGAGCACGACCTCGTCGGCGCCCGCGGCCTCGGCGTCGGTGCGCCGCACCCCGCGGCCGGCGAACACGATCGGGGCGTCGATCCGCGCGTCGTCGAGCAGCTTGCGGGCTCGACGCAGCAAGTCGAGCGCCCGCGGATCGGCGCCGCCGACCACCACCAGGCCCGCGCCATCGCCCCCGAGCTCGAGCCGGGAGGGGTCTGCCGGGACCGAGGCGACCTCGGCCGGCACGCCCTCTCGCTGGAACCCGAGCTGGATCTGCCGGCCGGCACGGCCGTCGGGATCGAGCACGATGACTTTCGAGAGTCCCGGCATGCGTGGGGATCGAGTGTGCAGTATAAACGCTGGTGAGGGGCCGGCTTAGCGCCACGTTTCTGTGATCGTTCTCGAAATCCTCAACGGCATCGCGACGCAACGCTTGCATCGCATCCTGGCGACGGGAGGCACCGCCACGATCGGGCGATCGCCCGCGAGCACTGTCGTCGTCACCGACTTCCACCTCTCGGGTGACCACGCCCAGATCACCCAGATCGGCGAGCACTTCGTGTTTCGCGATCTGCGATCGACCAACGGCTCGGCGATCCAGCGCGAAGGCCGGGTGATCGCGGTCGACGCGGCGGCGCGCTGGGAGGTCGCGCTGTCCGATGGCGACCTGTTGCTGCTCGGCAACCCACTCGACCCGGTCCGGGTCGCGGTGCGGATCGGCGACGAGGCCGACGACGATCTCGGCGATCGCCTGATCGCGTCGCGCTCCATCATGGACCTGCCCGCGGTCGCCGATCAGATCGAGGGCGGCGATCCGGCCGACGCGCTGCGGATCTACAAGGCGCTCCAGCCGCTGGGCGCCCGGCTCGAGCCCGGCGAGGTGATCGAGGCGGTGGTGGGCGCGACCTTCGAGCTGATGGGGCGCGCGACCCACGTCGCGATCCTGCTGCGCTCGGAGTCGGATCGCGATCGGTTCGCGCTCGCGATGTCGCGGCAGCGCGCCGACGCGCCGAACGACGAGCCGCGCGCGACGGCCGATCAGGTCCGGGCGAGCCGCGCGGTGCTCCGCCGCGTGCTCTCGGATCGCGCCGCGGTGCTGACCGCGAACGCGCAGGAGGCGCTGTCGAGCGAATCGATCATGGGCGGCCAGATACTGTCGATCCTCGCGGTGCCGCTGTGGCGCGGCGAGGACATCATCGGGCTGATCCAGGCCGACAACCGCGCGTCGATCGGCATGTTCAGCGCCGGCGATCTCGAGGTCGCGCTGCTGCTCGCCGCGCAGGCTTCGCTCGCGATCGACAACGCGACGCTGGTCCAGCGGCTGCGGATCGCCGAGGAGCGGGCGCGCGGCGAGAACGTGTACCTGAAGCGCAAGGAACAGAAGATCAAGTTCGACAACATCATCGGCGACTCGCCGGCGATGAAGGCGGTGCTGTCGCAGCTCGATCGCGTGATCGACACCCGCGCCACGGTGTGCATCGAGGGCGAGACCGGCACCGGCAAGGAGCTGATCGCCGCGGCGATCCACCACCAGTCGCAGCGCGCCGACAAGATGTTCGTCGCGCAGAACTGTGCCGCGCTGCCCGAGAACCTGCTCGAGAGCGAGCTGTTCGGGCACAAGCGCGGCGCGTTCACCAGCGCCGATAGCGACAAGAAGGGCCTGTTCGAGATCGCGGACGGCGGCACGCTGTTCCTCGACGAGATGGGCGAGATGCCGCTGACCCTGCAGGCCAAGCTGCTGCGGGTGCTCCAGGAGGGCACGATCCGCCCGGTCGGCGCGACCAGCGAGAAGCAGGTCGACGTCCGGATCATCTGCGCCACCAACCGCGATCTGTCGGCCGAGGTCGAGAAGGGCCGGTTCCGCCAGGACCTCTACTACCGGCTGATGGTGTTCCCGATCAAGCTGCCGCCGCTGCGCGAGCGCCGCGAGGACATCCCGCTGCTCGCCGCGCACTTCCTCAAGCGCTACGCGAGCGAGTACCGCGTCGAGCTTCCGGGGTTCACCCAGGACGCGCTCGACGCGCTGTCCTCGTACAACTGGCCGGGCAACATCCGCGAGCTCGAGAACGAGGTCCAGCGCCTCGTGATCCAGGCGGAGCCCGGCCACTGGATCGAGATCACCGATCTGTCGCCGCGCCTCCGCAAGATCGAGGGCACCGTCACCCGGATCGCGCCCAAGCAGGGCACGCTCAAGGAGATGATGGAGCAGGTCGAGCGCTGGCTGATCACCGAGGCGCTGCGCGATCACGGCAACAACAAGACCAAGACCGCCGCGACGCTCGGGATCACGCGCGAAGGCCTGCACAAGAAGCTCGCGAAATTCGGCGTCTGAACCACGCTGACAGACGTCTTCGCATCAAGCGCGGCTCCCGTTTGCGTTCCACCGAGGGGGTGGCAGAACCGCCAGGTCGGAGGTCGCGTGAGCTTTGGTCGGCAGCTGGTCATCGGTGTTGCGACGCTGATCCTCATCACGATGGTGACCGGAGTCGTGGCGATCTTCGGGCTGCGCGACATGGCGAGCGTCCAGGACGAGGTCGCGCGCAACTTCACGACCGACATCGTCCAGGTCGAGCGCCTGCGGGCGGTGGTCGATGAGGTGTTCGCGGACACCCGCGCCGGGCTGGTGCGGCGGGTCGCCGAGCCGAGCAGCGACCTGGACGTCTCGACGGCGGCGCTCGAGCGGCAGGTGCGCGCCATGGCGCGCGAGGCGCCCGACAGCGAGAGCCGGGCGGAGCTCCGCCAGATCGAGCAGCTCGCCAAGGA
>JBQCJR010000930.1:0-5674 GCA_051952595.1 Kofleriaceae bacterium
CGCTGCGTGCGGAACGCCTTCGATCGCTCGATCTGATTGCGCTCGACCTCGTGCTCGATCTTCAGGGTCGGGATGTTCGCGCCCTCGTTCGGCGACACGTGCTTGTTGACGCCGACGATCGAGCGACGGCCGCTGTCGACCTCGCGCTGGAACTCGAACGCCGCGCGCGCGATCTCGCGCTGCGGGTAGCCCTCCTCGACCGCCTTCACGATCCCGCCCATCGCGTCGATCTTGTGGATGTACTCCCAGGCCGCGGCCTCGACCTGGTTCGTCAGCGTCTCGACGAAGTAGCTGCCCGCGAGCGGGTCGACCACGTTCGCGACGCCGCTCTCCTCGTAGATGACCTGCTGCGTGCGCAGCGCGAGCTGTGCGGCCTCCTCGGTGGGCAGCGCGTAGGTCTCGTCGTAGCTGTTGGTGTGCAGCGACTGCGTGCCGCCGAGCACCGCGGCGAGCGCCTGCAGCGTCGTGCGCACCACGTTGTTGAGCGGCTGCTGGGCCATCAGCGACACGCCGGCGGTCTGGGCGTGGGTGCGCAGCAGCCACGATCGCGGGCTCTTCGCGCCGAACCGCTCGCGCAGCAGCTTCGCCCACATCCGGCGGCCGGCGCGGAACTTCGCGATCTCCTCGAAGAAGTCGTTGTGGACGTCCCAGAAGAACGACAGCCGCGGCGCGAACTCGTCGACGTCGAGCCCGGCGTCGATCCCGAGCTGCACGTAGCCGATGCCGTCGGCGATCGTGAACGCGAGCTCCTGGACGGCGGTCGCGCCGGCCTCGCGGATGTGATAGCCGCTGATCGAGATCGTGTTCCACCGCGGCATCGTCCGCGTGCACCACACGAGCATGTCGCGGATGATCCGCATGTGGCCGCGGATCGGCGAGATCCACTCCTTCTGCGCGATGAACTCCTTGAGCATGTCGTTCTGGAGCGTGCCGCGCAGCGCGGCCGGCGAGACGCCCTGCTGCTCGGCGACCGCGACGTACAGCGCGAGCAGCACCGAGGCCGGCGCGTTGATCGTCATCGACGTCGAGACCTGATCGAGCGGCAGGCCGCCGAACAGCCGGGTCATGTCGTCGAGCGAGGCCACCGAGACGCCCTCCCGCCCGACCTCGCCGAGCGAGCGCGGATGGTCCGGGTCGTAGCCCATCAGCGTCGGCATATCGAACGCGGTCGACAGGCCGGTCTGCCCGTGGGCGAGCAGGAACGCGAACCGCTCGTGGGTGTGCTCGGGCGTGCCGAACCCGGCGAACATCCGCATCGTCCACGGCTTGCCGCGGTACATCGTCGCGTGTGGGCCGCGGGTGAACGGATACTGCCCGGGATCGCCGAGCCGATCCTCGTACCTCCAGTCGCGCGACGCGAGATCCTCGGGGCCGTACGAGGCGGCGAGCGGAATGCCGCTCGCCGTGCGGAACCGGTCGTCCATGGAGCGGTCTACCACGCGAGCTGCGAGCTGGGTCCTCCCGAGGAGGAGCGCGCGTTGTGCGATCTGAGGGCTCGTCGTAGGCTCGCCGGATGGCCATCCACCTGCGCGATATCGTCGGATACCTCGACACCACGCTCGAGATCGATCGGTTCCGAGACTTCGCGCCCAACGGCCTCCAGGTGGAGGGCTCGATGGACGTCGATACCGTGGTCACCGGTGTGTCGGCCTCGGCCGAGCTGATCAGCCGCGCGATCGAGCAACACGCGGATCTGATCGTCGTCCACCACGGCTTGGTCTGGGGCGCGGGGCTGACCCGGATCGCCGGCCCGCTCGCGCGGCGCCTCCAGTTGCTGCTCGGCAACGAGGTCTCGCTCGCGGCGTACCACCTGCCGCTCGACAAGCACGCGCGGCTCGGCAACAACGTCGGGCTGTGCGACGCGATCGCGCTCGGCGCGACGCGCGAGCCGTTCGGCGACGTGCGCGGAACGCCGCTCGGGCTCGCCGGGGCGTGGAGCTCGCCGCTCTCGCGCGACGAGGCGATCGCGCGGATCGCGGCCGGCGTGTGCAAGGGCCAGTCGCCGCGGTTCGTGTTCCCGTACGGCCCCGCCGTGGTCCGCCGGGTCGGCGTGTGCTCCGGCGCGGCCTCGGACCTGCTCGAGGCGGCGGCGACCGCCGGCTGCGACCTGTTCGTCACCGGCGAGCTGGCGGAGCGCGCCGGCGATCTCGCGAAGGAGCTCCAGATCACCCTGGTCGCGGCCGGCCACTACGCGACCGAGGTGTTCGGCCCGATGCGGGTCGCCGACGAGCTGCGGCAGCGCTTCCCGTCGCTCGACGTGCAGTTCGTCCCGGCGCCCAACCCGCTGTAGTCCGTCCCGCGGGGTAACTCCGGGGTCGACGGCGAACATCTCGCGTGACCGGCGGGCGGCTCGCGTGATACGCGAGATCGATGCGTGGCGGGACCTCGTTGACGTTTCGGGTGGTGCTGGCGTTGGTGCTGATGGCGGCGTTCTACGCGCTCGCGGTGACCAGCGCGGTCGGGCTGGTGTGGCTCGGGCTCAAGCTGTTCTCGTGGCTCGAGTACGTCCGTGGCCGCGGCATCATCGCGGTGGGCGCCGCGGGGGTGGTGTGCCTGGTGGCGGCCGGGATCGTCGTCTGGTCGGTGCTGCCGCGCTGGGATCGGTTCGAGCCGCCCGGGCCGGAGATCACCGAGGCGCAGCATCTCGAGCTGTTCGCCGAGATCCGCCGGGTCTCCGAGGCGACCGGCGAGCAGATGCCGGCGCACGTGTACCTGGTGCTGGAGGTCAACGCGTTCGTCGCGCAGCGGGGCGGCATCATGGGCATCGGCAGCCGGCGCGTCATGGGCATCGGCGTGCCGCTCCTGCGCACGCTCCAGGTCGACGAGATGCGCGCGGTGATCGCCCACGAGATGGGCCACTTCTACGGCGGCGACACCAAGCTCGGGCCGTGGATCTACAAGACCCGCGGCGCGCTGGTGCGCACGGTGTTCAACCTCGCCCGGGCCCGCGCCAGGACCGAGGACTGGATCCACGTCATGTTCGCCGTGCTCCAGGCGCCGTTCCGGTGGTTCGGGATCGGCTACATGCGGGTCACCCAGGCGATCAGCCGCGCCCAGGAGTACAGCGCCGATGCCGTGGCGGTGCGCGTCGAGGGCCGGCGCGCGGTCGTCGAGGGCTTCAAGAAGACCCACGCCGCGGCGCTCGCGCACGAGCTCTACCTGCGCAACGAGGTCGCGCCCCTGGTCTCGCGCGGCGCGCTGCCGGCGGTGGGCGAGGGGTTCTCGCGCTACCTCGCGAACGAGCGCATGACCAAGCTGCTCGACCAGGTGGTGGCCGCCGAGATGACCGAGGGCACGGGCGACCCCTACGACTCGCACCCGCCGCTGCGCGAGCGGATCGAGGCGGCGCAGCGGATCGACGGGCCGGAGCGCGCGCCCGAGCCGCGGCGTGCGATCGAGCTGCTGCGCGATCCCGAGGCGTTCGAGACCGAGGAGATCGCCCGGCGCGTCGAGACCACGCTCGAGCGGATCGCATGGAGCGACACCGCCCCGCTGTGGATCGCGTCGTGGCGCAAGGAGGTGGCCGAGGCCAAGGGCGTGCTGGCCGGCCTCCGCCCGGGCGACGTGCCGATCGACGACCGCGCGATCTACGACCTCGCGATCCGCCAGCACGGCAACGAACAGGTGAGCGGCGCGACCGAGGACGATCTGCGCGGCTGGTGGTTCCACCTGGTCGGCGCCGCGCTCTCCGTGGTGCTGGTCGACGACGGGTTCGAGGTCACCACCGGGCCGGGCGAGCCGTTCCAGTTCACGCGGGGCGAGGTGGTGCTCGAGCCGTTCCTGGAGCTCAACAAGCTGGGGCAGAAGGAGCTGTCGCGCGACGACTGGCGCGCGATCTGGGAGAAGCTCTACCTGGGCGACGTCGATCTCGGCGCCGCGGCCGCGGCGGCCAGCGCCGCGTAGCCACCGCTACCGGTCGCGCGGGGCGGGGAGCTTCGCCTCGAAGTCCGTCCACACCCGCGGATCGCGCCGGCAGTCGTACGCGCGACACGCGCCGGGCCGGTGGTCGTAGACCGTGCACGCGCCGTCGCGGTCCTTACACCCGCAGCTGCCGGTCTCCGGATTCTTGGGCAGCAGGTACGGCCGGCCGATGTCGAACGGCAGCCGGCGCTCCGCGACGTCCTGGCTCGACAGCGTGACCTCGAACGAGCAGCAGCGCGCGCCGCACAGCGGGATCAGGGACGCGCAGTCGACGTCGGGGCTGGCCACCGCGTACTTGTCTCGAAAGCTCGCGAGCCGCACCACGCTGCGCTCGCCGCGATCGGCGTGCACCTTGTCCACCATCCGGCGGTACGACGCCGGCAGCTGGCCGCGCAGGATCAACGCGTCGATCAGCCACTCGAACTGTCGGCTCAGGTCCGCGTGATCGTCGCGCGCGGCGAGCGCGCTCGCGAGCGCCTCGAGCTCCGCCACCAGATCCGGATCGATCGGTTCGACCGCCATCCGGCCACGCTACCACCGCCGCCGGCTCGCTCGGGCATCTGCCGGGTCCGCCGCGCGACGATTCACGAGGTGTGAGCCGGTTTCCTCGCCTGCGGCTCGGAGTATTTTCGACCGAGCTTCGCTCGGCCCCATCCGCTTTGCGTCCGGCGACCGCTTCGCGGTCGGAACCACTTCGTAGGGCGCCGATCTCGCGGCCCGCATGGCCCGGCGAGGAATCCTCATTTCGAGGTGATCGGCTAGAGTAGCGGCGCCTTGTCCGGTCCACCGATCCGTTTGCCCTCCGGGGTGCGCGACTTCCTGCCGCGCGCGGCCGCCCGGCGCGTCGCGCTCGCGGCGCGCGTGACCGGCGTGTTCGAGGCGTGGGGCTACGCGCGCCTGATCACCCCGGCGTTCGAGCACGCGGACGTGCTCGAGCGTGGGCTCGGGCCGGACGCTCGCGCCGCGGCGATCCGGTTCGTCGAGCCGGGCACCGGCGAGGTGGTCGCGCTGCGGCCGGACCTCACGCCGCAGGTGGCGCGCGTCGTCGCCACGCGGCTCGCAGACGTCGAGGGGCCGCTCCGGCTGTGCTACGAGGGCGCGGTCACCCGGCGCGCCGGCGAGCTCGGCCAGCGCGAGATCCTGCAGGCCGGGATCGAGCTGATCGACGCCGGCGAGCCGGACGGCGACGCCGAGGTGCTCGCGGTCGCGGCCGCGGCGCTCGCCGCCTCGCAGCTGCCCGAGACCCGGCTCGACATCGGCCACGTCGCGCCGGCGCGCTGCGTGCTCGCCGCCGCGCCCGACGAGGAGGCGCGGCACAAGCTCGCCGGTGCGCTCGCGCGCAAGGATCGCGCCGGGCTGCGCGCCGCGGCGCGCGCGCTCCCGCCGGACCGCGCGATCCTCGCCGAGGCGCTCGGCTCGTTGTGGGGCGCCGCCGAGCCCACGCTCGCGCGCGCGGCGGAGCTGCCGTGGCCGGACGAGGTCCGCGGCGCGCTCGATCGGCTGCGCGACGTGCTGCGCGCGTTCGAGGAGCTCGCCGATCCGCCGGTCCCGGCGCCGACGATCGATCTCGGCGACGTGCGCGGGTTCGACTCCTACCCCGGGATCCGGTTCGCCGGGTACGCCGGCGGCGCGCCCGATGCGGTGCTGCGCGGCGGCCGCTACGACGAGCTGATCGGCCGCTACGGCCGGTCGGCGCGCGCGACCGGGTTCGCGATCGATCTCGAGGCGCTCGCCCAGGCCCAGCGCGCGGTCG
>JBQCJR010000931.1:0-2357 GCA_051952595.1 Kofleriaceae bacterium
CGCCACCCACGCAGGCGCCGCGGCCCGCGCCCGCCGGCCGTCCACGCAGGGGACGTGATGGGCCACGCCCGGACGCTCGCCTCCACGGTCGCCGCGCCTCGCGTCCAGGTGATCGCACCCGCGCACCTCGGCGCGACCGCGATCGCCGCGCTGCGCGCCCGCGGGATCGACGCGCGGACCACCAGCGAGCCGGATCCCGGCGAGGACGTGATCGCGTGGGCGCTCGAGGCCGCGCCGACCGCCGCCGCCGCCGCCGAGCTCGCCACCAGCTGCGCGCGCGCCGCCGAGGCCGGCCGGCCGGTGTGCCTGCTCGCACCTTCGCCGCGCGGCACCGGTCGCGCCGCGATCGAGCGCGCGGCCGCGCTCGCGTACCTGCGCGCCCACGGCGCCGCGCTCGCCCACGACGTCGACGCCTGGCTCGAGGCGATCGTGCTGCTGGTGCGGTTCGGGCTGCCCGCCGGCCCGCGCGCCGCGGTGATCGCCCCACCCGGCTCGTGGCTCGAGGCGCAGGCGCTCGCGGTCGCCGGCGAGGCGGAGCTGTCCGGCGCGCGACCGCCGCTGGTGTCGGCCGACGATCCGACCGACGTCGTGTTGTACGACCCGGCGCTCGGCACGCCGCCGCGCTCCACGCCCGCGCTGCCGGTGCCGGTCGCCGCGCGCGGCGAGCTCGCTGGCGACGCCGCGGTCCTGCACGGCGCGCGTGCCGCGCTCGGCGCGATCGCGCTGCTCGGCCGCGCCGCCGAGCGGATCGCCGTCGGGCTCGGTCCGGCGCCCACCTCGGCGTCGGCCGAGCTCGCGATCGACGAGGATCGACTCGCCCGCCAGCTCGACAAGCTCGGCCCCGCCGACGCGATGCCGCGGATCGGCGATCACGAGACCAAGGTACTGCTCGCGGCCTACGGCGTGCCGATCACCCGCCAGGCGGTGGCGACCACGCCGTCGGCGGCGGTCAAGCTCGCGCGGCGCGCCGGCTATCCGGTCGAGCTCAAGCCGTGGGGCCACGACCTGCCGTCCGAGCCCGCCGGGTGCCCGGTCGAGCGTGGGATCACCAGCGACGCGCTGGTGCGCCAGGCGTTCGCCGCGGTGCTGGTCGCCGCGGGCAAGACCACGCCGGAGGCCAGCGCGGTGATCGTGCGCGAGACTCCGCCGGCCGGCCGGGAGCTCGCGGTGTCGCTGCTGCGCCTTCCCTCGCTCGGCTGGACGGTGGTGCTCGACGCGCCGGGAGCGACCCAGATCGCAGCGGCGCCGGCGCCGCTGCGCCTGATCGACGCGCAGGCGCTGGCCGCCCACATCGTGGCGTCGCGCGCCGGGGAGCCGGAGCCGGACCGAACCGGGCTCGCGAACCTGCTGCGGCGCGCATCGCACCTCGTGGTCGATCTCGATACACGGCTCGCCGGGCTCGAGCTCGCGCGCGTCGTGCTCGGCGGCCGCGGCGCCCGCACGCTGGTGGTCGACGCGTCCGCAGATCTTCGTTAGGCCGCGCGGTCCCCACCAGATCGGAGTACCCTGGAAGGGTGCGATCGTTCCTGGTCGTTGCAGCGGTCCTGAGCAGCGGCTGCAACCTCGTGTTCGACATCTCCCCCGGCGGCGATGCCGCGGTGCGCGACGCGGAGGACGGAGACCACGACGGCGCCGTGGACACCGCGGGGGATGCCCCCCAGCTCGCCGACCCGTGCCAGGGAGAGCGGCTCCAGCTGTGCCTGGACTTCGACGACAACGCGATGCTCGGTCGCGACCGCTCGCCGTTCGCCCACCACGCGACCGTGACCGCCGAGTTCCGCCCGCGCGGCGGCGGCAACGCGCTCCTGATCGATGGCAGCAGCCTCGTGCTCGTCGACGACACCCCCGACCACGACCTGCCCGGCCCGCTGTCGATCGACCTGTGGCTGTACCTCGAGCGCCTGCCCGAGGCCAACGAGTCGTTCCGCGCGGTCACCAAGGAAGGCCAGTACGAGCTCCGGGTCGTGCCGCTCGCCGGGGTGGTGTGCACGTTCCACCGCGACGGTCGGCTGGACGCGCAGAGCTCGCAGGCGATCACCGCGCGGGCCTGGCACCACGTGGCGTGCACGTACGACAAAGGCGCCGTGGCCAGCTACGTGGATGGCGAGCCGGTCGTCCTGGGCGCCACGCCCGCGCCGGTCTCGACCGCCGGCACCGGGCCGCTGTGGATCGGCCGATCGAACACGAACAAGGTCCAGGTCCCCGCACGGGTCGACAACGTCCGGCTGTGGCAGCGCGTGCTGGCCCAGTCCGAGATCACGGAGACGATCGCGACGACGCGACAGGCGCCCTGATCGCCGCCCTGGTCGCCCTCCCGGGTGTCACGCCCCGGCGGCGCCGATGAGCAGCGCGAGCCG
>JBQCJR010000932.1:0-5536 GCA_051952595.1 Kofleriaceae bacterium
AAGAACGCCTTCATGCCGTACTGCTGCGGATCGCCGCCGGCGTGATCGAAGCACGCGTAGTCGGCGCGCGCGCGCGCGGCGGCCTCGGGCTCGACCTCGTCGAGGTACGCCAGCACCGCGCGCATCGACGCGTGCAGCGAGTACAGATCGAGCCCGTAGAACCCGGCGTGGTCCGCGGGATCGCGCGCGCGGTTGAGCTCGCGCAGCCACTCGACCAGCGCGGCGGTGTCGTGGTTGCGCCACATCCAGGTCGGGAACCGCTCGAAGCTGCCGAGCGCGTCATCCGCCGTGGCATCGGCGCCGTGGCCGCGGACGTAGTGATCGACGCGCAGCGCGTCCGGCCAGTCGCCCTCGATCGCCATCGCCGCGTAGCCGCGCTCGCCGATCAGCTTGCGGGTGAGCGAGGCGCGCAGGTCGTAGAACTCGTGGGTGCCGTGGCTGGCCTCGCCGAGCAGGACGAACCGCGCGGGACCGACGAGATCGAGTAGCTGATCGAGCTCGCGATCGCCGTGCACGGGCCGGGCGATGCGAGCGATCGCTTCCGGAACCTCACCGACGGGGACCGAGACCATGCTCGAACCCTGCCGCGGGTCCACGAGGTGTCAACCGCGCGGCGTCGCACGGACGCGCCGCGGCTTGGATCTACTCTCAGTCGGCCACGAAGTCCTTCCACCGCGTCAAGTACCCGGCGAACACCGGAGACACCGCGCGATCGTGCAGCGCGGCGCGGGTGAGCGGTGGGAGGATCGCCGCCGGCGCGTCGGCGCCGGGCCGAGCGAGCTGCGGCGCGGCGCGGCGCGGCCAGTCGGGATCGAGGATCGCCGCACGGCCGATCGCCACCACGTCGGCGCCGCGCTCGATCAGCGCGTGGGCATCGGCCGGCGTCCAGATCGAGCCGGCGGCGAGCACCGCGACCGAGGGTGGCAGCGCCGCGCGGGCGAGCGTCACCACGTGCGCGCCGGGCCGCTGCTTCGACATCGCCGCGCCGTCCCACAGCGAGGCGTGCACGAAGTCGACGCCGTCCTCGGCGAGCCACCGCGCGACTGCGAGATTGTCGTCGAGGTCCTGGCCACGCGCGTAGCCGTGGTCCTCGAACGACAGCCGCACGCCGATCGCGAACCGCGAAGTCACGCGCGCGCGGCACGCCCGCGCCACCTCGCGGACCAGCCGCGCGCGGCCTGCGAGATCGCCGCCCCAGCCATCGTCGCGTGGGTTCATCGTGCGCGACAGGAACTGCGACAGCAGGTAGCCGTGCGCCGCGTGCAGCTCGACGCCGTCGAACCCCGCGCGCTCGGCGTAGCTCGCGGCGGCGGCGAACTGATCGATGACCCGCGAGAGATCCCCTGCGGTCGCCGCGCGCGGCACCTCGAACCGCTCGCCGTCCTCGCGCCACGAGCTCGCGCTCCACACCTGCTCGCCGGTCAGCCGCGACACCGCACGCACGCCGCCGTGGAACAGCTGGACGATCGCCGCGGCGCCGGTGCGCCGGATCCGCGCCGCGATCCGCGACAGCCCGGCCACCCGCTCGGCGCGATCGATCGCGAGCTGGCCGTCCCACGCCTGGCCATCGCGCGCGACGTAGGCGGCGCAGGTCGAGACCAGGCCGAACCCGCCGTCGGCGCGCCGGCCGAGGAACTCGATCTCGTCGGGCCCCGCGGTGCCATCGGGCAACGACTGGAGGTTGGTCAGCGGCGCGAGGGCGATCCGGTTCGGCACCACCACGCCCGAGCGCAAGGTCAACGGCTCGTACAGCACCTCCGCACGCTACAGAACCCGGCGCGATGGGTCCACCGGGCCCCGACCGGAGGCCCCCCGGCGGGTCTCGCCAGCCCCACGGACAGCTCCACCGGCTCGGCCTCCCGCCTAGTTGCGGCGGGCACGAGCTTTGATGAGGCTGCCGGCCAACATGAACACCCGCACCGCTTCCACCGTCCTCGCGCTCGCCCTCGCCTCGCTCACGGCGTGCAAGAAGAAGGACGAGGCCGGCAAGTCCGGCGAGCCTGCCGCGAGCAAGACCGCCCCGGCCGGCAAGGCGGCCCCGGCGGCCGAGGCGCCCGGCGCGCCGCTCAAGAGCACCCCCGAGGAGCTGTTCGCCGACCTCAGCAAGGAGCGCTCGGGCATGGACGCGCTCGACGCGCTCAAGAAGTACGAGGCCGGCGTGACCTTCACGGGCAAGGTCAAGACCGCCTCCGCCGAGGAGGACGGCACGCCGGTGATCTTCCTCGAGGCCGGCGACAAGCACATGGTGTCGCTGCAGTGGGCCGACGCCGGGCCGGTCAAGGCCAAGGGCGTCAAGGTCGGCGACTCGCTGACCGTCACGTGCAAGGTCGGCGGTGTCGCCGACGCCGTGCTGATCGTGACCGACTGCAAGCTCTGAGGGCTACATCTCCTCGGTCAGCGCCTCGACGGTCGCGCCGATCCGCGACGAGCGGCCGTCGATCTCGACCATCGCGCCCGCGCCGTCGCGCTCGAACGTCACCTTTGCGGTGTGGCCGTTCGAGAGCTGCAGGGTGACGCCGGTGTCGCCCACCGCGGTCGCGTTCTGCACCGCGCCGTCGATCGACAGCACGTTGAGGTGGCGGTTGTCGCCGCCCGCGACGCGCTGATCGATCCGGTAGCCGCCCTTCAGGTCCGAGTCGCCGCGCTGGTCGTACGACGCCATCGTCGCGCTGGTGCCGGCGATCCGCTGGACCTTCAGGGTGTGGCCGGCGTTGGTCACCGTCGCGGTGTTGCCGCTGATCGTCGGCGCGACCGGCACGGTGAGCTGCCAGGTCTGGGTCGTGCCGCTCGCGGTGCGGACGCGGTCGTACACCACGACGACGTCGGGCTCGAGGTAGACCATGTCGCGCTGGACCATCTGGATCGCGGCGTTGTTCTTGTACGCCGGGGTGACGTCCGCCGACGCGTACACGAAGCCGTCGCCCTTCTCGAGCGCGTTGACCTTCGAGATCGTGCCGACCACCTGCCGGACCGGCGAACCGCCGTTATCGATCCGGACCAGGCTGTGCGAGGTGGTCCCCTGGCTCAGCCCCGAGCGCGAGAAGATGTTCGAGTCGGTGGCGAGCCAGCCGCCCTTGTAGATCAGGATCGAGCCCTGATCCTGGTGCGCGTGATCCTCGGTGTACGGACCGGCGATCAGGTTGACCCACGTCGCGCCGGTGTCCCAGCCCGAGCGGGTGTAGATCTCGCCGATGCCCTGGGCATGATAGGTGGTGTTGAGCCCCTCGAGCGGCATCGCATCGATCTCGGTGTTGTCGTTGAGGAAGTCGTAGCCGACCATGAAGCCCATGCTCATCATCTTGACGTTCGAGGACTGGAGCAGCGTCTTGGCGCGCCGCGACAGGTCGTCGTTCGGATAGAGCGCCATCAGCTCCTGCAGATAGTCGCGGTGGTAGTCGAAGAACGTCGCGGTGGCGTCGCGCGCGTGGTCACCGGTGGGCACGACCTTGTCGAACGTCGGCACGACCTGGTGCATGAACGCCAGCATCGACGCGCGGGTGTGCTTGGTCTTCGAGTTGAGCTTCTCGCCGGTGGTCGCCTTCCAGAAGTCGTAGAGCTCGAACAGCCGGCGCATCGAGACGCCGTAGCCGGTGCCCTCGCGCGAGCCGCCGCCGACGAGGTCGTTGCTGAACCTCGGGAGCAGCTCCGCCATGATCTTGCGCTCGCGGAACTGCTCGATCCACGTGTCGGCCTGCGGGTTCTCGCCCTTGGTCGCCAGGCCGAGCAGCATGGTCGCCCGCAGGAACGAGTAGTAGTAGTTGTTCAAGGGGTTCTCGACCGACCAGCCGCTCCACGGCGCCGTGAAGTTCCCCCACTTGGCCTCGGTGTGATGCCACACGTTCCACACCGCCTGGTTCGCGTACGCGATCCACCGGGTGCGCTGCGCGTCGGTGACCTGGTCGAAGCACCAGTCGTAGACCAGCGAGAGGTCGCCGATCATCTCGCCGATCTCGAGATAGCTATCGAGCGCGACCTTGGGCCGCGAGCCCGACGAGATCGCCGACTCGGCGGTGCGCACCTGATCCTCGATCGTCGCGACCGCCTTGGTGCAGTACGTGGCGTTGCCGGTCAGCTGACCGAGCAGCGCGGCGTTCCACGCCTGGAAGCCCCACAGGTCCGCGCCGGCGAGCCACTGGTCGACCTTGGTGCGGAACAACTGCGCGGACTGGGTGTTCGCCGAGAGCGCGGCCTGGAGGCGCGCCCGGTTCGGCGTGAGATAGATCCGTGGGTGCTGGGTCGGGTAGGTCGGCGGCGTGTCGTCCACTTCCTCGGCGCCACCACCACCGCCGCCGCCTTCTCCGCCGCCGCCACCGCCGCCTCCTCCGCCGCCACCGCCGCCGTCGTCATCGCCGAGCTCGTCGCTACCCGCACACGCCGCCACGAGGCACAAACCGATCGCCATCAAGTTTCGATATCGAGCCATGGCGCACGGCGTATCAATTCCTGCTCACCGTTGGCTGTGTGTTCTTTGTCCCACAACCAGGCGCAGTTACGCGATCAGAGCTTCTCGGAGTGCGGATTCTCGACGGAGAATCCGAAGTCGCGGCGGCGCTCGCGCGATCCAGATTACGAATGTGGGTCCGCCAGAGACCCCAACTATTTTTCGAACCCGAGTGTCACTCGGTTGCTGAATCCCCGTTTTCGGGTCAGCGAATTCCTGATCTCGGCAACTGCGTGTACTCGGCGTGGAGCAGCTCGAGCACCCGCGCCGGCGAGCCGCGGAACCGGAAGTCGACGATGTCCGAGATCTCGGTCGCGGTCGATCCGATCTCGACGGTGGGGATGCCGTCGGCCTTGGCGAGCAAGAGCGGCCGCGCGAGGTACGGGAACATCGTCGAGATCCCGACCGCGACCACGACGTCGAACCCGGCCTCCAGCTCGGCCTCGAGCCGGGTGAACGGATCGGCGGGCAGCGCCTCGCCGAACAGCGGCATGTCCGGGCGCAGCACCGTGCCGCAGGTCGTGCAGCGCGGCGGGATCGCGAGTCGATCGAAGCGCTCGTGGCGCGCCGAGAGCTCGCAGCGCGTGCACAGCAGATCGTGCAGCGCGCCGTGCATCTCGATCACGCCGCGCGACCCGGCGCGCTGGTGCAGCCGATCGATGTTCGTGGTCATGACGACGATCCGCGGCAGCTCGCGCTCGAGCGCGGCCAGCACCTCGTGACCGCGGTTCGGCGCCGCCGCGCGCACCGCGGCGTCGATCTCGAGCAGCACCTTCCAGGTCGCCGCCGGATCGTGGTGCAGCCCATCGAACGACAGCGCGGCCTCGAGCTCCGCGCCGTGCTCGCGGGTCCGCCGCTGGAGCCCGGAGATCCCGCGGTGGTGCGCCAGTCCGGAATCGGCCGAGAGCCCGACGCCGGTGATGAACAGCGCGCTGCGCGCCTGGGTGAGCAGCCCGGCGACGGCGTTGACGAGCTCGGTGCGTAGCCCGGCGTGGCCGGCGAAGGAGGAGTTACGGGTCCGGCGCGGAGGGACGGTCACTCAGTGCCCGCCGCCGCTGCTGCGGGTCGGCCTGGCGTTCCAGATCCTGAGCGTCA
>JBQCJR010000933.1:0-4284 GCA_051952595.1 Kofleriaceae bacterium
TCCTCGATCCGGTCGCACGCCGCGGAGCCCGGATCGATCGCCTGGCGGGTCACCATGATGATGACGATCGCGCCGGCGATCAGGGCCGCGCCGCCCAGTCCGATCAGCACCCAGAACAGCGGCTGGCGCGGGCGGAGGTTGGGGACCGAGGCGGAGAGCGACGCGGAGGGATCCTCGGACATGGCGGCGGACCATAACCGAGGTCGGTCCGGCGATCGCCGGCAAATCGCGGAGGCCGCCTTTATCGGCCGGCGGTGTGCCCCGACCACGCCTCGTAGTCGGCGATCCGCTTCGACAGCAGCGTGACGTCCTCGCCGGCCGCGGCGCGCTCCTCGGCGGCGACCACCAGGAGGCCCATCGCCGCCTGGAGCAACCGGCCGCCGGTCAGCGGCAGGTTCGCGCCGCGCAGCGCGTACTCCCGGACCTCGCCGATCCGGAACGCGACCTGGCCGACCTGGAGGTAGTCGCCGCGCAGGTAGACCACGTCGCTGCCGACCAGCAGCGCGTGCTCGAGCTCCCGGCGCGCCGATGCCTCGCCCTTGCCCTCGGCCTGCGCGCGCATCCGCCGCTTGGCGTCCTCGTAGACCTCGGGGCGGGTGATCGGCGCGTCGCGGGTGTACGGCGCCAGCTGCTCGGCGATGCCCTTGGCCGCCTCCGGGCCGTCGGCGACGTGCAGCGCGACCTCGAGGTCTCCGAGCGCGAGCAACAGATCTCGGCTGCGCGACCGGCGGCGGGCCTCGCTGAACCGCTCGTGCGCCAGGTACGCCAGGCCGGCGCACGCGAACACGCCGCCGGGCACCAGCGACAGCGCCGCGGCCGCCACGCCGGCGGTCGCCACGCCCGACCACACCAGCGGCGCGGTCGGCGATCGGCCGATCAGTTCCACACGGTCGAGCAGCCGGGCATCGAGCCGGATGATCGGATTGCCCGGCGGGGCGATCACGAGCCACGCCCCGTCGACGCCGATCCCGCTGCGCGGCAGCAGGCGGCCTCGGTCGATCGCGGACGGTGCAACGGCTTCCATGGTCTGGCTACGTTAGCTCGACGATCCCGACCTCGGCGAGCCGGGCGAACGCCAGCAGCGCCTCGGCCTCGCGCACGCTGGCCGAGCGCACCAGCGAGAGCAGGTCCCAGCGGCCATCGACCCGGTTCGCGAGCTCGATCTCGGCTTCACCGAGGCCCAGCTCGGCGATCAGCCGCGGCGTCAGCTCCTTGCCGCGGCGAGGCACGCGGTGGCGCGCCAGCAGCTGCTTGGCGACCTCGGCGACCCGCGCGCGCTCGGTCTGCGAGAACGTCTTGCGGACCTCCGAGTCGCTCGGATCCTGGTGGAGCGCCTGGGTCGCCATCGCGTACGCCCCGGCGCGGTCGCCCTGGCGCAGCCGGCCACGCGCCCCCGCGGCCAGCTCGACCGCCGAGTTGGTGCGCTCGCGGGCGCGGCGATCGACCACCAGCCGGCCCTCCTCGACCATCGCGGCCAGGCCGTCGAACGCGGCGAACCGCTCGCCGCTGAACGACGCCGCGATGTCCCCCGCGGTCAACCGGTCGCCGGCGAGCGACCACAGCCGCGCCGGGTCGATCACCTGGCCCTCGCCGGTGCCGGCCGGCGGCGGCACCGCGCTCGGCGGGACGTAGAACGTGGTCTCGTCGCTGCCGAGCACCCGCATGATCGCCGCCATCCGGTCGGCGCGCCGGCGCGCGACGGTCAGGCAGATCTCGATCGGCAGCTGGGCGTTGACCCCCGCGGTGGTCGCCGGCCCGCGCGGCACGACGTCGAAGTCGCCCTCGGTCCATGTCACCACGTCGGTCACCGTCTCGCGGATCTTGGTCGCGAGGATCTCGATCAGGTCCAGCTCGGTGATCACGCCGGACATCAAGAGGACCTTGCCCAGCGGCACGCCGGTCTCGGCGCGCGCCTCCAGCGCATCGGCGAGCGCGCGCTCGGCGACCAGGCCCGAGCGGACCAGGATGACGCCGAGCTGCTCCTCGCGCCGGTTCGAGCTCGCCCACACGATGACGCCGTCCTCGACGACGAGGCTGCGCACGGTGCCCTTGCGCTCGAACGTGATCGGCGCGGACAGCCGGCGCATCGCCACCCAGTCGAGGACGTCTTCGGCGGGCATGGTACCGAGCGCGCCGCGGACCGACATTCCGAGATGATAGCGCGAAGAAGTTTCGAGAACTTTCGTGGTTCGGGATTTCCGTTCCAGCCGGATCAGTTATCTTTTCGACCATGCCTCACCCGCCCCGACCCGCCGGGCGCCGGCTGATCGACGCCCGCGTGCTCGTCGCCGGCGGCCTGGTCGCCGCGATCGGCGTCGGCCTGCTCGTCGCCTTCCTGTGGATGGTGCCCAGCGCCGCCGCCCGCGAGTCCGCCTCGGCATGCCGCGGCCTGCGCGGCTTCGAGCCCCTCGCCCCGCAGCTGTGCCCCCCCGGCGTGCCGTGCACGCTGCCCGTGCCGGCTCCCGATTTCTCCGCGGTGGACCACCAGGGAAAGCCGGTCAAGCTCAGCGATTTTCGCGGCAAGGTCGTGCTGCTGAACTTCTGGGCCTCGTGGTGCGGCCTGTGCAAGACCGAGAAGCCGGCGCTCGCCGAGATGGCCGAGGAGCTCTCCGGCAAGGACTTCGTCGTGCTCTCGCTCGCGTCCGACCACAACTGGTCCGACGTCCTGGTCTCGGCGGTGCTCGCCCTGCGGCCCCACGCCGAGGTGCCGTCGCCGGACGCCAACGGCGAGATCCCGCTGCCCGCCGCGCTCGATGCCTACCGCAAGGCCCTGCCTTCCGGCCTGCCGTTCCAGATCTTCCTCGATCCGCCTCAGGGCGAGGACACGATCGGCCCGATCACCCGCAGCTGGGGGATCAAGGCCGTGCCCGAGAGCGCGCTGATCGATCGCAACGGCAACTTGCGTGCGTACTTCGTGAACAAGCGCGATTGGTCGAGCCCGGTCGCCCAGACCTGCCTGCGCGCCGTGATCGACGAGTGACATGGCCCGCGTCCTGGTGATCGACGACGAGCCCGACGTCGTCCGCTTGATCCAGAAGATCCTGACCGGGCGCGCGCACGTGGTGCAGACCGCGCGGGACGGCGCCACGGCGCTCGGCCTGATCCGCCACGAGCCGCCGGACGTGATCCTGTGCGACAGCGACCTGCCGAAGATCGACGGCGCCGAGGTGTGCCGGCGGATCAAGACCGACCCCGCGACCCGCAACATCCCGGTCGTGATGATGACGTCGTCGTACATCGACATCTACGACGTCGGCGCCGAGGACGGCCCCGAGGCGTTCGTCGTGCGGCCGTTCGCGCGCGAGGTGCTCGCGAACGTGATCGAGCGGGCGCTGTACCGGCGGTAGCGGGGCGAGCTCAGTCGAGCGGCGCGTCGCGCCAGCTCGGGTAGCGCAGCACGACGCCCAGCTCGCGCGTGAGGCGCTGGTTCGCGATCCGTCGATCCGCGGTGAGCATGCCGGCGATCTCCGGCGAGACCGACGCGGCGGGCACGCGGGGTGGCGGCGGTACGCCGAGGCGCCGTGCCAGCTCGTCGGCGACCTGGCCGATCGGCGCCGGATCGTCGTCGGAGACGTTCACGAACCCCGTCGCGCGCGAGGCGCCCGCGGCGAGGATCGCCGCGACCAGGTCCTCGACGTGGATCCGGCTGACGTGGCTCGCGCCGTCGCCGATCACGCGGTAGCTGCCGGCGCGCAGTCGCTCGGCGAGGCCGCGGCCCGGGCCGTAGATCCCCGCGGCGCGCAGCGCGATCCAGGAGATCGGCGCGCCGTGCAGCGCCGCCTCGGCCGCGGCGCGCGCCCGGCCCGAAGCCGTCGACGGGGCGACCGGCCAGCTCTCGTCGACCCACGCGCCGTGCGCCGGCGGATAGACGCCGGTCGACGAGACATAGATCAGCCGCGCGGCCGCGCGCGATGCCTCGATCAGGTGGCGAATCTCGCCCACCGGATCTGCGCCCGGCGGCGCGAGACAGACAACGATGGCGCCCTCTGGCACGAGCTGCGCGAGGCTTTCGGGATCGGCGAGATCGGCGCGCACGCCGCGCACCCCGAGCTGTCGTCCAAGCTCGGTCGCCGCGTCGGCGTCGCGCCGCGTGACCACGACGTCTGCACCGCGTTCGACCAGCGCGCGCGCGAGCGCCGCGCCGGTGTAGCCAGCGCCGACGATGATCCAGCTGGTAGCCGCGTTCGCCATCGACGCGATTGTGCGCTGCCGCGGGCGTTGCAGCTACCAGGTGGACACTCGACGAGGCGCCTCGGTACCACGTGCGACGCCGTCCTGCGGCTC
>JBQCJR010000934.1:0-7333 GCA_051952595.1 Kofleriaceae bacterium
CTCACGCGCCCCGCGCGCGATCTCTCGGAGCAGGAGTTTCGCTCGCTCGTCGACGCCGGCACCTCCCAGGGCCAGGTCGACGCGCGCGAGCGCCGGCTGATCCACCGCGTGTTCGAGTTCAGCGACAAGAACGTCGGCCAGGTGATGACCCCGCGCGATCGGATCTTCGCGCTGTCGTACGAGCTGCCGATGCAGCGCCTGGTCAAGGAGAGCGCGGCGCGCGGGTTCTCGCGCGTCCCCATCTACCAGAAGTCGCTGGACAACATCCGCGGCATCCTGAACGCCAAGGACCTGGTGCGCGCCGCGTCGGGCCAGCCGGTCGGCCGGCCGCTCAACGAGCTGTTGCACGAGCCGCTGTTCGTGCCGCGCACCACGCCGGTCAAGCGGCTGTTCCTGACGTTCAAGCAGAAGAAGGTCCACATGGCGGTCGTGGTCAGCGAGTACGGCAAGGTGCTCGGCCTGGTCACGATGGACGATCTGCTCGCCCAGATCTTCGGCGTGCTGCGCGACGAGCGCGCGGATCTCCAGGCCTCGATCCCGCCCGGCGCGACCGGGCGGCCGCGCGTCCGCACCCCGGCGTCGGGCACGCCGATGCTGGATGACGTGCTCGATCCGCCGGCGCCGCCGCGCCCGATCCACGCCGTCGAGGAGCTCACGCCGCCGGCCGCGGACGTCTCGGAGCTCGAGGAGCCCAAGCGCTCGTGATGACCACCCAGACCCTCGTCTTGATCCTGATCGCGTGTGTGGTCGCGCAGGCGTTCTTCGTCGCGTCCGAGGTCGCGCTATCGGCGTGTGATCGGGCCCGGCTGCGCCAGCGCGCCGCGGCCGGCGGGTCGAGCGCCGTGCGGGTCGAGCGCATGCTCGCCATCCCGCAGGTGACCCTCGCGACCACGCTGGTCGGCTCGAACCTCGCCACCCTGGTCGCGGTGCTCGCGATCGGCGTCGAGCTCGCCGAGCGCGGCGAGTCGCTGCTGTGGGCGCCGCTGTTCGCCGTGCCGCCGCTGCTCGTGCTCGGCCACCTGATCCCCAAGTCGATCGTGCAGGCACACGCCGATCGCATGGTCGACACCCTCTCGGCCCCGCTGCGCCTGGTGTCGTTCGTGCTCCGCCCGCTGATCGTGGTGGTCGGCGGCTACGCGTCGCTGGTCACCCGGATCACCCGCACGGATCGCAAGAAGGCGTTCGTCACCCGCGACGAGCTGGCGCTCCTGATCGAGAGCGAGCCGGAGACCGATCGCCCCGAGATCAGCGCGGACGAGCGCGAGATGATCGCGAACGTGTTCGAGCTCTCGGAGTACAAGGTCGACGAGCTGATGGTGCCGCTGTCCGAGGTCACCGCGCTCTCCGATGATGCGACGATCTCCGAGGCCGCGATCGAGATCGCCGACAAGCAGCACTCGCGGATGCCCATCTATCACAACCGCGTCGACGACGTGGTCGGCATCGTGCACCTGTTCGACATCCTGCAGGCCGCGAGCAAGGGCGACTCCAGCAAGCCGATCGCCAGCCTGGCCCACCCGCCGACCTACGTCCCCGAGACGATGAAGGCCAGCGATCTGCTGGTCCAGCTCCAGACCGAGCAGACGCACATCGCGATCGTGGTCAACGAGTACGGCAGCGCCGTCGGGATCTGCACGATCGAGGACCTGCTCGAGATCATCGTCGGCGACATCGACGACGAGTACGACACCGAGCCGTCGCCGATCCGCGCCGAGCGCCCGGGCGTGTGGCGGGTCGAGGCGCGCACCAGCGTGGCGCGGCTCAACGTCGAGCTCGACCTCGGCCTGCCCGAGAGCGACGAGGACTACGAGACGATCGCGGGCCTCCTGATCGAGAAGTTCCGCCGGATCCCCGACCGCGGTGAGACCCTGGCGCTGCCGGGCGTGGTGATCGAGGTGATCGCCGCGAACGAGCGCGCCGTCGAGGCGGTGCGGATCACCAAGCGGAAGAAGTAGGTCGCGCCGCCGCGCGTCGGCTAGGCCGGCGGCGTGCCGCCGTGGCGGACCACGAAGTCGTCGATCAGCGACCGCGCGATGCTCAGCCGCGGCGGGACCTGCGGGAGCGCGTCCGGCGCGAACCACGCCGCGTCGAGCAGCTCGCCATCGGCCGCCACCAGCTCGCCGCCCTGCCAGCGCGCCGTGAACCCGATCATCAAGGAGCCGGTCAGCGGCCACGGCTGGCTGCCGAAGTACCGCACGTCGCCGACCTCGATCCCGGCCTCCTCGCGGATCTCGCGGGCCACCGTCTCCTCGAGCGTCTCGCCCACCTCGACGAAGCCGGCCAGCACGCTGAAGAACGGCATGCGGGTCCGCGCGTTGCGCGCCAGCAGGATCTGGCCGTCCTTCTCGACCCGCACGATCACCGCCGGCGACAGCCGCGGGTACGCGCCGAACCCGCACGCGCCGCAGCTGCGCACTCGCTCGGTCGCGGAGCGCGTCGTCGCGCCGCCGCACCGCCCGCACCACTGGTGGTCGCGGTCCCACGTGGTGAGCCCGAGCGCGCGCGCGGCGATCCCGAAGTCCTCGTCGTCGAGCACCCCGAACAGCTGGCGCAGCGGCACCGCGGTGGTGCCCGCGGGGGCGGGCTCGCCCTGGGCCAGCGCGCGCGCGAAGCACGGGGTGCCATCGCGCTCGCCGAGGTAGAGCCACGGCTCGTCGCGCACCGGGCCGGCCGGGATGGCCGCCGGCTCGCTCACGCATAGCGACAGCCCGCTGATCACGAACCAGCGCCCCTCGGACGCCTCGGAGGTCACGCCGGGTACGAAGCTCACTCGCACCCTGTAGCACGCACGTGCGACCGCTGCGTGGTACGAACCGCCCGTGGATCGCAAGCAGTTGCTCGACGTCCTCGACCAGGTGCGAGGCGGCACTCTCAGCCCCGACGCCGCGGCGCACCGGCTCGGCCAGCTCCCGTACGCCGAGGTCGCACACGCCGTCGGCAGCTCTCTGATCGACCACCACCGCGAGCTGCGCACCGGGGTCCCCGAGATCGTCTACGGGGCAGGCAAGACCCCCGAGCAGATCGCCGCGGCGCTGCGCGAGCTCGCCGGCGTCCAGGGCGCCGCGATCGCGACCCGCGTCGATCCCGCCAAGGCCGAGGCCGTGCGCGCGATCGTGCCCGAGGCGCGCTTCCACGAGCTCGCGCGGATCGTCGTGCTCGGCGCGCCGCCCGCGCGTCCGGCCGCGGCCGCGATCGCCGTGGTGTGCGCCGGGACCAGCGATCTGCCGGTGGCCGAGGAGGCCGCGCTGGTCGCCGAGTTCCTCGGAGCCCCGGTCGCGCGCTACTGCGACGTCGGGGTCGCCGGGCTGCATCGCCTGCTCGCGCGCCTCGACGACATCCGGGGCGCCGAGGTCGTGATCGCGGTCGCCGGCATGGAGGCCGCGCTGCCTTCGGTGCTCGGCGGCCTGCTCGATCGTCCGCTGATCGCGGTGCCCACCAGCATCGGCTATGGCGTCTCGATCGACGGCCTGGTCGCGCTCGCCGCGATGCTCACGTCGTGTGCGCCCGGCATCACGTGCGTCAACATCGATAACGGGATCGGCGCCGCCGTGGCCGCCATCCGGATCGCTCGCCTGGCGGTGCCATCGTGACCGACCACACCGACCACACCGACCACAGCGGCCTCCGGGGCCTCCACCTCCACTTCGACTGCGCGAGCGGCGCCGCCGGCGACATGACGCTCGGCGCGCTGCTCGATCTCGGCGTCCCGCACGAGGTGATCGCCCGGGCGCTCGACGCGATCGGCGCCGGTCGCCACCGGCTCCAGGTCGCCCGGGTGGTCAAGGCGGGGATCGCCTCGCTCGACGTCAAGGTCGACACCACCGGCGAGCTGGCCGGCCTCGGCCACCACCACCACCCCGGCCACGCCCACGCGCACGGTGCGCATGTCGCTCCCGGTGCGCACGAGCGGGCGCCGCACGTGCGGGTGCACGCGTTCCACCCCGAGCCGCCGCACGATCACCACCACGCGCCGCACGATCACACGCACGATCACGACGACCACGGCCCCGGTCACACCCACGCCCACGGCCCGCCGCGCGATCACGCGCACTACCACTACGCCGACATCCGCCACCGCATCGAGCACGCCGAGCTCCCGCCCGGCACGCGCCGGCTCGCGCTCGACATCTTCGACCGGATCGCGCGCGCCGAGGCCAAGCTGCACGGCACCACGGTCGCCGACGTGGCGTTCCACGAGGTCGGGGCGATCGACTCGGTCGTCGACATCGTGGGCACCGCCGCCGCGCTCGACTGGCTCGCTCCCGCGGCGGTGACCTGCACCTCGGTCGCGATGGGCCACGGTACGGTGCGCTGCGCGCACGGCCTGCTCCCGGTGCCCGCGCCTGCCGCGCTCGAGGTGCTGCGCGAGGCCCGGGGCGTGATGGCCGATGGCGGGCTCGCCCGCGAGCTGTGCACGCCGACCGGCGCCGCGATCCTGTCGGCGATCGTCACCCGGTGGACCGCCGCGCCGGCCGGCCGGCCGATCGCCGTGGGGTGGGGGGCCGGCGACGCCGATCTCCCGGATCGCCCGAACGTCCTGCGCATCGTCGCGCTGTCGGCCGGCGAGGCGACTGAGACGATCTGGCAGCTCGACGCCAACGTCGACGACATGTCTCCCGAGCTGTGTGCGCCCGCCGCCGACGAGATCTTCGCCGCGGGCGCGGTCGACGTGTGGTGGTCGCCGATCACGATGAAGAAGGGCCGCCCGGCGCTCCTGTTGTCCGCGCTGGTGCCCGAGGCCGCCCGCGCCGCCGCGATCGCCGCGATCCTGCGCCACACGACGACGATCGGCGTCCGCTACGCGCCCCGCGAGCGCACCGTGCTGTCCCGCCGCACCGTGGAGGTCGCCACCCGCTACGGCGTCATCCCGGTCAAGGTCGCGTCCGAGGGCGACGTCGTGTGCAACGCCGCGCCCGAGTACGAGGCCTGCGCCGCCGCCGCACGCGCGCACGGCGTGCCGGTCAAGCAGGTGTTCGCCGCAGCGCTCGCGGCGTTCGACCGGGGCTAGCCGCACTCGAAGGGCGTGGTCCGCCGGGCATCTCCGCCGGGCGCTGGGATCTGCGCTCGCCGGGAGCGCCGCGCGCTTCGCCGCGCCCGTGGTACGTTGGCGCCCTCGTGGACACGGCCTCGATCGTGGTGCTCGGCGGCAGCGAGCAGGAGCGCGCCACGCTGGTCGGCCAGCTCGCGGCCTCCGGGCTCGCCGCCACGTCGCAGCACCAGCTGTCCGGCGCCGATCTGCCCGCGCTGATCGTGATCACCGGCCCCGACGCCGCGCACATGGTCGCCGAGGCCCGCGATCTGCCGCTGCTCGCCGAGATCCCGATCCTCGCGGTCGTGCCCTCGGTGCCTCCGACGGCCGCCGTCGAGGCGCTGTCGGCCGGCGCCAGCGACGTCACCCGCCTGCCGGTGCCGGCGGCGGTGCTCGCGGCGCGCTGCCGCAACCTGCTCCGGCTCGCTCGCCGCGACGCCGCCGGGGCGGTCGCGCTCGCCCGGATCAACGAGGTGCTCACCGCCGGCGGCGACGCGGCCGGCTCGCTCGCCCAGATGCTGTCGATCACCGCCGGGCTGCTCGGGTTCGAGCGCGCCTCGCTGGTCGCCCACATCGAGGGCTCCGAGCACGCGTTCGTGATCGCCGCGAACGACGCCGAGCCGCAGACCCGGTTCACGCTCTCGATCTCGGAGTATCCGGAGATCTCCGAGGCGATCCGGACGCTCCAGCCGGTCCTGATCGACGACGTGTTGTTCCACCCGCTGACCGCGGGGATCTCGGACATGCTGTCGTCGCGCAGCGTGCGTGGCATGGCGGTGTTCCCGGTGCAGTGGCGCGGCCGCGCGCTCGGCGTGATCTTGCTCCGCAAGCGCACCCCCGGCACCGGCCACATCGGCCCGCGCGGGAGCGATCTCGGCAAGCTGATCGCCAGCATCACCGCGGCGCACCTGCGCCACGGCGCCGTGCTCGAGAGCCTGCGCGACCAGACCCACCGGATCTCGCGCGCCCGCTACGAGGCGGAGCGCCGGCTCCGCGGGATCGACTCGCTCAAGGAGCACTTCGAGGCCGGGGCCGATGGCGTCGTGGTGCTCGACGACAGCGCGCGGATCCTGTTCGTCAACCGCGCCGCCGAGCGGATCACCGGGTTCGCGCGCGATGGCCTGCTCGGCAGCGAGCTCGTCGATCTGGTCGCCAGCGACGACCAGCGCACCCAGATCGCCGACACCGTCGCCCGCGTGCTCGCCGGGGTCAACGTCGACGCGTTCGACCTCCAGCTGTCCACCACGTCCGGCGCGCCGGCGTGGGTGTCGGTCTCGACGTCGACCGTGCTCGCCGGGACCGGCGCGGTGATCCTCGCGTTCCGCGACGTCACCGCCGAGCGCGCGCTCGAGCACGAGCTGCGCTCGACCAAGGAGTTCCTCGAGCGGCTGATCGACTCCACCGTCGACGCGATCATCGCCTCCGACCTGCGCGGCCGGATCATCCTGTTCAACCAGGGCGCCGAGCGGCTGTTCGGCTATCGCGCGCGCGACGTGATCGGCCACCTCCCGGTGTGGGATCTCTACGAGCAGGGCGGGGCCAAGCAGATCATGCGCATGCTCCGCTCCACGTCGTACGGCGGGGTCGGCCGGCTCGAGCAGACCCGCCGCGAGGTCCGGATCTCGAGCGGCGAGATCGTGCCCGTCGCGATGACCGCCTCGGTGGTCTACGAGGGCGATCGCGAGGTCGCCACCGTCGGCATCCTCACCGATCTCCGCGAGCGGATCCGCATGGAGCAGCGCCTGCTCGACGCGCAGCAGAAGCTCCAGCTGTCCGAGAAGCAGGCGCTGGTCGCCGAGCTCGCCGGCGCCGCGGCGCACGAGCTCAACCAGCCGCTGACCTCGATCATGGGCTACGCGCAGCTGATCGAGCGCCTGAGCGCCAAGGACGCGCCGCACCTGCGCGCGGTCGGCGTGATCCTGTCCGAGGCCGATCGGATGGCGGGGATCGTCAAGAAGATCGGCAAGATCACCAAGTACGAGACCACCGACTACGTGGGCACCGCGCGCATGCTCGATCTCGATCGGGCGAGCGGGGCGATCGAGGCGATCCGCGACCTCGAGGCGATCGTGGACCCCGGCGTCGACCCTGGCGGTGACCCCGCCGACGTGCGCGACGCGATCCCCACCGTCGCCGACGACAGCCAGACCGGCGAGTTCCAGGCGGTCTCGCCGGTCACCGAGCCGATCCGGCACCCCAGCCTCGCCGAGCTCGTCGAGCTCGATCCCTCGCACCCACGAGGCAAGCCGTGACGTTCGCGCCGCCGACCCCCGCGGCCCAGCTCGCCGCGCTCCAGGCGCTCGC
>JBQCJR010000935.1:0-2662 GCA_051952595.1 Kofleriaceae bacterium
CGTCGAGGGGCCCGCCGTTCTACCGGCCCGGCGAGGCCGGCGCGGGCGCCAGGGCGTGCGCGCTCGAGAAGGGGCCCGAGGCGCGCGCCGCGTCCCCCCCGGCCCGCGCGTCCGCCCAGGGCGAGGACGTCGGGCGGATCGAGCTGCTGCTCGGGCTGATCGCAGCGCGGCAGTCCGACTGGAAGGCCTCGGCGGACCACCTCGAGGTCGCGCTCGACAAGCTGCCGCTGCTCGGCGACTTCGTGCGCTACCACGCCGCGCGCGCTCTCTACTTCTCGAAGCGCACCGACCGCGCGCTCGAGCTCGCGCGGCAGGTCGCCGCGGATTCGATCGTCGGCCCAGATGCCGAGCTGCTGGCCGGCGACATCCTGCGCGGCAAGCAGGATCCGGCGGCGGTCGCGGCGCACTACCGCGACTACCTCACGCGGCGGCCCAAGGGCATGCGCCGCGCCGAGGCGCGGTTCCGGCTCGCCGAGGCGCTCGAGCAGACCAAGGGCGACCCCAAGGAGATCGTCGCGCTGTACCGGCGGATCGGGATCGACGATCCGCTGTCGTCGTGGGCGACCAAGGCGCGCGACCGGCTCGCGGCGATCGCCAAGACCCTGCCCGCCGAGCTCCAGCGCTACGACGAGCTGACCGTCGAGGAGCACCTCGCGAAGGGCCAGGAGCTGTTCGATGCGATGCGCAACCCGGAGTCCGAGGCCGAGTTCACGGCCGCGCTCGCCGACAAGGCGATCGGACCGGCCGAGCGCTGCGTCGCCACCTACCACCGCGCGCAGAGCCGGTTCAAGGCGCGCGATCGCAAGGGCGCGGCGCCGATGTTCGACGAGGCGGCCGCGGCGTGTAAGGCGGCCAAGAACGTCGATCTCGAGATCAAGAGCCTGTACCAGGGCGGCCGGGCGTACGCGTTCATCGGCCAGCACGAGACCGCAACCACGCTGTACCAGGCGGCGCAGAAGGTCGATCCGAGCCACAGCTACTCCGACGACGCGCTGCTGCGCGAGGGCGAGGAGTGGGCGAGCCGCGGCGAGCCCAAGAAGGTCGAGGAGGTGCTGTCCGCGCTGCCGACCCGGTTCCCCAAGGGCGACAACGTGGCCGAGGCGATGTGGCGGCTCGGCTGGGCGGCGTGGCGCGAGCAGAAGTACGATCAGGCGATCCGGTGGTGGAGCAAGCAGATCGAGCTGGTCCCGCACGACGACAACTACTTCGGCGAGGGCCAGGCGCAGTACTGGCTCGCCCGCGCGTACGCCGCGAAGGGCAACAAGAAGGCGGCGCTCGACTCGTGGGAGCGCACGGTGCGCCAGTACCCGGCCGCGTACTACGCGATGCTCGCGCTCAACCGGCTGCGCGAGACCGACGCGCGCCGCTACGAGAAGCTGATCGCCGAGATCTCGACCGACCCGAAGGGCTTCGATCCGGCGGCGCCGGCGTTCGCGTTCAAGCCGCGCGTCGAGTGGGGCGCGCCGGGGTTCCAGCGCGCGCTCGAGCTGATGCGGCTCGGCCTGGGTGGCTCGGCGGAGGCCGAGCTGCGCAAGCTCGGCCTGACCGCGCCGGGCAACAAGCAGCGGGTCGACGACCCGGATCAGATGGAGAAGCTGTGGGCGATGGCGTACCTGTTCGATCGAGCCGGCCGCTACGGCTCGTCGCACTGGCCGACCCGCTGGCACATCCTCGACTACCGCAAGTCTTGGCCGATCGGCGCGAACCGCGCGCGCTGGCGGATCGCGTACCCGCGCGCGTTCGAGGAGCTGCTCGCGCGCCACGCCGCGACCAACAAGGTGCCGTTCGCGATGCAGATCGCGATCGTGCGCGAGGAGAGCGCGTTCGATCCGCTGCTCGAGAGCTACGCGAACGCGGTCGGCTTGACCCAGATGATCTTCGTGACCGCCGAGCGGTTCGCCAAGGGCACCGGGATCCCACCCACCCGCGAGAGCCTGCGCGATCCCGAGAAGAACGTCACGATCGGCTCGCGGTTCCTCGGGCACCTGTTCGCGTACTGGGACCACTTCACGGCGTTCGTGCCGCCCTCGTACAACGGCGGCGAGGGCTACGTGAAGCGCAACCTGAAGACCCGCGGCACCTGGGCGACCGACGAGTTCATCGAGGGCATCGTGGACGACCAGATCCGCAACTACTCCAAGCGCGTGCTCGGCACGTTCTTCACGTACAGCTGGCTGTACGAGCAGAAGGTGCCGGAGATGTCGAACGCGATCCCCGCGAAGCTGCTGCCCAAGCCGTAGCCGCGCGGCTACTACTTGGGTGGCATGCGCAGCGAGCCGTCGAGCCGGATCGTCTCGCCGTTGAGGTAGCCGTTCTCGACGATCGCGGCGACCAGCGCGCCGTACTCGGCCGGATCGCCGAGCCGCTTGGGGAACACCACGTCGGCGGCGAGCGCGGCGCGCTTGTCCTCGGGCAGCGTGCCGAGCATCGGCGTGTCGAAGATGCCGGGCGCGATCGTGCACACGCGGATCCCGGTGGGCGCGAGGTCGCGCGCCGCCGGCAGGGTCATCCCGGCGACGCCCGCCTTCGACGCGGCGTACGCGATCCGGCGCTCATCCGCAGTGCCCGGGCGACCGTCGACGGCACGTCGATCCTGGCGGTCGGCGGCCGGCCCGGCGTCGCCTACGAGCTGTCGCGCTGGGAGCAGAGCCTGCCCTGACGG
>JBQCJR010000936.1:0-3492 GCA_051952595.1 Kofleriaceae bacterium
GATCACCGTGAAGGAGCGGACCAAGGAGATCGGCGTGCGCAAGGCGCTCGGCGCGACCCCGCTCTCGATCGTCAGCATGGTGATGAAGGAGTCGATCGTGCTCACGGCGATCGCCGGGCTCGTCGGGGTCGCGGCGGGCGTCGGGATTCTCGCCGGTGCCGAGGCGATCCTCTCCAACATGCCCGACGCGCCGCTCGGACCTCCTTCGATCGACCTGGACACCGTGCTGGCCGCCGTCGCCGTGCTCGTCGGCGCCGGCGCGTTCGCCGGCGTCATGCCCGCCTCTCATGCCGCCTCGATCAAGCCGATCGAGGCGCTCCGCGCTGAATGAACTCGAGGACCGCCATGAAACGTATCTTCACCTGGCTGTTCGCGCTGCTCCTGGTCCTGGCGATCGGCGGCGCGTTCTACTACCTGTACAAGAAGTCGAAGACCAAGCCGGTCGTCTACACGACCGAGGTCGCCGAGACCGCGGACATCGTCAAGAAGACGGTGGCGACCGGCTCGATCGTCCCGCGCCAGGAGGTCGAGGTGAAGCCGAAGGTGACCGGCGTGCTGTCCGAGCTGTACGTCGAGCCGGGCAAGATCGTGAAGCAGGGCGATCCGCTCGGCAAGATCTCGATCATCCCCGACGCGGTCCAGATCAATCAGGCCGAGGCCGGCGTGCGCACCGCCCAGATCGCGTTCGAGAACGCCAAGCGCGAGCTCGACCGCAACGAGGCGCTGTTCAAGCAGGGCGTGGTCGCGGACGCCGAGCTGCAGCGGTTCCGCACCGACTTCGCGCTGCGCAAGCAGGAGCTGGCGACCGCGGGCTCGAACCTCCAGCTGGTCCGCGAGGGCGCGACCCGCGGCCAGGGCAAGACCTCCACGCTGATCGTGACCGCCACGGTCAACGGCATGGTGATCGACGTCCCGGTCAAGGTCGGGTTCTCGGTGATCCAGGCCAACAACTTCAACGCCGGCACCACGGTGGCGGTGCTCGCCGACATGGAGGACATGATCTTCGAGGGCCGCGTCGACGAGGCCGAGGTCGCCAAGATCAAGGAGGGCATGAAGCTCTCGATCAAGGTCGGCGCGATCGAGAAGGAGACGCTCGACGGCAAGCTCGAGTACATCTCGCCCAAGGGCAAGGAGATCGACGGCGCGATCCAGTTCGAGATCAAGGCGGCGGTGACCAAGAAGCCGGGCATGCAGATCCGCGCCAACTACAGCGCGAACGCCGACATCGTGCTCGACGAGAAGAAGCAGGTGATGGCGATCCGCGAGGCGCTGGTCCAGTACAAGGACGGCAAGCCGTTCGTGGAGATCGAGACCACCCCGCAGACGTTCGTCAAGAAGGACATCAAGCTCGGGCTCTCGGACGGGATCAAGGTCGAGATCCTCGAGGGCGTCACCAAGACCGACAAGATCAAGCTGCCCGACAACGCCGGCCCGGCCGGGATGGGACCGGGGAAGAGATAGTAGGAGATCTGGGCGAGACCAGAAATCCAGCGGGACGCGCATCGCCGCTGCGCGTGATAGCGTTCGTTCGTGATCCCTCTCCGCCTCGGCGCGATCGATACCGGCTCGAATGCGATTCGAGTGGTCATCGCGGAGCTCACGCCCACCGAGCTGGTGCGGATCGAGGCCGAGCGCGTGCCCGTGCGCCTGGGGCACAACGCGTTCACCCGAGGCGAGCTCGACCCGGAGACGATCGATCAGGCGGTCGCGGCGTTCGTCCACTTCCGCGAGCGGTTCGACCACCACGGCGTGACGATCTACCGGGCGGTCGCGACCGCGGCGGTCCGGGTCGCCTCGAACCGCGACGTGCTGCTCCACCGCCTCTACCACGAGGCCGGGATCGAGCTCGAGGTGATAGAGGGCGAGGAGGAGGCCCGGCTGGTCCGCAAGGCGACGATCAACGCCGCGGGCAAGGATCGCCTCGGCGGCCAGCCCACGGGGGGCGGGCTGCGCGGGATCCTGGACCTCGGCGGCGGTAGCCTCGAGGTCAACCTGCGCCACGGGGCGACCTGGCGCGGCTACTCGCTGCCGGTCGGCACCGTCCGGCTGATGGAGACCTTCGGCCTGTTCGGCGCGATCGGCGACGCCGAGGCCGCGATGGTCCGGCGGTACACCGCGACCCTGATGCAGACGGTCACCAGCGGGGTCCAGGGCCTCGGGCTGGCGGCCGCGACCGGCGGCAACGCCGAGGCGCTCGCCAAGATCCTCGGAGACTCCGCCGCGGATGCGACCACCGCCCTGCCCAGCTTCGAGCTGGCGGCGCTCGAGAAGGAGCTGCCCACCCTGGTCGGCACCACCGTCGAGGAGCGGATGGCGCGCTACGGGGTCAAGCGAGACCGCGCGGAGGTGATCGGGATCGCGGCGCTGGTGTTCGCCACCGCGGCGCGGCAGCTCGGGATCTCGCGGCTGGTCACCCCGGGCGTCGGCGTGCGCGAGGCGGTGCTGCTCGAGCTCGCCGAGACGGCGCGCGAGCAGCAGCAGCAGGCGGAGGGTGCCCACGACAAGGCGCTGCTCACCGCGGCGCGCGCGTTCGCGAACCGCGTCGATCACGACACCACCCACGGCGAGCACGTCCGCCACCTCGCCCGCGCGCTGTTCCACCAGCTGCGCGACGTGCACGGCGTGCCCGACGACAAGGGCGTGCTGCTCGAGGTCGCCGCCCTGCTCCACGACGTCGGCGAGGTGGTGAACCCGCGCGGCCACCACAAGCACAGCGAGTACATGATCCGGTGGGCGCGGATCCCCGGGCTGGATGACGTGTCGCGCGAGATGATCGCGCTGATGGCGCGCACCAACCGCAAGGACGCGGCGCGGTGCCGCCAGATCATCAACGAGTCGGCGCTGCCCAAGGAGCTGCGTGGCCAGCTGCGCAAGCTGTCTGCCCTGCTCCGGGTCGCCGACAGCCTCGACACCGATCACCGCTCGCGCGTCGAGCAGGTGGTGTGTACCCGGATGGGCGACACCATCATGCTCGACCTGGTGGTCCGCGATGGCCCCTCGCGCGATGACGCCAAGCTGCTGCGCAAGTCCGACCTGTTCGTCGAGGAGCTCGGGCTCGGGATCAAAGTCACGGTCGCGCGGCCGGTCACGCCGGTCATCCCGGTGGAGGCAGCGGCGAGCGGCCCGTTCCGTGCGGTTCGCGACCGCACCGGCTGATCCCCACACGGCGGCGCGCCGGGTCGTGATATCGACGATCCATGCGACGCCTATCCTGGATTCTGGGTGTTTCGTGCGCGCTCGCCGCGTGTGGAGGTGACGACGGCGACCGGCCGACCGGTGCGGCCACGGTGGCGGTGCGCCACTACGACTATCGATTCGACATCGAGAGCCGCGCCGCACACGCCGCGATCGACGTGGTGATCGAGCAGCCGGGCAACTGCATCTCGCTGCCGTTCCGCGCCGAGGGCTTCGATCCGGCGACCGCGCGGATCGGCGGCGCGCCCGCCACCAGCGGCCGGCTCGAGGGCGACGTGCTCGAGCTGTGCGGCGCCG
>JBQCJR010000937.1:0-2651 GCA_051952595.1 Kofleriaceae bacterium
CGTCGCGAGGATCACCTTGTCGCCGGGCGACATCAGGTGCGCCGCCGCGCCGTTGATGCAGATGATCCCGCTGTGATCATCGCCGCGCAGGGTGTACGTCACGAGCCGCGTGCCGCGCGTGACGTTCCAGATGTGGACCTGCTCGTGCTCGAGCATGCCCGCGGCGTCCATCAGCTCTCCGCTGATCGTCACGCTGCCCTCGTAGTCGAGGTCCGCGTGGGTGACGGTGGCGCGATGGATCTTCGACTTGAACAGATGCAGGCGGTAGGACACGGAGCACCTCGCAGTCCCTGCCCGTGGGTCAGGGCTCGTTGCCCGGAAGTCTTCCTCGCGCGGCGAGCGCCGTCAAGTGACGCCGGCGCGGCGCGATCGCGCTCGATCGAACGTCAATCGAACCAGAACCGCACGCCGAACGACGCCTCGAACCAGAACCCGACGTTGTCGCGATAGCCCGAGTAGAAGTCGAGCACCGGGGTCAGCTGGAGGAAGAAGTCGAGCGGTAGGTTGTTGAGGTCGAACGCGATGCCGAACGGGACCCGGATGCCGAACGCCACGCCGTCGTCCTTGGCGTCGCGGTTGTCGAAGCTCCACAGCCGCGCGCCGATACCCACGTACAGCGGCAGCTTGAACTGGGGTGGGTTCGCGAGCGAGACCGGGTGCCACAGGTAGTCGAGGTAGAGGTGGATGCCGTCGCGATCTCGGTAGTAGTAGCCGTCTGCGCCGAGCCCGAAGTTGAGCGCGCCATCGTCCGAGAGGAAGTACTTACCGTTGAGGCCGAACGGAGCGCCGAGCTCGAGGCCCACCCCGAACGTGCCGTTGGCGGCGTAGCGCTCTCCTCCGAGGCTGCGCCGGCGACGCGCCTCGGCGCCGCTGGTCGCGAGGATCAGGAACAGCAGGGGTAGCAACGCGATGCGAAGCTTCATGCCGGCGATCCTATGCGAGTGATCGCGCCATCAGGCTGGAACGTGCGACAATCGAGTGTGGTCCGTTTCCCCACGGCAGCCTTCGTCTTGACGGCGGCGGTCGCATGTGGCTCGCAGCCCGCGACCCCACGCACCGCGTCGGGAGATCCACGACACGCACCTCGCACCGGCCCGACGAGTGGGCCGGACACCGCGCCGGCCGCGACAGCCGAGATTCCGGCCGCGCGCGAAGCCGCACCCACGATCGCCGCGCTCCCGGCCCCGCCACTGATCCCGATCACCTGTGACGCCGGCTCCGCGCCCACCCCCGCCGCGTTTCCGGAGCCGACCTGGTACTGCGTGCGCCCCGATGGCGCGCGGCACGGCGCGTTCGTCACGCTGTTCCCCGATCGCTCGATCGAGATCGCCGGCCGCTATCGCGACGGCGCGCTCGATGGTCCGTGGGAGCGCCGCTACCCGGGCGGCGCGATCGCCGAGCAAGGCAACTACGCCGCCGGCCTGCGCGATGGCCGGTGGCGGCAGCTCGGGCCCACCGGCAACCTGCTCGGCGAGTACGAGCTGCGCGCCGGCACCGGCGTCGAGCGGCAGTGGTACCCGAGCGGCGCGCGCTACACCGAGATCGCGATGAGCGACGGCGTCCGCCACGGCGCCGCGAAGATGTTCGCGCCCGACGGCGCGCTGGTCGAATCGGCGCGCTACGTCCGCGGCGCGCTCGATGGCGCGCACCGCGCCGGCACCTCGCGCGCGCTGCGGATCGAGGAGCAGCTCGCGCACGGCGTGCGGGTCGGCGCGCGCAAGATCTGGCAGTCCACGATGCTGCTCGCCGACGAGCACTACGATCGCCGCGGCCGGCTGCACGGGACCTACGCGCTGTGGCGGACCAAGAAGATCCCGCGCGTCCGGGGCCAGTTCGCGAACGGCCAGCGCACCGGCACCTGGGTGTGGACGGATCGAGACAACCGCCGCGAGCGCCAGGGCAGCTACGTCGCCGGCAAGCGCGACGGCACGTGGACCGAGTGGTGGAACGGCAAGGTCGTGTTCACCGGGCGGTACGCGAGCGGGCGCGCCGAGCAGCTCACCTACTTCGATCGCGCCGGCAACGAGCTCGGCGCGGTCGCGCTCGCCGGCGGCACCGGGACCGCGATCACGTTCCACCCCAACAAGAAGCCATCGAGCAAGCAGCGGCTGGTCAAGGGCGTCGAGGACGGGCCGTACCAGGAGCTGACCCACCGCGGCAAGGTCGTCGTCGAGGGCGCGTATCGCGGCGGCCGCAAGCACGGCACGTGGAAGGAGTGGACACCGGACGGCGTGCTCGTGCGCGAGCAGAGCTGGCGCGACGGTCAGCTACACGGCGCCGTGAAGAAGTATGTCGACGGCAAGATCTCGGTCGACGCGACGTACGCGGATGGCAAGGTCCATGGGCCGTATGTCGAGTCGCGCGATGGCAGGCCCGTGGTCACCGGCCAGTTCGCCGACGACCGCCGCACCGGCACGTGGACGCAGCTCGCGCCCGACGGGACGGTGGTGTTGCAGTCGACCTATCAGGACGGCGTGCTCGACGGGCCATGGCGGCAGCAGCTCGATGGCGGCGTGCTCGAGGGCCAGCTGGTCGCCGGGCGGCGCGCCGGTACGTGGACGTTCACCGACCGGACCGGTGCGGTGCGCACGCAGCAGTACGGCGCACCGTGAGCCCCGCGACACGGCGCGACACCACTGCGTCGTCGAGGT
>JBQCJR010000938.1:0-4799 GCA_051952595.1 Kofleriaceae bacterium
GCTGTGAGCTCCAATAGGTTCCGCGCAGACACCACGCGCGCGCATCTCGGCGCAGACATCATGTTTCGGCGCCGAGACGCGCGCGACCTGATCGCCGTGTTCCCGCCTGGCACGCCGGCCGGTACGAGGTGGTTCTTCATGCCGGAAGGCATCCCGGCGCTCGCTGCGTCCACAGGCGCCGTCACGTTCGCGAAACCCACGTCCGTCGGCAACACCGTAATCATCCGCCACCCCAATGGGTGGACGACCTACTACACGCACCTCTCCACGCTCGCCGTTCGTGCGGGCGCCGAAGTGAGCGCGGGCCAAGCGCTCGGTACGATCGGCGCGAGCCCCCAGGACGCTGCACACCTTCGTCATCTGCATTTCGAGGTATGGAAGGGCGGAACGCGCTCGGGCGCCGTCGATCCAGATCCGTACCTCGCGGCGTGGTCGCGCGTGAGCATCGCGTGGTCCCCGACGAGCACGCCGCTCGTAGCGGCCGCGGCACCTGCCCACCGCAACGCCGCGTTGTCCGCGTACCGCCCCGTTGGGGATCGCGGCGAGCCCTATCCGGCGTGGGTGCGGCGGCTGCGCGGAGCCTCGGGCGTCTACGTGATCCGTGAGATCGGCGGACCGATCGCCTACGTCGGTGCCAGCGTCGGGCGGTTGTATGAGACGCTCACTCGCCACTTTCAGACGTGGCGTCGGTATAAAGGCTTCTGGCGCGGCCAGTTTTCCGAGGGCGCCGACCCCGGGTTGACGTACGAACGCAGCACCGTCGAGGTCGCGATCAAGACCACGACTCCCGAGAGTGCACACGAGGAGGAGATGCGGCTGATCCGGCGCCTCCAGCCTCGCGACAATCAGCTCGGCCAGCCCGAGCCCGAGCTCGAGGACGCGCCGTTCTGAACACGTAACGCCGCGCCGAGCTCAGGCCAACGCGCGCCACGGCGCGCACCAACTCATCTCGACCAACACGGAGGACCACCATGGAGGAACTCATCGAAGTGATCCGCGTGTCCATCACGACCGACGCGACTCACGACCAAAAAGCAGCCGGGGTACAGGCATGCCGCACGATTCTCGCCGCGCTCGATGCTGAGCCCGGCAAGCCGATCGTGTTACCCGGAGCGTCGCGCCCGCAGCCGCTTGCCGGGTTGTCATTCGATCAGGTGCTCGATCTGTTGATCGCGCGGTTGAGCACGATCGCGAACGCACGCGATGCGGACTCGCAGCATCCAGCCCCCGCGCCAAACGGCATGCGGATCCCGATGGTGGGCACAGCCCCGCCTACGGCCGCCCGCTCCTCGAACGCCGCTCGCCCGGCGACCACTGCGCGCGCAAACACCACCCGCGCTGCGGACACCACCCGCGCCGCGAACACCACCCGCGCCGCGAACACCGTCCGTACGGACACAGCGAGAAAGCGATGACCGCCCCGAGAGAGCCTGCCCCGAGCACGCTGGATGTGGTTCGCGCCATCTTCGAGGCTTCAGCATCGGACCCTGGCGCGGAGCACGACATAACGGAGGAGGCCAGGGCGCCATCCAACGACACCGACCCGGCCAAGAGCGGCGACCTTCACGCGGTGCTCGGCGTCGAGGACATCGCCGCGCTTCTTCGCGTCGGTCGCAACACCGTCTATTCCCTCGTCGCTCGGAACCAGATCCCGCACCGCCGGTTGGGCAAGCAGATCCGTTTCAGCCGGGCCGCGGTCATGTCATGGTTGGCGACGTCATGGCAGGTCGCGAGGGAAGGCAAGTAACGATGCCCGTTCGACGCGATCCTAAAACTGGTCGGTGGTTCTTCCGGACCACCGTCAAACTCCCCGACGGAAGCAAGCGGCGCCTGTCCGGTACGCCGGGTGTCCCCGGGCCGTACCACGATCTCGCGCAGTCCCGCGGCGGGGCAATGGAGGCCGAGCAGCGCGCGATTCGAGAAGCGTGCGCTCCCAAGATCGAGCCTCTCATCAAGAAGGAGGTGCCGACGTTCTCAGAGTGGTTTGATGGCAGGTTTACCCGCGAGTGGGTGGTGGCACGTCGCAACAAGCCGACCGAGGTGAAGAGCAAGGAGTACATCTACGAAGGCCACCTCAAGCCGGCGTTCGGTCCGCTGCCGCTCGATCAGATTGGTGCGGGCGAGATCGCGGCGTTTCGCGCGTTGCTCGTGGACAAGAAGCTCTCCGACAAGCGCATCAACAACATCCTCGCGGTGTTGTCGAAGGCGTTGCGGTATGCGCTCGACTGCGAGCTGATCGCGAAGGTTCCGAAGGTCGGGCTCGTCAAGGTGGAGCGCCCCGAGATCGAGCCGTGGGACTTCGAGCAGTACGCTCGGCTTCTCGCGTCGGCGGAGGTCGAAGGGCCGGACTGGTACGTTGCGGCGTGCTTGGCCGGCGAGGGGGGACTGCGCAGCGGTGAAATCAAAGCACTGCGTCGGCGTGAGGATGTGGATCTGATCGCCACGACCATCACGGTCAACACTCAGACCTGCTACGGAATCACGACGACCCCGAAGGGCCGCACGCGGCGTACCATCCCGATGACGAGCGTGCTCGAAGACGCGCTGCTGCGGCTCGATGACGGGTGGGAAGGCTACGTGGTTCGCAACCGGGACGGCTCGCAGAAGACGGATGGTCAGGCGAACGCCGCGATCCTCCGGATCTGCCGCCGCGCCGGGCTACCGGAGAAGCGTTGGCACACGCTCCGCCACACGTTCGGGACACACGCCGCGCTGTACGGCGTGAACCCGTGGCGCTTGCAGTCGTGGATGGGGCACAAGCGGATCGACGAGACGATGCTCTACGTCCACGTGGCGGAGAACCATCGGCGCGAGATCCCGGAGGCGGTCCTGGCGGCCGGCGACAGCGTGCGAGATCCCGACAAGCGGATCCTCGCGATGCTGTCGGCACGTCGCCACGCTACGCCCCCGCAGGCATCTCGGCCGCATGCGGTACCCCCCGGTGCCGCCGCCCCGCGTGGCAGCCACGTGGCAGCAGAGGGGGCCTAGAAAGCCAAAAGGGCTGCAATTGCAGCCCTTTAGGTGGTGGAGATAAGGGGGATCGAACCCCTGACCTCGTGAATGCCATTCACGCGCTCTCCCAGCTGAGCTATATCCCCGTGCGAACGAGGCGGTTTTCTACCGATAGGTTCGCGGGATGTCAAGCCTCGCCGTCTCTTGGTGGCTTGGACGGCACGTCGTCGGGGTGCATGTACTCGGCGAGGTCGTCGTCCTCGAAGGCGATCCCGCCCTTGCGGTGCAGCTGGGGCGGCAGGTTCGAGCCGCCGCGGCGAGCGGATCCCGGGGCAGCGGCCGCCGCAGGGGGCTCGTCCTCCTCCACATCGACGGGCGGACGCCAGACGCGCGGGGCAGGTGATGCCGGCGCGGCGCGGCGGGGTGGGGCGGCCCTTCCGCCGCTGGACGACACGGTTCCGTCGTCCTCATCCACCGCCCGGCGGCCGCGCGCCCGGTCATCGAACCGCTGCCGCGAGGGCGGGCGGGCGATCTCCTCGCGCTCCGCATGCCGATGCGCGTGCGCATGCCGGTGGCCGTCGCCGCCGTCCTCGTCCTCCTCCTCGCCGTGGTGGTGATGGTGCCCGTGGCCGCCGTGGCTGTGGCCGTGCTCCTCCTCGACGTCATCCATCGCGTCGAGCTGCCGCACGACGGCCTTGGCCTCGGGCAGCTCTGCGAGATCGATCTCCCCGCTGCGCACGAGCTCGAGCACGATCTCGCCGAGCTCGGCGAGCGCGTCCTGGCGGCGCCGGCTGGCGCGCACGTCGTCGAGCCGGGATCGGCCCTCGCGCGCGGTGCGCTCGAGGGCGTCGCGGACGACGCCGGCTTGCTGGAGGGTCGTGCGCAGGAGAGTGCCGAGGGTTCCACGCAGCTCGGGAGGACGGAACCCGCCGCGTCGTTGTCGCGCCATGCGTGCAAGTTATCATCGCTTTCGCGGCCCGGCAGTCTGAGCTACCGTCGGAACGCTTTGCACCCGCGCTGGTCTGCTCTGGCTTCGCACGTCGCGCGCGCGACCCGTCGCCCCACGCTCGCGCTCGGGCTCGGGCTCCTCGTTGCGGGATGCCCGCCGCCGGAGCCGCCGGCGGCTCCGATCCCACCGGTCTCGACGGGCAAGGTCCGGGTTCGCGTGTTCACCGAACCGTCGCCGGTCAAGGCGCTCGCGAGCGCGGGGCGCTTCGTGTTCGTCGGCACGGAGAACCACCTGGAGCGCTGGGACGGCAACGGCGGCGTGCTGCCGCTCTCGGCGGAGCATGGCCTGACGGGCAACCAGATCGCGGCGCTGGCCTCCGACCCGGAGCGGCGCTGGATGTGGGTGCTGACCGACGTCGGGCTGGGCTACTACGACGCGAACACCGAGGTCTATCGCGAGCAGATCGCTCCGCCGGTCTCGATGGGCATCGACTTCACGGCGCTCGCGCGCGATGGCGCGAGCCTGGCGGCGGCGCGCGACGGCGGGGTCTGGATGGGCACGACCACGGGCCTCATCTACGTCAGCGCGCAGGGGGGCTGGGCGTCGACCCCGATCAAAGAGCCGATCCGCGCGCTGGCCCGCGATCGCGCGGACTGGCTGTGGGTGGCGACCCACGGCGGGCTGATCGCGCGCAAGCCGAGCGGCGAGACGGTGCGCATCGGCCCGGCGCAGGGCAACGCGGTCGTCGATCCGCGGCTGCTGGTCGAGCTGCCGGGCGGCCACCTGCTGGTGATCGGCACCGACGAGGGCGGTCACGAGCGGCTGGCGATCGGCAAGCAGATGTCGTGGACGACGTACCGCGCGCTGCCCGAGGTGAAGTGGGACGCGGCGGCGCGGC
>JBQCJR010000939.1:0-4354 GCA_051952595.1 Kofleriaceae bacterium
CCTGTCGAAGGAGCAGGGCCTCGAGGCGCTGCCGCAGCGGCTCAACGAGCTGTGCGACGAGATCCTGTGGTGAGCCCGGGCGCGGCTCAGCTCTCGATCACCACCACGTCGGTCGCGAAGCACGCGAGGGTGCGCAGGCCGCGGCGCTGCCACGCGATCGTCCGGCTGGCGCGGAACCGGATCCGGTAGCGTCGCTCGGCCGGCAGGTCGTTGATCAGCCCGATCCAGCCGACCAGCGCGTTGAACGCCGAGGCGTTCATGTGCTCGAGGATCCTCAGATCTGCGACCACCTCGCGCGCGCCGGTCGCGCACAGCCGCTCGTGCAGTTGCTCGATCAGGGTGTGCAGCCGCGCCTTGACCGAGAGGTCCGCGCTGCCGACCAGCCGGAGCTCGACCGGATCGCCCGCGATGACCTCGGCGGTAAAATCCGGATCCCGGATCGGGAGGATGTCGCGCCACTCGTGACCGGTCACGGCGCCGTCACGACAGGCCGAGGGGATGGCGTGGCCAACCCCCGTGTGCTCTGCGCCACGCGATGCCACATCTCGTTGAATATACGCGTGTCTCCTACGCGCCGCCAGACGCGCGGTGTGGGCCTGGCATCCGGAGGTCACCGGCAGCTTGCGGCACGAGCAGGCAGGCGGGCGCGATCGGGCGTGGATCGGCCGCGCTAGCGATCGAGCTCGTCCGCCCCCACATCGGGCTCGCCGTCGCTGCGCGGCTGCCCGTCGATGTCTTCGGTCAGCGGCTCGGGGAGCGCGATGCCCACGTCGACGGCAGGGCTCGCGCGGTTCGCCAGATGAAGGTCGAAGGGCACGTCGGTCGGCGAGACGAACCGCCACATCGCGTCGTCGCTGTTGATCCGCGATCCCGCGAGATCGCAGGTTCCTCCGACCTGCGCGTTCGTCCCGTCGGCGTTGCCGCGGAAGTTGTTGGAGATCAGGTTGTTGCGCCCGACGCCACCCCGGCAGTAGATGCCGCCGGCGAGGACCGGCGTGGCCACGACGTCGCAGTCGTTGCGCACGATCGTGTTGTGGTGCACCCGATTGCCGCTCGTGAAGGTATCGAGATGCAACCCGCCGAACCTGGCGTCGACCGCGTTGCCGTTGCGGTAGATGAAGTTGTTCGTGATGTCGAAGGTGCCGCTCGTGGCGGAGATGCCGCCGCTGTGATTCTCGAACACGTGGGAGCGGTGGATCGACAGGCTGCCCGACATCGCGAGCACGCCGTGGAGTCGGTTCTTGTCGATCACCGAGCGATGCACTGCGACCTGGCCTCCCTGGGCTCGAATGCCGTTGCCGGCGCTGCCTTCGATCCGGCTCGCGGTGATCTCCACCGGTGTGCCCGACGCGTCGATTCCGTCGGACGTGGAGTCGATCAGCTCCGCCTCGACGATCGTGGCCGACGTGCACTCGGAGAGGCCGATCCACGGAAGGGCTTCGTTCTCGGCGTTGTCGAACGACACCCGCGCCACGTGGAGCTGGGCGAACGAGGAGCATCGAATCCCCTTGTTCAAGGTGAGGCCGTGGATCGTCAGGGCCGATCCATCGCGCACCTCGAAGGCCGGACCCGCCGCCGCGCGCCGGATCACCGCGCCGCGTCCACCGACGATCGACAGGCTCGCGAGCGGCGAGGTCACGACGAAGTCACTCGAGAGCACGTACTGGCCGTTCGCGAGCCGGATCGTGGATCGCTCGGTGCTCGCGAGGGACCGGGCGTGGAACAGGTCGCAAGGCGTCGTCGGGCCGCAGTCGCCGGCCGACGGACCGTCGGCGGAGACGTAGAGGATGGCCTCGGGCGCGGCACACGCGCCGTCCGGCCGGCACACCCCGGACTCACAATCGTCGTCGAGGGTGCAGCGGTCGTCTGCGTCGGGTGTGGGCTCGACGCAGGTGCGAATGGGGACGTCGCAGACCAGACCGTCGGGACAGGTCGACGAGTCGGTGCAGTACGCCGGGTTGCGCTCGGTGCAGCCGGTGGCGCCGATGGCCACGACCAGGAACAGGGGAAGACGATGCACGGGAACCTCCTCGGTCGCTCCTCTATCGCCACATCCGCCTGGCGGTTGCTAAGACGACCGGTTGGACCAGCCCATGGCAGCGACGGTTAGGCCCGGACAGCGACAACGGTTGGAAGGCGCACACACCGCCTCTCGGCACCGTGCGAGCATCTCGCCATGCGCCGACTGGTTATTGCTGCGGGTGTCCTGGTCCCGTCGATCTCGTTCGCCCACATCAGCCTGACGTATCCGCCGCCCCGGACGGCGAGCCAGAAGAACCGCGTGTGCGGCGAGGCCAACAGCGTTCGTGGCACCAACGTCACGACGCTGGCGCCGGGCGCGACGATCACGGTGACCTGGCTGGAGACGATCGATCACCCCGGCCACTACCGGATCAGCTTCGACGCCGATGGTCAGGACTTCGTGATCCCGCCGACGTCGGTGCCGGGCGCCACGGCGGGCATGCCGAACGTCCTGATCGATCCGATCGATGACGTCCAGGGCGCGGTGCCGCGGTCGTACAGCCAGGAGATCACGCTGCCGGACATCGAGTGCAACAACTGCACGTTGCAGCTGACCCAGATGATGACCGAGCGGCCCTACGATCCGAACACGGACACCAACATCTACTACCAGTGCGCCGACATCACGCTCTCGCGCAACGCGCCGGACGGCGCGCCGAACAGCGGGCCGGACGCGGGGGCGCCGGATGGCGGGACGGGCGGCAACGGCGCGGACGCGACGGGCGGCTGCTCGACGGGCGGCGGTGCGGTGGGGCTGCCGCTCGGGCTCGTCGCGCTCGGGCTGGTCGCGCGCCGGCGCCGGCGCTGATCGCTGCGCTGCGGCGCGGACCTAGTACCCCTCCACAGAGGATCTGACCGGTTCACGCCGCCGCCTTGAGGCCACGAGCCGGTGCGAGGCCGGCTGGACGCGGATACGCACGACCGAGCTTCTCCCGCGCGCGTTCGACCGTAAACATCCAGTCGATGCCGGCGCGCTCAGCGTTGCGGCGACGCTGCCAGGCGGCGATCTCCGAGACGAGTGTCGCCTTCTCGGCGATGCGACGGCTGAGGCATTGCCGAACCATCACGCCGATTTCGATCTCCACCATGTTGAGCCAGCTCGCGTGCTTGGGCGTGAAATGGAATTCGATGCGGTCGAGGATGCGGCGCGCCTCTTCGGGCGCGAATCGCTGGTACAGCGCGGCCGCCGAGTGAGCCGACAAGTTGTCGAGGACGACGCGGATGCGCTCGGCGTCCGGATAGTGCGTATCGACGAGGTCGCGCATGCACTCGGCGAAGTCGAGGCACGTGCGTTGGTCGGTCACCTTGGCGTGCCGCCACGGCCGATTCACGTCGACGAACACGAAGACGTTGGCGGTCCCGTTGCGGATGTACTCGTAGTCGAAGCGCCGCCGCTTACCCGGTTCCGCGTGGGCCGGCACGCGTGCTTCCCCGATCAGCTGGCGTGGCGTCTCGTCAAAACAGACGACGGGGCGGCGTTCGTCGGGCGGCTCCGCGTAGAGCGCGAGCACGTCCTCCATACGGGCGACGAATTCGGCGTCGACCCTCGGGATGCACCACATCTTCTCCTGCCACGGCTTGAGCTGCAGCTCGCCGAGCCGGCGTCGAATCGTTTCGTCGGAGACCGAGTCGTGCACGGTCAAACGCACCATCTCGTCGGCCAGTAGCTGCAACGTCCAGCGTGCCCGTCCGGCAGGCGGCTCCGAGCACGCCACGGCGACGAGCAGCGACTCGTCGACCACGCCGAGCTTGCGTTGCGCGCCGGCGCGCGGAAGTTCGCTCAAGGCACGCTCCAAACCCTCTTCGACGAAGCGCTGCTTCGTTCGATAGACGGTCGACGTGCCGACGGCGACGTTGCGCGCAATCTCCGCGTCGGGCGCGCCGTTGTCAGCGGCGAGCAGGATCTGCGCTCGCTTGAGTCGGCGGAACGCGCCCTTGCCGCCGAGAACCATCGCTACGAGCTGGGCACGCTCCGACGTGTCGAGCGTGACGCGATACTTGACGTTCATGGTGGCTCCTTCGAGGAGCCTTTGATCAAATCGGGCTCAGCATGTCCAGCGCTTCCGGCACCGTGCGCTTCACCGAGAAGCAGGGCCAGTACCTGGCCTTCATCTACACCTACGTCCTGCTCCACCGTCAGCCTCCCGCAGAGGCCGACTTCCAGCGCTTCTTCCGCGTCACCCCGCCGAGCGTCCACCAGATGATCGTGCAACTCGAAAAGCTCGGCTTGATTCGGCGTACGCCTCGACAGGCCCGCTCCATCGAGCTCCTCGTTCCCGAAGAGGAGCTACCCCGGCTCCAACCGATCAAAACCTCTGTGGCGGGGTACTAG
>JBQCJR010000940.1:0-3924 GCA_051952595.1 Kofleriaceae bacterium
CTGGTCGAGGGCGTCGATCTCGACGTGCGCGGCGGCGAGCTCGTCGCGCTGGTCGGGCCGAACGGCGCCGGCAAGTCGACGCTGCTCGCGGCGCTCGCCGGCGATGTCCCCGCGCGCGCCGAGCGCGGCCGCAGGCTCGTCCGCGGCTCGATCCGGATCGCCGAGCGGGAGCTGCGCGGCTTGCCGGTCGCCGAGCTCGCGCGGATCCGCGCGGTGCTGCCGCAGCGATCCCAGCTGGCGCTGCCGTTCCGCGCGCTCGAGGTGGTGCAGCTCGCCGGGCGGTCGATCGATCCCGCGCTGGCCCGCCGCTGCCTCGCGGAGGTCGAGCTCGAAGGATTCGCGGCGCGCGACTACACCTCGCTGTCCGGCGGCGAGCAGCAGCGCGTCCAGCTCGCCCGGGTGCTCGCCCAGCTCGCGCTCGCGCCGGGCGCGGCGCTGCTGCTCGACGAGCCGACCTCGGCGCTCGATCCGCGCCACCAGCAGCGGGTGCTCGCGATCGCGCGCCGCGCCGCCGCAAACGGCCGCCCGGTGGTCGTCGTGCTCCACGATCTGACGCTCGCCGCGCGGTGGTCGGATCGGATCGCGCTGCTCGCGAGCGGCCGGATCGCCGCGGATGGGCCGCCGGAGGCGGTGTGTGTTCCGGACGTGCTCGCGGCGGCGTACGCGACCTCGTTCGAGGTGCTCCGCGGCGCCCACGGGCTCGCGATCGTGCACGGAGGCCCTGCCCCCGCTGGCACCGAGCGTGCTAGCTAGAGAGCTAGATCAGCTGGGTGCAGCTTCGGCTGCAGGACTTTCGTGTCGGTCGGGCCGCCGGCACTCCCCTCCGGGAGAGCCATGCACCATTCGAAGCACGCACCACCGACCCCGCCCGAGACGTGGGCGCCCGCGCATCGCGCCGCCCGCGCGATCGCCCTGCCGGTCCAGGCGATCCTCCGAGTCGAGGCCGCCGGTGGCCTGATCCTGCTCGCGACCACGGCGCTCGCGCTGATCTGGGCGAACTCCGCATGGAGCGGCTCCTACGAAGCGCTGTGGCACACCGAGATCGGGTTCTCGATCGGCGAGCACGCGTTCTCCCGCCCGCTGCACTTCTGGATCAACGACGGCCTGATGACGATCTTCTTCTTCGTCGTCGGGCTGGAGATCCGGCGCGAGATCTACGAGGGCGAGCTCGCCGGGCTGCGCCGCGCCGCCCTGCCGCTCGCGGCGGCGCTCGGCGGCATGCTGTTCCCGGCGGCGATCTTCGCCGTGCTCAACGCCGGGCGGACCACCGCGGGCGGCTGGGCGATCCCGATGGCGACCGACATCGCGTTCGCGGTCGGCGTGCTCACCCTGCTCGGCTCGCGCGTGCCGAGCTCGGCGCGCGTGCTGCTGCTCTCGCTCGCGGTGATCGACGACATCGGCGCGATCATCGTGATCGCGGTGTTCTACAGCGCCGGCCTGTCGTGGACGGGGTTCGCGATCGCCGCGGCCGGGCTCGCCGCGGTGCTCGCGCTGCGCTCTGCGGCGGTGCGCTCGCCGCTGCTCTACGTGGCCCCGGGGTTCGCGGTGTGGATCGGCCTGTACCTGGCGGGGATCCACCCGACGCTCGCCGGCGTGCTGGTGGGCCTGGTGACCCCGGTGCGGCCGTGGTTCGGCCCGTCGGGGTTCGCGGCGACGACCCAGGCCCACCTCGACGAGCTCGACGCCAACGATCTGCCCCTGCTCGACCGGCTGCGCGAGATCGAGCGCGCGCGCCGCGAGGCGGTCTCGCCGGCGGAGCGGCTGATCTACGTGCTCCACCCGTGGGTGGCCTACGTCGTGATGCCGCTGTTCGCGCTCGCGAACGCCGGCGTCCCGCTGGGGGGAGCGGACCTGTCCGGCGACGCGCTGTGGCTGTTCCTCGGGATCGCGCTCGGCCTCGCGGCGGGCAAGCCGCTCGGCGTGCTGGCGTTCAGCCTCGGCGCGAGCCGGCTGGGCATCGCCGAGCGCTCCGGCGGGATGACGGTCAAGAACATCGGGCTGGTCGGCCTGGTCGCCGGCATCGGCTGCACGAGGTCGCTGTTCATCGCGCAGCTGGCGTTCCCGCCGGGGCCGATGCTCGATACGGCGAAGCTCTCGATCCTGGTGGGCTCGGCGATCGCGATCGTCGTGGGCCTGGGGTTCGGCGCGCTGGGGTTCGGCCGGCGCGCGGCTATGCCGGGCGCACCGGACGAGGACCCGCCGCCTTGTGATCCGGATCGGTGAGGCTGGTCGGCAGGCCGAGCTCGATGCGCTCGCCGCCGAGCACCACGAGGTGGGTCAGCGCGCGCGAGCCGATCGCGGGCGGCGCGAACGCGATCCGCGCGAGATGGCGGTTCGCGACCACCGCCCGCCACTCGGCGGGGCGGCGCAGCTCCACGGTGCGCGAGCCGCGCGCGGCGGCGATCGCGAGCTGCGGTGGATAGCCGGGCTCGGGGCGCCGTAGCTCGAGATCGAGCTCGCCGGGCCGCCCGGACGCCGCGGTGATGTCGAGCTGCCAGCCATCGATCCGGCCGGCGTCGATCCGGATCGTCTGCCACGACCGCACGACGTCTCCGGGAGCGAGGTTGGGCGGCGAGCGCGGCGGACCGAGCTGCGGCCCGTCGCCGTGGTGGTTCGAGGCCCGGCAGATCCCGTAGGGCACCTCGAGGCAGTAGCGCCGCGCGCCGGCGCGCACCAGCAGCCAGAGATCGTCGAACGGCGACATCGCCCACGGCAGGGTGAGCGTGCGGAGCGGCGCGTGCCACGGGGGCAATTCGACGTAGCGCCCGGGCTGCACCATCGCGAGCTGGAGCGCGGGCGGCGCGGCGGCGGCCTCCGATTCGAACACCAGCTCGAGGTGATCCTCGACGCGCGCGAGCGCGATCCCGATCGAGAGCTCGTCTGGACGACCGAGCTCGAGTTTCCACGAACGTTGCAATGTCATGTCAGGAAAGGCGGCGAGCGCCTGCTCGGCAACGCTGGGAGACCCACGACCCTGGGAGTAGACGCGCTCCACAGCGCGAGAGGGGGCCGAGCAGGTGCCCGCCGGAACTCATAGGTGACCCACGGCAAGGATGACGAGCCCCGCGAACAGCACGTACGCGAGCATGTCGATCAAACTGTCGGGCGCGGGCGTGCGTGTGCGCGCGTCGGACATGTCCTGCCGTGCAGCAAGCTGGATGCCAGCAACGACACGCGCCTCCGCCGCCTGGGTGCCCTGTGGCCTCGCGACCGTTGCAAGATGCAAGACTCGCGTTGCAGGATGCGTCAGCGGCGGGTTCGCGCGCGGCGGTGCAGCGTCGACGGATCGACCCCGAGCACCTCGGCCGCCCGCGTCTTGTTGCCGCCGCACCGCTCGATCACCCACGCGATGTAGGTCTCCTCGATCTCGCGCAGCGTCAGCAGCTCGTTGCGCGGCAGCTGGAACCGCTCCTGCGCGGCGAGCACCTGGGGCGCGAACGCGCGCAGATCGTCGAGCCCGAGCTCGGCGGTGGTGCCCACGACGACCAGCCGCTCGATCAGGTTCTCGAGCTCGCGCACGTTGCCGGGCCAGCCGTAGCGCGCGAGCGCGCCCACCAGCTCGCCGCCGAGCCGGGCGACCGGCGAGTACGGGTTGCGCGCGCGCGCGGCGGCGAGGAAGTGCTCGGCGAGCTGCGGGATATCCTCGGGGTGCTCGCGCAGCGGCGGCACGGTCAGCGGCACCACGTCGAGCCGGTAGAACAGGTCCGCGCGGAACTTGCCCTCGCGGACCCGCGCCTCGAGGTCCTGGTGGGTGGCGGCGATCAGCCGCACATCGACGTGCCGGGTCTCGTCCGAGCCGAGGGCGCGGACCTCGCCGTGGGGGGGGCCCCCCCCCCCCCAGAGCAAGAGGGCGGGCGCCCAAGAACCGAAAAAAGAGAAGAAAAACAAACCAACCGCCGGCTCGCAAAACAATCCCCGCCGGCC
>JBQCJR010000941.1:0-3719 GCA_051952595.1 Kofleriaceae bacterium
CCGAACACGGAAGTTAAGCTCTCCAGGGCCGATGGTACTGCAGGGGCAACCCTGTGGGAGAGTAGGACGCTGCCGGGGTTTTGAGGGCTCATTCGAAAGAATGGGCCCTCTTCTCTTTTTCGGGCCCCACATCTTCGGGCCCCACATCCGCGCGTGCGGCCGCTCGGGCCCCGCACGTAGCGAGCTCGCAGCTCAGCGCTGCATGCCCTCGACGAAGCGGCTGCGCAGCTGCCAGTCGGTCATCCAGCCGGGGTACTCCGGCGGCAGCGCGCTGACCTGGTCGAGCGTCGTGAGGTCCTCGGCGTCGAGCTTCACGCGGGTGGCCGCGATGTTGTCGGCGAGCTGAGCGTCAGTGCGCGCGCCGATGATGACCGAGGTAACCGCCGGCTTGGCCAGCAGGTATGCGAGCGCGATCTGCGCCACCGAGGCTTGGTGCTTGGTGGCGATCGGGCGCATCGCCTCGATGCACGCGAACGCGCGCGGCTTGTCCACGATCGGGAAGTCGAACGCGGTGCGGCGCGCGCCGGCCGGGCCGGCTCCCACCGCGGAGAACTTGCCGGACAGCAGGCCGCCGGCGAGCGGCGACCACGGCAGGATCGCGAGCCCCTCCTCCTGCGCGAGTGGAACGATCTCGCGCTCGATGTCGCGCGCCGCGATCGCGTAGAACATCTGCGCCGAGACGAACCGCGCCTGGCGGTTGCGATCGGCGATCGCGAGCGCCTTGTGGGCCTTCCACGCCGGCAGGTTGCAGAAGCCGACGTAGCGGACCTTGCCGGCGCGCACCAGGTCGTCGAGCGCCTCGATGGTCTCCTCGAGCGGGGTCACCGGATCGAGGCCGTGGATCTGGTAGAGGTCGACGTGGTCGAGCCGGAGGCGGCGCAGGCTGCCGTCGATCGCGTCGAAGATGTGCTTGCGCGACAGGCCGGCATCGTTGGGGCGGGTGCCGGTGCGGCCGAACACCTTGGTCGCGATGACGAGGTCCTCGCGGCGCACGCCGAGCTTGGCGAGCGCCTCGCCCACCAGCCGCTCGCTCTCGCCTTCGTGATAGACGTCCGCGGTGTCGATGAAGTTGATGCCGGCGTCGATCGCCTGGCGCAGCTGACCGGCGACGGCGTCGAGCCCGAGCTTGCCGATCACTTCCCAGAAGCCCTTCCCGCCGTAGGTCATCGTGCCGAGGCAGAGCTCCGAAACGTACAGGCCGGTGCGGCCGAGTCGCTGATAACGCATGCCCGCTGGATGCCACCTGTGGTGGACCCAGGCGAGCGCGCTCCGGTGACAATCGATCCCAACCGTGAAGCGGGGAACCGCGGCGGCGGTCCGACCACTCGCGGCGAGCAGGCTCAGGGCGCGGTCGCCGCGTGCTTCACGTCGAGCTCGCCGAGGCGGTTGCGATCCGGCGAGAGGGACAGCTTCTCGACCATCGAGGGATCGTTGTTTGCGGTGAGCACGACCTCGGAGCCCTGGATCTCGTACGTGCCGGTGATCGCGGCATCGTAGAGGAAGTTGGTGAACGTGCCGTCGGGGCGCAGGGTGATCGTGTGGCAGCCGCCGCGGCTACCGGGGGGCGCACACTTGCCCTCGAAGACGTGCTCGATGGCGAACCGCTTGCCATCGGGGGTCAGCGCGTTGGGGCCGGCCTGTGTGGGCGCCGGACCGGCGGTCGGCGGGGGAGGGTTCCGGGGCGCAGCGGTGGTCGCGCCGTAGCAGCCACCTAGCCCGAGGGTCGCGATCAAGATCCATCGAATCGGCATCGTTTGCTCCTGGTACGACGCACCGTACCACCGCGCGATTCAATGGACGCGGGAGCGGCCGCGTGGGCGCGGTGCGGAGTGGAGCATCCGGTAGTCGCGCGGCGCGATGCCGAGCTCGCGCACGAACGCGCGGGTCATCCGCGCGGTGTTGCCGAACCCGCTGTGTGCGGCGAGCGCCTTGGCGGGCGACGACCGCGCGGTGATCAGCGAGCGCGCGTGCTCGACGCGGAGCTTGTCGAGCAGCTTGGCGGGAGTGATCCCGAGCAGCGCGCGGCACCGCCGGTGCAGCGTGCGCACCGAGAGCCCGGCGCGGCGGGCGAGCGACTCGACATCGGCCGCGCCGAGGTTCGCGCGCGCCCACGCGATGGCGGGGCCGAGTGGATCGGACGCGGACGTCTGGGCGACGAGCGCCTCGCTGAACTGGGACTGGAAGCCGGGGCGGCGGACGTACAGCACGAGATTCGCGGCGATCGCGTCGGCGACCGCGGGTCCGAGGTCCTGCTCGACGATCGCGAGCGCCATGTCGATGCCGGTGGTCACTCCGGCGGAGGTCCAGACGCGGCCGTCCTCGACGAAGATCGCGTTGCGATCGACCTCGACCCGCGGGAACAGCCGCGCGAGCTGGTCGCACGCGGACCAGTGGGTGGTCGCGCGCTTGCCATCGAGCAGACCGGCGGCCGCGAGCACGAAGGCGCCGGAGCACACCGAGGTCATGCGTCGAACGGTGGTCGAGGCGCGCCGCAACCAGCGACCGAGCGTGGGGTCCGCGATCGCGGCGCGAACCGGCGCGTCCTCGCCGCCGGAGACCACCACGATGTCCGATGGCCGCGGCCGCACGGTCCGCAGGTCGTGGGTGTGTACGACGATCGACGAGGACAGCGTGCGCGGCCCTCCGCCGCTCGAGGCGAGCACGACCTGGTAGCACGGCTTGCCGAGCCGGCGTTCGACTGCTGCGAACACCTCGGCGGGGCCGGTGACGTCGAGCGTCTGGGCCTGCTCGAACGCGACGATCAGCACGCGTGGCACGTGGCAGAAAATAGCAATTCATTGACATCACTGCCATGCGGGGTCGCGTGGCAGATCTGAGCCATGACGATGCAGATCGGCATGTTGCTGTTTCCCGGGCTGACCCAGCTCGACCTCACCGCGCCGTTCGAGCTGCTGCACCGCGTGCCAGACGCGCGTGTACATCTGGTGTGGAAGGACACCCAGCCGGTGCGCGCCGACTCCGGCCTGACGCTGGTACCCACGACGTCGTTCGACGAGTGCCCGCCGCTCGACCTGGTGTTCGTGCCGGGCGGCAACGGCCAGACCGCGCTGATGACCGATGGCGCGGTGCTCGGATTTCTTCGCGACCACGGGAACCAGGCGCGCTACGTGACCTCGGTGTGCACCGGCTCGCTGTTGCTCGGGGCCGCGGGCCTGCTCGACGGCTACGCCGCGACCTCGCACTGGGCGTTCGTCCATCTGCTGCCGCTGTTCGGCGCGCGGCCGACCGCGGGACGCGTGGTGATCGACCGCAACCGGATCACCGCCGGTGGCGTGACCGCGGGCCTGGACTTCGGCTTGCGGATCCTGGCCGAGCTGGCGGGCGAGCCACTCGCCAAGAAGGTCCAGCTCGGGCTGGAGTACGACCCGGACCCGCCGTTTCGCAGCGGCCACCCGAGCGTCGCCGAGCCGGCGCTCGTCGACGAGGTGCGCCGGCACGTGGCCGCGCTGCTCTCGACCATGCCGGCTCCGTCGCGCTGAGCGGCGGGGCGGATCGCGAGCGCTTCGGGGTGGTGGCTACTCGCCCACCACGGGCACGCGGTAGTCGGCGTCGGCGTCGCGCTGTGCGCTCGCGACGAGGGTCTCGGCGACGCCGTCGAGGGCGGCGACACCTTCGGAGCTGAGGTAGCTCTCCGAGACGTCCAGGCGCTCGAGGCGGGGGAGCTGCGCCAGCTGCGGCGCGGCGGCGTCGGTCAGGCA
>JBQCJR010000942.1:0-17478 GCA_051952595.1 Kofleriaceae bacterium
TGGCATCCCAGATCGAGGACCGCGCGCGGCGATCGGCGCGCCACAAGGCCGAGGCGCTGAGCGATCCGGCGTGGCGCGGCGCGTATCTCGCGCTGCCCGAGATCCGCGATCTGCTCGCCCGCTGACCGCGCGCACGACGCGCGGACGCGCCCGGCTCTCCGGCGCGGCGCACACCGCGACACCGGGGCGCACCGTGGCACCTGCGATGCACCGCGGTCGGTTCACCATGGCAACGACCACCGAACCGACCACGGCCGCGAAGATCATCGACCGGCTGAACGATCTGGTCCAGCTCGACTACGACGCCGTCCACGCGTACGCGCAGGCGATCGAGCAGATCGATGACCTCGACGCGCTCGACGATCTCCAGACGTTCCGGCTCGACCACGAGCGCCACATCGCCGACCTCGGGCTGTTGATCCATGCGCTCGGTGGCGAGCCGGTCAAGACCGGGCTCGACGTGCAGGGCCAGACGATCGAGGCGCTCACCCGGCTGCGCGGCGCGACCGGCAACGTCGGCGCGCTCCGGGCGATGCGCAGCACCGAGAAGCTCGCGAACCGCACCTACGAGAAGGCCCTCCATCTCGACCTCCCGCCGCAGGCCCGCGAGGTCGTCGCACGCAACGGCGAGGACGAGCAGCTCCACCTGACCGCGATCGAGATGCACCTCGAGCGGCTCACCGGCGGCGAGGCGATCGACGAGGATCTCGGCGAGGATCTGGAGGACGACGAGGCGGTGGACGTCGAGGTCGTCGAGGCGCGGATCGAGCGCCCGCTGTGAGCGCGCCTGTGGGCGCTTCCGTGGGCGCGGCACCACGAGGCGCCGCAACGAGGCGCGGCGACGGCCTAGGCCAGCCAGCCGCCGGCGAGCACCCGGTCGCCGTCGTAGATCACGGCGGCCTGGCCCGGCGCGGCGACGGTGGGCTCGGCCAGCTCGGCGCGCGCGCGATCGCCCTCGATCCGCACCTGCGCCGCGATCGGCGTGCCGCGGTGGCGGACCTGGATCGCGGCGGCGAGCTGGTCGCGCGGCGGCGACAGCCAGCGCAGGTCGCGGATCGCGAGCTCGCGGCGCTCGGCGGCGGCGCGTGGGCCGACCCGCACCTCGCCGCGCACCGGATCGACGGCGGTGACGTACAGCTTGTCCTTGGTGGTGAGGTTCCCGAGCCCGCGGTGCTGGCCGATCGTGAACCGGTGCGTACCGTCGTGGCGGCCGAGCACCTCGCCGCCCGGCCCGACGATGTCGCCCGCCATCGGAAGGGCGCGGCCGCGGCGCAGCGCCTGCGCCGACACGAAGCCGGCGTAGTCGCCATCCGGCACGAAGCAGATCTCCTGGGACTCCGGCTTCTGCGCGTTCGGCAGGCCGAGCCGCTGCGCGTGGCCACGCACCTGCTCCTTGGTCATCCCGCCGAGCGGGAACCGCACCGTGGCCAGCTCGTCGGGCGGCATCGAGAACAGGAAGTACGACTGGTCCTTGCCGGCATCCACGCCGCGGCGCAGCGCGCCGTCGACGATCTGCGCGTAGTGCCCGGTGACCAGCAGGTCGGCGCCGATCGCGCGGGCGCGCTCGAGCAGCGGCGAGAACTTGATGTGCTGGTTGCACTTGACGCACGGGTTCGGGGTCTCGCCGGCGAGGTACGCCTCGACGAAGTCCTCGACCACCGCCGCGGAGAACTCGGGGGCCAGATCGATCACGTAGAACGGGATCCCGAGATACGCGCACACCGCGCGTGCGTCCTCCACGTCGCGCGGGCCGCAGCACCGCCCGCCCGCCGAGGCCGCGGTGCCACGCGCGTCGTACAGCCGCATCGTCATGCCGACCACGCGGTGGCCCTGCTCGACGAGCAGGCCGGCGGCGGTGGCGCTGTCGACGCCTCCGGACAGCGCCGCGACGACGAGGTTCTCCGACGACATGATGGTGGCTCCGGCGGCGTGCAAGGCCGCCGCGGACGGCGTATGTAGCATGCTAGCGATGGGTCCGGCGCAGCGAAACCGATGCGAGGTCGTGGCCACCGCGCTCGACGAGGCGGGCCACGGGATCGGACCTGCGATCGCCGCGCCGGGAGCACAGGCCGAAGCGGCCCGGCTGCTACACGTCGCCGATCTGCTGCCGGGCGAGCGCGCGGAGGTGGTCGTCGATCACTCGAGCCCACACAAGCCGGAGGCGTGGGCCCACGTGGTGCGCCGGATCGGCGCGCCGAGCCCGGACCGGGTCGCGCCGGCGTGCCCGGCGTTCGGGCGGTGCGGCGGGTGCGTGTGGCAGCACCTCGCCTACCCGGCGCAGCTCGCCGCCAAGCGCCGCCGCGTGCTCGACGCGCTCGCCGAAGTGCCGGCGGTGCGCGACGGCGCGGTCGAGGTCGCCGAGGCCCGGCCATCGCCCAGCCCGCTCGGCTACCGCAACAAGGGCAAGTACGTCGCCGGGCGGTCCGCCGATCACGTCGTGCTCGGCGCGTATGCCCCGCGCAGCCACCGGGTGATCGATACGCTGGGCTGCCGGATCGTCGCGCCGCTCATCGACGAGGTCGCGACCTGGGTGCGCGGCGCGGCCGAGGCCGCCGGCCTGCTCCCGTACGACGAGTCGACCCGCGAAGGCGAGCTGCGCTACGCGATCGTGCGCGAGTCCGATGGCGACGTGCTGGTCGCGCTGATCGCGGCTTCGCGAACGCCGCGCGGCAAGCTCGAGCAGGTGGCGAGCGCGCTGTCGAACCACCCCGCGATCACCGGCGTGGTCGCGATCGACAACGATCGCCGCGACGGCGCGATCGTGCCGTCGGGCTCGACCGCCCACGTGCTGTTTGGCGAGGGCTTCCTGAGCGAGTCGCTCGCCGGGGTCGACGTCGAGGTCGGCGCCGGCGAGTTCCTCCAGGTCAACCGCGCCCAGGCCGCGGCGATGTACGCGCGGATCGCCGAGCTGGCCGAGGCGCGCCTCGGGATGCGTGCGGTCGATCTGTTCGCCGGGGTCGGCGGGATCGGGCTGCACCTCGCGCGCGCGGGCGCGGCGGTGACCGCGATCGAGATCGACGAGGAAGCAGTGGCCCAGCTGCGGCGCGCCGCGCAGCGTGCCAGAGTGGCGCTCGAAGCGGTCGCCGGCAACGCGTCCGAGCTGCCGCGGATGATCCGCGAGGCGATCGCGCCGCGGGGCGCCCCCGCGCGGATCGACGTCGCGGTGGTCAACCCGCCGCGCAAGGGGCTCTCCGAGGGCGCGCGCGCCCTGCTGGTCGAGCTCGCCGCACCGACGGTGATCTACGTCAGCTGCGGCCCCGAGGCGCTTGGCCGCGACCTGATCGCGCTCGCCGCCCACGGCTGGGTGCCCGACGCGATCGAGCCGTTCGATCTGATGCCCGGCACCGCGCAGATCGAGACGATCGTCCGGCTGCGCCGCCAGGGCCGCCAGGACCGCTGAGCTCGGCGAGCGCCTGCCCCGCCCCGCCCCCGCCTGTCCGGCCGCTCAGCGCAGCTCGGCGCCGATCGGGACGGTGATCGTCGAGCCGTCCTCGGCGAGGTGGATCCGGCGGACCACGTCGCGCTGCGGCCCGCCGAGATCGACGTGGATCTTCAGCTCGGCGTCGCGCCCGGGCAGCCGGGCCTCGAACGAGATCGTGCCGATCTGCAGATCCGGCAGCGCCGCGCGGTGGAACGTGCCAAACGACTCGTCGCCGACCATCAGCTCGGCGTCCACGGCGCGGACCCGCGGCCGGGCCTCGCCCACGTCGATCACGATGGTCGCGCGGTTGCGCTCCTGGTCCTGGCAGGTGTCGAACGCGATCAGCGCCACCATCCCGAGGAACAGGATCGGCGCGATCCGCTTCCGGAACAGCTCGTACCGCGTCACCGGCGGTTCTTAGCACGCGCGGCCGAAAACTGGCGAGTGCGCACCGGGGCGCTCTAGCCTTCTCCGATGCCGTCCCGCCTGGTCGCCGGCGCGGCGCTCGCCGCCGCAGCGCTCGGGGCGGGGTGCGCCGGGCGCGACCAGCCGTACCGGTTCGCGTCCCCGATGCTGGGCGCCGCCGAGGTGCCGCCCGCCCCGCTGCGCGGAGATCGCCGAGGCGCGGATCCGAATCGCGATCCGATGCCGCGCGAGGAGTCGCGGGATCCGGCGATCCGGGTCGCCACCGCCCCGAAGATCCGCGAGGCCTCGGCGGCGGCCGCCGCGGCGATCGCCGAGGCGCCGGTCGCGCGCACCGAGGTGCGTGCCCAGCTGTCGGCGCCCCACCGAGGCGACGCGCCGCGGCCGCTGCTGCGCGGCGTCGAAGATCTGCGAGCGCTGGTCGGCCGGCGCGATCCACGCGATCCGCTGATCGCGGTGCTCGGCTGGTCGCGCGAGCTCGGCCGGACGCTCGGCCCCGCAGCTGGCGAGGCCGGCGACGCGGGCGGGCCCACCACCGGCGGCGAGCTGGTCGCGTGGGCCGAGCAGCACGAGCGGTTCGCCGCGCCCGGCGAGCCGGCCCGCCCCGGCGATCTGCTGGTGTTCGACCACGCCACCAGCGACGACGCCGCGGACCTGGTCGCGATCGCGATCGCGCGCGACGACCGCGGCGTGACCGAGATGATCTACCTGGCCGGCGGCGTGATCCGCCGCGGGTTCGTCGATCCGAGCCGCCCGTCGGTGCGGCGCGATCGCGCGGGCGCGGTCGTCAACACGTTCCTCCGCCACGGCCGCCGCTGGCCGGCGCGTGGCACACGCTACCTCGCCGGCGAGCTGCTCGCCGGGGTCGTGCGTTGATCTCGTCGGTCGTGTGTGCGCGGGGCGGGGCTCGAACCCGCACGAGCATGACGCTCACGGAATTTTAAGTTCCGAGTGGCTACCAGTTACACCACCCGCGCGCGCCTCACACGGTAGCACGCGATTCCGCGCGGGCCGCGTGTCGCGCGATCGCCGCGACCAGGACCGGCCACAGCGCCGGCGGCAGGTCGTGCCCCATCCCGGCGATCGGGAGCCACGTCGCGTCCGGCATCATGCGGGCGACGTCGCGGCCGGCGCGCACCGGGAACATCGGGTCGCGCGAGCCGTGGATCACCAGCGTCGGCACCTGGACCGCGCGCAGCTCGGCGCGGCGATCGCCCGAGGCGAGCACCGCCGCGAACTGGCGCAGGAAGCCACGCGGCGAAGGTCCACGCGCGTGGGCGAGCTCGCCGAGCGTGCGCAGCCGATCGCCGGTGAGCGGCCACGCCGGGCTGCCGATCACCGAGAACATCCGCTCCAGGTGGCGGCCGGCCTCCTCGGCGGTCCGCGGCATCGGGGCGAACAGCGCGCGCAGCGCCCGCGGCTCCGGCAGGTAGCGCCGCGCCCCCGGGCTCGACATGATCGAGACCAGCGAGCGCACGCGCGCCGGGTGCTCGATCGCGAGGTGCTGGCCGACCATGCCGCCGAGCGACGCGCCGACCACGTGCGCCGAGCCCAGGTCGAGCACCCGGATCAGCCCGGCGACGTCGTCGGCCAGGTCGGACAGCGTGTACGGCGCGTCGATGTGCGCGCCGAACAGCCGGCGGACCAGCAGCCGGCCGGGCCGCGGCACCGGCCCGTCGAGCCGCGTCGAGTCGCCGATGTCGCGGTGATCGAACCGCACGACGTGGAACCCGGCGTCGACCAGCTGGTCGCAGAACGCCTCGTCCCACATCACGCGCTGCGCGCCGATGCCCATGATCAGCACGAGCGGCCGGCCGCGCTCGCCGAACACGTCGTACGCGAGCTCCACATCGCCGACGTTCGCGCGCCCGGTGCGCACCGTCACTCCGCGGCGGGCGCCGGCGCCGGCATCGTCTTCAGGCACGGCAGCTCGGGGCAGTCGTCGTCGGGCGACGGCTGGTGCTTCGGCACGTCCGGCGGCTTGCTCGCCGGCGTCCCGGATCCGGCGTCGGGCGTCTGCCGCGGCGCCGTGGCGGATCCGGATCCAGCGCCAGATCCGGCCCCCGGCCCCGGCGAGGTCCCGCCGTGGCGCACCGGCGCGCCGGCCACGCCCTTCTCGAGCCGGGCCACGTGCTCCATCGTCGCCTGGTTCGGCCGCAGCTCGATCAGCGCGTCGCCGTAGCCCTTGAGCGTCAGCGTGTAGCGCCGGATCTCGTGCGACGGCTCGACGGTGAGCGTCATCGGCGTCCGGCCGAGCACCTTGTCGAGCATCAGATCGCGGATCTCGGCGCGCGGCGGCACCGAGTCGAGGCGCAGCGAGACGCTCGCCGGCAGCGGCGCGGCAGCAGGCGCATCCGGCGCGGGCGGCTCGACCGGGGCGGCATCGGCCGGCGCGGCGGTCGCGATCGGCGTGGTCGCGGAGCCGTCTCCCGAGCCCGCGCTGCCCGGCGACGGAGCCGGTTCACTGGGCCCACCCTTGCCGCCGAGCGCGAACACCGCGGCCGCACCACCACCGCCGAGCAGCAGCACCGCGCCGAGGATCAGCGGCAGCTTCGAGCGCTTGGCCGGCTCGACCTCCGCGGCGGGCACCGCCAGGCTGCCGGTCCACTGCGTCTTCACCCGGCCGGTCCCGTTCTGGGTCACCGCGGTCGGCGTGCCGGGCGGCGGCGTGCTCGCGCGCTGGGTCTTGGTCTGCGCGGGCGCCGGGACGCTCTGCGCCGGCAGGGTCGTCGTGACGCCCGGCGCGACCGGAGGTTCGCCACACACCACGCGCACCGCGTTCGCGAAGTCGTCGATCGACTGCCAGCGCTGGTTGCGATCCTTCTCGAGCGCCTTGTCGATCACGTGCGCGAGCTCGCGCGGCGCCCCGATCCGATCGAACACCTCGACGGGGATCGAAGGCGCCGGCTCGGTGAGGTGCAGGCTGAGCACGCCCATGAAGTTGTCGGCCTCGAACGGCACCCGCCCGGTGACCAGCTGGAACAGGATGCAGCCCATCGCGTAGATGTCGACGCGGTGATCGACGTGCGGCTCGCCGCGCGCCTGCTCCGGCGACATGTACTCGGGCGTGCCGAACAGCATCCCGGTGCGGGTCAGCTTGCGCTCGCCCTCGTTGGCCTCGGTGAGCTTCGCGATCCCGAAGTCGAGCAGCTTCACGAAGTCCGGATCGCCGAGGAACTCGACGAGGTAGACGTTCTCGGGCTTGAGATCGCGGTGGATGATCCCGTGGCGGTGGGCCGCCGCGAGCGCGGCGCAGATCTGGAGGAAGATCCGCTTGCTGCGCTCCCACGGCAGCAGCTGGCCGGCGAGCCGCGCGCGCGAGACCTCCTCGTGCAGATCGTGGCCCTTCAGCAGCTCCATCGCGAAGAACACCAGGCCCTCCGGCGTGCTGCCGAAGTCGCTGATGTCGATCACGTTCTCGTGGCGGATCCGCGACGCCGCCTTGGCCTCCTGCATGAACCGCTCGACGAGGTCCGGCTTGCGCGCGAACTCGCCGTGCAGGACCTTCAGCGCGACCTGCTTCTCGAGCAGGTTGTGGGTCGCGAGGTAGACCGCGCCCATGCCGCCCTCGCCCAGCTTGCGCGAGATCTGGTAGCGCCCGGCGAGCGTCTGGCCGAGCAGCGGATCGACCGCAGGCGGCAAGTACGAGGTCTGCGCCGCGGGGCTGCTCGTCCCTGGGGGCTGGCCGGGAGGCTGGCTCGGCGCGTCCGAGGCCGCCGCGATCGGAGGGCTGCTCGCCGGCGCGGGTGTCACCGCGGGCACGGCGATCGCCCCCGTCTCACGCACCGGCCCCGTCGGCCCTATCTTGGTCCGCTTGTCGTCTGACACCGCGCCGGCATCATAGCAGACGTCCTGTCAGGTCACGGCCCGTCGATGAACTCGGACGCGCGAATGAACGCCGAGCACACGTGCTGGACGTAGTCGATCCGCACGTTGCGATCGATCGGGCTGCCCGGCATGCCGCCGAGCCCGTGGCCGATCACGGCGAAGTTGTTGACCGGTGTGATCTGCTGCCCGAGCACGTACTGGAGCGCGTCGCGGATCTGCCCGCGCACCCGCTCGTCGGGGGTGCCGTGGTGGCGGCCGAGCAGGTACGCCGAGATCATCGCCTCGGTGCGCGAGCCGGCGGGCGTGTTGTACGGGGCCAGGAACGGGGTGAACACGTACGCACCGGCGAAGTCGTCCTCGTCGGGGAGCTCGCCCGGCGCGGCCTGCTGCTGGCGCAGGAACGCGCCGTAGCCGTGACAGAAGTCGACGTGCTTGGCATTCTTGACCGCCGGGTACGCGGCCTCGGCGGCGATGCACGTCCAGTGCTCCTCGCCGTAGAAGAACCCGGCCATGAAGAAGTCGTACCAGTCGACCAGCCAGTCGAGGCCCTTCTGGGCCGCGCGCGCGTACTTCTCGTCGCCGGTGATCAGGTGCATCCGCGCGAGCGCCAGCGAGGCCTCGCCCGAGTAGTAGAGCAGCATCGTCTGGTCGTCGGCGACCTTGGTCCTCGGATCGTAGAGGTGGCGGAACGAGCCATCCTCGCGCTGCATCCACAGGATCCACGCGCTCAGCTTCTGCGCGGTCGCGAGGTAGCGCGTGTCGCCGGTCGCGCGCTGGTACTCGGCGAGCGCGACCACCGCGAGCGCCGTCGAGCCCATCTGGGCGACTCGCTCCGTGCGATCCATCACGCAGTCGATCTCGGTGCCATCCGGCAGCGTGCCGGTGCACCGGCCGTTGGCCATGAGCTCGGCGAGGTGGGCGAACGCGCGCTCGATCGGCTCGCGCAGCCACTCCTCCTTGGTGATCCGGTACAGCTCGGCGAGGAAGTACGTGGTGCCGGCGTGGCGCGGCATCGAGTACGACGCGCTCTTCGGATCGGTCTGCGCGCCGGTGGCGAGGTCGTGCTCGTAGATGTAGCGGCCGTTCTGCGCGAGGTGGGCGACCAGGAACCGCCCGCCCTCGAGCGCGTAGTCGCGCAGCACCTGCGCGGTCAGCTTCGGTGGCGCCGGGATGCCGCGGTACAGCGGCAGCGGCGCGGCGCCGGGCTCGTCGCGCATCGCCACCGGCAGCTCGACGAAGGTGTCGGTGCGGAACCGGAACAGCGTGCGTGGATCCAGCTTGCCGCGCGAGCCGGCGCGCAACCCCAGGATGCGGGTCATCTTCGCGAGATCGGCGCCCATCGCGAAGTCCTGGAGCGCCGCCGACGGCCGCTTGGCCGCGAGCACCTTCATCGCCACCAGCTCGTGCGGCAGCAGCAGCCACGGCTTGCCGTCGAGCTCGACGCCGATGCCTTCGACGCCGGAGTTGATCGCCAGCATGTCGGCGACCCCGGGCACCGCCATCGAATCGAACAGCCACTGCTGGCCCTCGCCGAGCGGCGCCGTGCCGGTGACCACGTCGACCTGGATCCGGCTGGCGAGCCGCGCCTCCGCCGACATCGCGCGCAGCGCCGGCTGGGTCCGCAGCGTCGTGGCGGCGGCGTCGATCGCCTCGCCGATCGTCGCGCCGTCGCCGTCGACGCGGGCGACCGCGCGGCCGTTGTTCCAGACGATCACGGCGACCGGCCCGGTCGCCGCGCGGCGCACCGGGCACGCCACCGCCGGCGCGTCGTCGAGCGCGGCGCGCAGCGTGGTCATCACCGCGGTGCGCTCAGCCGCATCGAGGCGGTCCGGCGGCGGGATCCGGAACGCCGTGTACACGATCGTGGTCGCCGCGAGGAACAGCGCGCTCGGCAGCGTCCACACCAGGATCAGCGCGATCAGGCGACGGCGGCTGCGCATCACACGCCGTAGGTGCGGCGCCCGAGGCGCGTCATCAGGAACTTGATCTGGATGATCGGCAGCAGCGCGACGACCTCGACGATCAGCGCGACCGCGACCATGGCAAACGTCGACGCCGCCTTACCAAACGCGCCGTACACCCCGGCGAGGAACGCCGCCGAGATCAGGATGCGCATGATCAGGATGATGACCGAGCACAGCAGCGCCGAGCCGCCGGCGATCGCTGTCCACCAGCCGATCTTGCCGCCGAGCAGCGTGCCGATGCCCATCACCGCGGTGAACACCGGCAGCGACCACAGGTGCACCGCCGCCGAGGGCAGGCGGTTCGGGATCACCTTCCAGATCACCAGCGCGTAGACCAGCGCGAACGCGAGATCGAGGTTGCCGTAGATCCAGCGCCGGACGTCCGAGCGCGGCGGCAGCGCCGGATCGGAGGGCGGGCTGAGCCGGAACGCGCCGCGCGCGATCGCGACCATTCCGGCGACCACACCGCCGTACAGCACGTAGCGGACGCCACCGCTGACGACCGCGACCAGCGCGACCCCGGCGATCACGAGCGCCCAGCCGCCGAACAGCTCGATGTAGCCGCGCGTGCGCTGGGGGTTCGCGGCCGAGGTCGGCGTGCCCTTCGGCGGAGAGCTGGAAGCCATGTCGTCCGAGCATATGCCGAGTACCCCTGGTATCGTAGGGACCATGCAGCCGAACGTCCTCGCCGCCACCGCCTCGCACCGAGCGCGCTTCGCCTGGCTCGCCGTCGCGTTCGCCGCCACGCTCGGAGCGTTTCTGGCCACGCGCCCGGCCGCGCCGCGGGAGCGTGCGTACGATCCGGGCATGGAGTCGATCAGCGGCTGCAAGCGCCGCGTGCTCCGCGTGGATCAAGCCGCCCATCGCGAGGGCTACCACCACGTGCGTCACGACGCGGTGATCGGTCGCGGCCACCGCTAGAAGCAGCTCGGGCGCTGGATCGCCGGCTCCGGAACGTTCGTCGGCAGGATGCCGCGCAGGTACGCGTACTCCTCGTCGCAGAACACGCCCGGGCCCTGCCCCTCGAGCTCGGCGCGCTCGGCGAACGGGCGATCGCCGCCGGCGTCCATGAGGCGGTTCGGCGCGTCGCCGTTGTTGTGGAAGCCGTCCAGGAACGGGTTCGCGAGGCCGAGCGAGTGGCCGAGCTCGTGGGCGAGCGTGCCGCCGACGAGATTGCCCATCACGTAGATCGCGCACCCGATCTGGCCTTGCCGATCGCTCGCCGGGCACGCGCTGCCGTCGCGGATCACCGGGACGCCGCCGGACAGATCCGCCGCGCGGATCGGCTCGTGGCCGAGATCCGGCCGGAACGGATCGAACACCCGATCGAACAGCGCGTCGGCTCCCGACACCGAGGCGGCGAGCTGGCCCGGGTGCTGCGAGAAGCCCATCAGCGAGCGCACGAACACGCCGCCGAATCCGGGATAGCCGTCCTGCTGGGTGGCCGCGTTGACCCCGCCGAGCCGGTCGTACAGCCGCAGGTTGCCGTTGTCCTTGCCGGGCGTGTTGTCGTAGCCGAACAGCCCGGAGCCGTTGGGATCGACGCCCACCAGCTCGACGTTCGCGTAGAGCGCGAAGTCGGTCGGCGGCGTGGTGCGGAACTCGATGTTGACCCCGGCGTAGGCCGCGTCGCAGACCTCGACGATCCGGTCGCGGATCCGCCGGTCCACGGCGCGCAGGCCGAAGTCGCGCAGCCCCTCGACGTAGGTCGGCTGGAACTGGAGGTAGACCACCTGCTTGACCGGCGCGAGCGCGAAGCTGATCGACTTGCCCACGCCGCGCACGGTGTCCGGGCCGTAGCTGACGACCGGGGTCGCGGTGCCGGTGAACTGGCCGGTCTCGTTGCGCAGATCGAGCGACGAGCCGAGCTCGTCGTCGGTGTTGACCACGTAGCGGACGAGCCGGCCCTCCACGAACTCGGGGATCAGGGTCAGCGACGCCGGCGCCGGGCTGCCGCCGGTCTTGCGGAACGTGCCCGCGAGCTCGATCACGGTGGCCGCCCCGCCCTCGCCGCCGACGAACCCGCCGCCGCTGACGAACACGTACTGGCCGAGGCTCGCCGAGGCCGGCTCGACGCCGAAGATCTGCGAGGTCACCAGGTCGTAGCTGACGCCGAGCGCGCCCGCGGCGGCCGGTGCGCCGCTCGGCTGGCGGTTGACCACCGTGACCGTGCCGGTGAACGAGCCGGGCTGGATGCCGGCGACCTTCGGCGAGAACGCGAACCCGGAGCGGTCGCGCGCGAGCGGATCCTCGGGCGTCATCGGCAGCTCGATCTCGGGCAGCGGGCGGCACCCGCCCCCGGCCTCGGGCGTGAAGCAGCCGGCGAGCCGGGCGACCGTGACGCCCTCCTCGCCGCCGAGCAAGAAGCCGTCGCCCTCGATCACCAGGCGATCGTTGACGAAGATCACCCCACTCGCCTCGAGTACCGTGGCCACCGGGGCGAGCCGCGCGCGGAACCGCAGGTCGACCGAGAGCGGCTCGCTCGAGTAGGTCTCGCCGTCGCTCGCGGCGATCACGTCGACCCGCGCGGTGCCGTGGAAGTCGAGGTCGCCGATCTCGGCGATCGTCGCCGCGTCGACCTGGACCGACAGCGTGCCGAAATCGACGAACCGCGCCGGCAGCGCCAGATCGATCCCGCTGCCGGACAGCCGCAGCGTCGCGGTGCCCCACTGCGCGTCGACGAACGACGCGCCGTCGACCTGGATCCGGGTGCCCGGGATGACCGTCTCGGGCGCGACGCGCTCGATCGCGAGGCCCTCGAGGCCCGGATCGGGCGCCGTCGAGCTCGCGCACCCGGCGAGCGCGGCCGCGAGGGCGAGCGGGAACGTCGCGCGCGCCATCACTGGACCTTGATCGTGATGCCGTAGGTGTTCTGCGCGCCGTTGTAGCCGCGGACCACCACCGAGTAGTCGCACCCGGCGGTGCCACACGAGCTCGGCGCGACGAGCTCGGCGTGCTCGTTCGACACCGCGCCCTGGCCGTGCGCCGAGCTGCAGGTCGACGGGTCCGCCGGGCTGCACGGCCACAGGTCGGTGAACGCCTGGTAGAGATGCAGGTCGAGATCCTGCTGCGCGTTGCTCTGCGTGAACGCGAGGTCGATGATCAGCCGCTGGCCGCCGGTCAGCCGCACCGCGTAGTAGTCGTCGTCGTTCGGGCAGATCACGTTGCCCGTCGACGTGTAGACCGGCTGGGTGGTCGGCCGGGCCTGGCTGTAGGTGTCGTCGTCCTCGCGCGCGTCATCGACGCAGGTCGTGTTGCACGCCTCGGGCGTGGTCACCTGATCGAGCAGGTACTCGCTGCGGATCGCGTCGTAGCCGTTGACCTTCACGTAGTAGGTGCCGGCCGGCAGGCACTTGATGATGTTCTCGTCGGCCGCGAGGCTGGTCGACTTCGAGAGCACCGTGCCATCGGAGCGGTACAGGTGGAGATCGAGGTCGCTCTCGCCGTTGCCGTACAGCCACAGGTCGAGCTTGGTGTCCGCGGTCATCCGGAGCTGGAACCAGTCGTCGTCGCTCTTGACCCCGTACGCCGGCGGGTTCGGCATCGGGCAGCTCACGAAGTCGTGGATGCCCGGCGAGAGCGGGCCACGCACCGCCGCGTTCGCCGAGGCCTGGCTGCGCGTGTCGTCCTCCTCGTTGGCGTCGTCGGCGCAGCTGCCGCTGGGCATCTGGCACGACCCGCTCTGCGGCACGCACTGCATCGCCGAAGCGCCGTCGACCGAGTACAGCGGGCCCGCCGAGCACGCGTAGCCGCTCGGGCAGCCGGCGCCACACGCCTGCATGCAGTAGCTCGCGCCCATCGAGCCGGTGTAGACGCACAGGTCGCCGGGTCCACACTGCGCGTCCGAGGTGCAGGCGGCGCACAGCGGCAGGTCGGCGCTGCCCGTCGAGGTCACCGTCATCTGGTAGACCTGCGACGTCGTGTTGTGGTCGCAGTTGCCCGTGATGTCGTCGTCGTCGTCGGCCGAGAACAGGTAGTAGATCTTGCGCTGCGTGCCCGCGGGCTGGCCCGCGACCGGGTTCGGCACGTCGGCGGCATAGACGCCGTTCTGGCTGGTCCCGCTGATCCGCACCGTCGACAGCTGGATCATGCTGGCGAGGTTCGGCGGGTTCGCCGGCGCGGTCAGCGAGTAGTAGAGCAGCGGCGACTCCTTGAGCCCCTTGTCGTCGGTGACCCGCGCGTCGATCGTGAGCCCGACGATCGTGCTCTGGTTCGCCGGGGTGTGGGTGATCACCGGCGCGGCGCCCGGGCAGCTCGCGCCGCCGCCGCCGCGCAGCACGATCAGGTAGTTCTTGAGCGTCTTGGGGTTCTCGCCGTCATCGGCGGACAGCACCAGCGTGTAGCGGTTCTCGGCGGCCTGCGCGCGGGTCGGGCACCAGCGGAACGTGGCGTGCAGCCCGTCGTCCTGGTTCAGCTCGGCGCCATCGATCACCGGCTCCTCCATGCGCAGCGTGACCTGGGCGGTGTCCTGGTCCTCGATCACCACCGCGAGGTCGAGGCAGTCGCGCTTGGACAGGTCGAGCGTGGTGCCGCTGCCGAGCGGCTCGCGGAAGATCGGCGCGGTGGCCGAGCCGATCGCCGACCGGACGTCGATCTCGATGGTCACCACCGTCTCGTGGTCGCCGTCCGAGACCGTGAAGTCGAACGAGTGCTTGCCGACGTCGCTCGCGATCGGGGTCCACCGGAACACCCCGTTGCCGGACGGCGAGACGGTCACCAGGGCCCGGTTCGCGAGGTCCTGGAGGTCCGAGCCGGCGCGGTAGCCATAGGTCAGCTGGTCGCCATCCGGATCGGTGCCGTTGAGGTCGATCTTCAGCTCGGTGCCCACCTGGGCGACCTGGTCGACGAGGCCGGACAGCTCGGGCACGCCGCCGCCGCCGCAGGCTACTGCCGTAGCCAGGCAAGTCAGGGCTGTCAGGGTCAGGAGACCGCGGGCGCCTGGGAGTGGCTGTAACCTCATGACTGTCCTCCGAGCGAAGTCCGATGGCTGTCGGATGCGGGCGGGACGAGCAAGGAGCGGGCCGCTGCGCGCCGCGTCGGCGAGGCTTCCGCGAGGCTAGCGGGCGACCGCGGCGTGGTCCTCGCCGAGGGCAAACGAGACCAGGCCCTGGGCGACCGGGTCCGCCACGAACGCCGGCAGCTCTCCGCCAGCCTGAGACGCCAGGATGCGCAGGCCGGCCAGCAACGAGCCCGACGCGACCAGCCCGGCGCGCAGCCCGGCGATCTTGAGATCGCGGGCGAGGTCGCGGTGGCTGAACCGCTGCGGGTCGACGGCGAGCGCGAACGGCCGCAGCTCGTTGAGCAGGCTGGTCGGGATCAGCCGCTTGAGCTTCTGGAGGTTCGCGGCGACCGCCTCCGCGTCGATGGCGAGCATCGGGAACTCGGGCTGGAACAGCCGCATCAGCGCGATCACCAGCACGCCGAGCTCGTCGGGCGGCAGCCGCGCCGGGATCGCGAGCGAGGCCTGCGCGAGCTTGAGCGCGCCGCCGGCCGCGAACCGGATCGCGTCGCCGCCGGCCGCCGCGATCGACGATCCGATGATCAGCGATACCGGGCTGGTCGGCTCGGCGACCATCACCCACGGCTGGCGGGTCGACACGTAGACGTCGATCTCGCCGGCGAACCCGAGGCTGGTGGCCACCGACTGGGCGACCGCCGCGACCGGGTTGTCGCGCGCGCGCAGCCGATCGCCGCGCGTCGCGCCGTACGGGCGCAGATCGACGCCGACGTGCTTGGCGATCCGATCGCCGAGCAGCTGGAAGATCTGGCGCAGCTCGAGCGGCACGCCGCGCGGGAACAGCCCGTCGTCGGCCTCCGGCTTGGCCAGCAGCGACAGGTCCGGACGCGCCGGCTCGCCGAGCAGCTTGCGCTCCGGCTCGCCCGCCGCACCGAGCAGCTCGGCGAGCTCTGCCGCCGCGCGCGCGATCGGCTGCGAGCCGGGCAGCCCGGTCGACGCACGCGCCGCCATCGCCCGCGAGATCACGCGGTACGGCACGCCGTCGAGCGGCGCCTGCGCGACCCGCGCCCGCATCGTGCCGGCGACCCGGTTGAGGTGGACCCGCACCGAGGTGATGTCGCGCGCGTCGCGATAGAACTGGACCAGCTGCTGGAGCGCGTCGTCGTTGGTCGGCGCGCCGTCGAGCGCGAGGTTGAGCGCGCGCTCGGCGCGCTTGGTGTCGCCGAAGCCCTGCTGGAAGATCTTGGCGACCCTGTGGAGGTGCGCCGCGCGGCGGTCCGGATCGGTCTCCTGCTTGACCAGCCGCTCGCACGCGCCGAGCGCCAGCTTGTACTCGCCGACCTGGGTCGCCAGGTCCGCGAGCCGCACCAGGGTGTTCTCGTCGTCGGGCTGGTAGCTCAGCGCGCGCTGGAACGCCTTGAGCGCCATCGGGATGTCGACCAGCCGGTCGGCGTAGATCAGGCCGAGCCGGAAGCACAGCGTCTTCAGCACCTCGGGCTGGCGCTCGAGCCGCGCGCGCGCTATCAGCGCATCGGCGGCCTCCTGCCAGGCGCCCTGCTCCCACGCGATGTCGGCGATCGCGGCGTGGGCCCGCAGATCGTTCGGCTCGCCGGCGAGGATCGCGCGGTAGTGCTGCTTGGCGGTGTCGCGATCCGAGAGGAAGTTGCGGTGCAGCTCGGCGAGCGCGCGGTGCAGCTCGATCCGGGCGCGCGGCTCGAGCTCCACGTCGAGCCGCTGGGCGAGCAGCGTCGCGAGGTCGTCGTGGTTGGCGTCCTCCTCGAGCAGGATGCGCAGCCGCAGGAACGCGTCGCGGTGGCCGGGCTCGGCGTCGAGCGCGCGGCGGAACGACGCCATCGCCTGCTCGCCGACCAGCGCCTTGTCCATCAGCGCGACGCCCGCGAAGTGGTGGAGCGCGGCGCGCTGCGCGGCGTCGCTCGCGCCGGCCGCCTGGCGGGTCGCCGCCTCGGCGACGTCGATCCACAGCTCGCCCTTGAGCGCGGCCTGGCGCCAGCCCTCGAGCGCGGGCACGTGGCCCGGCAGCACGCCCTCGGCGCGGCCGAACCGCTGCACCGCGCCGTCGATCTGGTTGAGCTCGGCGAGCGTCTCGCCGGCGCGGGTGAAGAACGCCGCCTGGGTCTTCGGATCGCCCTCGAAGTAGCTCGCGATCTGCTCCTCGAGCTGCGCCAGCTCCTCGGAGGACCCGTTGCGCCGCACGATCGACTCGAGGTGCATCAGCGCGAGCCGGGACGCCGGATCGGTCGCCAGCACCGCGCGGTAGAGATCCGCGAGCTCGAGCTCGGTGCGCTGGTCGCGGGTCGCGAGCCCGGCGATGTCGAGCAGCAGCGCCGCGCGATCGCGGACCAGCTCGGGCGGCACGGCCTCGACGGTGGCCTGGCGCAGCCGCACCAGCTCGCCGAAGTCGTCGACCACGGCGTACTGGCGCTCGAGCCGGTGCATCAGGTCGATCCGGCCCGGATCGGCCTGCGACGCGCTCTCGAGCGCGATCTGCGCCGACTCGAGATCCGCGCGCAGCTCGGCGTCGATGTGCGCGAGCAGCTCGTACGCGGTGGCCTTGGTGGCGCCGTCGCCGGTGTCCTCGGCGATCCGCAGCTGGGCGAGCGCCAGGCTGGTGACCGGCGCGGGCTCGCGGAGCTGGGTCGCGATCCGGATCAGCGGCACGGTGGCGAGCGGATCGCCCGGGCGCAGCTCGAGCGCGCGCTGGTACAGCGTCAGCGCGGTGGCCCCGTCGCCGTGGCTCGCGGCGAGCTCGGCGTCGCGCACGATCCGCGCGAACGCGTCGGCGGCCGAGGTGCCCGGCGGCGGCTCGCTGCGGCGCGGCGCCGCGATCGGGCGATCACCGGCGCGGCGGCGGGCGGCCGCGAGCA
>JBQCJR010000943.1:0-7590 GCA_051952595.1 Kofleriaceae bacterium
GTGCTCGCCGGGCTCGAGGACGCGCGCCGGGTCGCGGCAGAGATCGGGTTCCCGGTGCTGTTCAAGGCCGAGAACGGTGGCGGCGGGCGCGGCATGCGGATTGCCCGGTCGCCCAGCGAGGTCGAGACCGCGTACGGGGAGGCCCAGGCCGAGGCGCGCGCGGCGTTCGGCGGAGATCGGGTGTTCCTCGAGAAGCTGATCGAAGAGGGCCGCCACGTCGAGATCCAGATCTTCGCCGACCGGTACGGCCGCGCGGTCCACCTCGGCGAGCGCGACTGCACCGTCCAGCGCAACCACCAGAAGCTGATCGAGGAGAGCCCGTCGCCCGCGATCTCGAACGATCTGCGCGCGGCCACCTGTGCGCTCGCGGCGCGTGCGGTCGCCAGCGTCGGGTATGTCGGCGCCGGGACGATGGAGCTGCTGTTCGATGGCGACGTGCTGCGGTTCATGGAGCTCAACTGCCGGCTCCAGGTCGAGCACACCGTGAGCGAGCAGCGCACCGGCAAAGATCTGGTGATCGCCCAGATCGAGGTCGCCGCCGGCCGTCCGCTCGCGTGGACGCAGCAGGAGATCCCGCTCACCGGACACGTGATCGAGTGCCGGATCAACGCCGAGGACCCGTCGGACAAGTTCAAGCCGGCCCCCGGGACGATCACTGCCTGGCGCCCGCCGAGCGGCGACGGGATCCGCGTCGATACCCACGTCGAGGCCGGCTACGTCGTGCCGCCGTTCTACGACTCGCTGCTGGCGAAGCTGATCGTGCGCGGCACAGATCGAGATGACGCGATCGCGCGGATGATCGACGCGCTCTCGGCGTTCACGGTCGAGGGCGTGCCAACCACGATCCCGATGCATCTCGCGATCCTGAGCAGCGATGGCTTCCGCTCCGGCCACTACGACACCCGCGCGATCCCGGGCTGGCCCACCTGAAGGATCTCCGCGTGATCGAAGTACGACGCACCACGAGCCGAGATCCCGCGTTCGCCGAGCTGGTCCGCCTGCTCGACGCCGAGCTGTGGGAGCGCTATGGCGAGAGCCAGGCGGCGTACGCCGTGCACAACGTGTTCTCGACCGAGACCGCGATCGTGGCGTACATCGACGGCGCTCCGGCCGGGTGTGGCTGCTTCAAGGCGTTCGACGCCAGCTCGTTCGAGCTCAAGCGGATGTTCGTGGCACCGGCCCACCGCCGGGCCGGGGTCGGCCGCGCGGTGGTCGGCGAGCTCGAGGCGTGGGCGCGCGAGCTCGGCGCGACCGCGGTCGTGCTCGAGACCGGCCCTCGGCTGCGCGAGGCCGTCCGGCTGTACGAGTCCAGCGGCTTCCAGCGGATCCCGAACTTCGGTCCGTACGTCGGGCTCGCCGACAGCATCTGCTTGCGCAAGCCACTGAGCTGACCGACCGGTGGTCGCGCTACACTGCCGCGATGGATGCTGACGAGGTCTATGCGCAGCTGGGGGCCGCGTTGCGGCGGCTCAGCGCGGACAACGAGCGCAACGAGAAGTCGATCGCGGAGCTCGGGGTCGCGCTCGACACGCTGATCCAGATCATGCAGTTCCGAGGCGAGGTCGGCGAGGGCCATCTCCGGACGATCGCCAAGCTGCGCGAGCGCACGACGCGCGCCGCACAGCCGCACCTGGAGCTCAACACGACCGTGGACAAGTACCAGGTCGAGAACTCCGAGGTCGATTGCGGCGCGCGCATGCATCTCTGCCACGGCCGCTGCTGCTCGTTCAACGTCCGGCTATCTCGGCAGGATCTCAAGGAAGGCCAGCTCGAGTTCCGGATCGACGAGCCGTACTTCCTCGAGCAGACCGCCGAGGGCTACTGCATCTACCAGACCCGCGAGACCGGGTTCTGCGGCAACTACCAGTACCGCCCCGCTCCGTGCCGCAGCTATGACTGCCGCGAGGATCGCCGGATCTGGCTCGACTTCGAGCAGATGATCCCGGCGCCGATGCCGGAGGAGCTGGTCACGATCCGCCGCAATCCCAAGCTCGCGAGCGAGCCGACGTAGCGGCGCCGGCCGACCTGGCCCCCGCCGCGGGCATGGTAGCGTTCGTCGCGCATGGCGTTCGTCCCACTCGCTCCGATCGGCGATCCTCTGAACCAGCTCGCCGATGAGGCCACGATCACCGAGCATCGCGCGGCCCTGGCGGCGCTGGAGGAGCGGTTGCGCGCGCGGCGGCGCGAGGTCGAGGCGGGCTGGGGGCCGGCGTACGTCGACCGCGTGCACAAGAAGGGCAAGCTGACCGCGCGGGAGCGCCTGGCGCGGCTCGCCGATCCGGGCACCCGCACGTTCGAGACCGGCACGTTCGTCAACTACGGCGAGGTGTTCCCCGGCGATCAGAAGTCGCCCGCGGCCGGCGTGATCACTGCCTTCGCGCGGATCGAGGGCCGGTGGTGCATGGTGATCGCGAACGACAACACCGTCGCGTCCGGCGCGTGGTGGCCGCGCACCCCCGAGAAGATCCAGCGGGCACAGATGATGGCGCTGCGGCTGCGGCTGCCGACGATCTACCTGGTCGACTGCTCCGGGCTGTTCCTGCCCGAGCAGAGCAAGAGCTTCCCGGGCGCCCGGGGCGCCGGACACATCTTCAAGATGAACAGCCTGCTGTCGGCGAACGGTGTGCCCCAGATCGCGGGCGTGTTCGGCGACTGCATCGCCGGCGGCGGCTACATGCCGATCATCTCGGATCGCGTGTACATGACCGAGCAGGCGTACATGGTGATCGCCGGCGCGGCGCTGATCAAAGGTGCCAAGAGCCAGAAGATCACGTCGCTCGACATCGGCGGTCCCGAGGTCCACGTGCACCGCTCGGGCTGCGCGGATGTCCGGGTGCCGGACGACGAGACCTTGCTCGCGTGCCTGCGCCGCGATGTGGCGCGCCTGCCGAGCTCCGGGGCGGAGTTCTATCGCGGCGACCTGGCGCCGATCGATCCGCGGTTCTCTGCCGCCGAGCTGTCCGGCCTGCTGCCCACGGATCACCGCGAGGCGTACGACGCCCATCAGGTGCTCGCGCGGCTGGTCGACCAGTCGCTGTTCTGGGAGGTGATGCCCGAGGTCGGCGAGGAGATGATCTGCGGGATCGGCCGGATCGGCGGGCTGTACGCCGGGTTCGTGATCAACCGCCAGGGGCTGGTCGGCGATCCCGAGCACCCCGGACGCCAGCGTCCGGCAGGGATCCTGTACCGCGGCGGGATCGCGAAGATCAGCGCGTTCTCGCGCGCTTGCAACGACGACGGCATCCCGCTGGTGTGGCTGCAGGACATCTCGGGGTTCGACATCGGGCGCGAAGCCGAGGCGCACGGCCTGCTCGCGTACGGCAGCTCCCTCATCTATACGAACTCGACCAACACGACGCCGATGTTCACGGTGCTGCTGCGCAAGGCGTCCGGCGCCGGGTACTACGCGATGAGCGGGCTGCCCTACGATCCGGTCGTGCAGCTCTCCACGTCGCTCTCGCGGCTCTCGGTGATGGAGGGCCGGACGCTCGCGATCGCGGCGTTCAACACCAAGCTCGACGACGACTTCCAGATCCTCACCACGGATCCCGTGGAGCGGGCAAAGATCGAAGCGGGCATGGCCGAGACCGAGGCGCGGATCGCGGCGGACATGGATCCGTTCGTCGCAGCGCGCCAGATGGACACCGACGAGATCGTCGAGGTCGGCGAGCTGCGCGCGTACCTCGCGGCGCTGGTCGAGATGGCGTACCAGAACACCGGCTACCGGCGGGTCAAGAACTCGCGGATCTGGTCGATGCACGATCTCCGCGAGCTGGTCGGAGGCGTGCGATGAGGATCCACGAGCGCACCACCGCCGCGACCGCGCGCGAGGCCGGCGAGCAGATCGAGCTGGTCAGCCCGTCGCCCGGGCTGTTCCGGATCCGCGTGCAAGTCGGCGATATCGTGCGGCCCGGCACGGTGCTCGGCGAGCTCGAGATCCTCGGCCAGCTGGTCGCCGTGGTCGCGCCCCCCACCGCGCGTGGCGCGGTCGTCGCGATCGCGGATCCGATGCTCGCCCGCCCGGCGGTCGATCACGGCGCGGTGCTGGTCGTGCTCGACCCTCGCGGCTCGGTCGAGGCGATCGAACGGATCTCTGCCGCAGCGTCGACGTCCGTCGGAGGTCTGGTGTTCCGGGCGCCGACCAGCGGGCGGTTCTACGGCCGCGCCGCGCCGGACAAGCCGCCGTTCGTCGCGGCCGGGACCGAGCTGGCGGCCGGGGCGACGATCTGTCTGCTCGAGGTGATGAAGACGTTCCATCGCGTCACCTATGGAGGCGGCGAGCTCCCCCCGCGCGCCCGCGTCACGAGTATCCTGGTCGGCGATGGCGACGACGTGAACGCGGGTGATCCGCTGCTCGCGCTCGAAGCGATGTGAACGATCGACCTCCGTGAACGAGCTCCTCGACTGCACCCTCGACAACCCCGGCGAGCCTGCCCCGGACGACGCGCACGATGCGCCGGCCGCGGGGCCGTTCGCGCCCGGCGCGACGATCGGGCACTTCCGGCTGGTCCGGCAGCTCGGCGCCGGCGGCATGGGCGTGGTGTTCGAGGCGTACGATCCGGACCTCGATCGCCGCGTCGCGATCAAGGTGGTGCGCGGCGCCGAGGCGGACTCCGCCGCGGGCGTGCGGCTGATCCGCGAGGCCCAGGCGATGGCGCGGCTGACCCACCCGAACGTGGTCGGTGTGCACGAGGTCGGGACGATCGAGGGCCAGGTGTTCGTGGTGATGGAGCTGGTGCGCGGCGAGACCCTCGCAACCTGGCTCGACGAGCGGCGGCCGTGGCGCGCGATCGTGGAGCTGTTCGTCCAGGCCGGCGACGGCCTGGTCGCGGCCCACCACGCCGGGCTGATCCACCGCGACTTCAAGCCGAGCAACGTGCTGGTCGACCCGAGCGGGCGCGTCCGGGTGAGCGATTTCGGGCTGGCGCGCAGCGATGACGAGCCTCGGTTCCCGCGCGGCTCGGACCAGGTCGGCACGCCCGCGTTCATGGCGCCCGAGCAGCGAGACGGCCAGCCGATCGACGCGCGGGCGGACCAGTACGCGTTCGCGATGTCGCTCCAGCACGCGCTCGACCCGCGCCGTGCGTTCGGCACAGCGCCGCGCCGGGTCCGCGCGGCGATCGCGCGCGGCCTCGCGATCGATCCGGGGCAGAGATTTCCGACCCTCGACGCGCTGCTGATCGAGCTGCGCAGAGCGCTCCGCACGCGGCGCCGACGCGGGCTCGTGCTGGGGATCACGGGCGCGGCCGCCGCCGCGGCGGTGATCTCGTGGTCGCTCCAGCGCTCCGAGGATCACTGCGCGGACGGTGCGCGGCTCGCCGATGACGTCTGGGATGGCGGTCAACGCGCGGCGCTGATCCGCCGGTTCACCGAGCTGCGCCCGCAGGCAGAGATCGCGATCGCGTCGACCACGGCGCTGATCGACGACTGGGCGGCCGCGTGGAAGCTCGGGCGGCGCGCCGCGTGCAAGGCGGAGCCGGCGCAGCGCGCCCCGCGCCTGGCGTGCCTGGATCGCCACCTCCACGATCTGCGCGCCCAGCTCGCGGTCTGGCACCAGTCCGGCGGCGAGGCGGTCGATCGCGCGGTCGCGACCGCCTCGGCGCTACCGCAGATCGATCTCTGCGCGAGCCCCAAGCCACCGGTCACGGTCGGAAGCGCGATCGCCGATCGGCTGTCCGCGCTGTCGGCGCTCGAGCACGCCGGCCGGGCGCGCGACGCGGAGGCAGAGATGCCGGCGGTGCTGCAGCTCGCCGAGATCTCGAAGGATCCCGGGGAGCTCGGCGCGGCGCTGCTGGTGGCGGGCCGGGTCGCGTACGCGACCGGCGATCTCGGCCGGGCGCGCGACCTGCTAGTCCGGGCCGCGAGCGAATCCGCGCGCGCCGGCCGCGACCCCGAGATGATCGAAGCGCTGCTGATCCAGGCCTCGGTCGTGGTCGACCAGGGCCGGCCACTCGACAGCCTCGGCCTGCTCGATGCCGCGAACGCGGTGATCGCCCGCACCGGGCTCGATCAGGCCGCGCGCTACGCGCTCGCCCGCGGCGACGCGTTGACCCAGGCCGGCAAGGTCGACGAGGGCATCGCCGAGCTCACCCGCGCGGTCGGGCTGTTCGAGGACCGGAGCCGCCGAGATCCGTCGCAGCGCCTGATGCACGCGCGGGCGCTCGGCGCGCTCGCCGCGGCGCACAACGCTCGCTACGAGTGGACCACCGCGTACGAGCTGCTGTCGCGCACCCTCGCGATCGAGGAGTCCGCGCTCGGCCCGATGCACCCGGAGGTCGGCAAGACCGTGCACGACCTCGCGACCAACGCCAACCGGCTCGGCCGCTACGACGAAGCGATGGCCGGCCTCGAGCGCGCCCGCGCGATCTTCGTCGCCGCGTACGGCGAGCGCCACACCCTGGTCAGCAGCACCGACATCTCGCTGGCGAACGGCGCGCTCCAGTCCGGCCACGCCGACGCCGCCCGCACGTACTACGAGCGGGCGCGCCGCACCTCGCTCGAGCTGATGTCCGCCGACCACCCCAACATCGCGATCATCGAGTCCGGGCTCGGCACGATCGAGCGCCAGCGCGATCGCTGCGCCGACGCCCTGCCGCACTTCGAGCGCGCGGTCTCCATCTACGAGCGCGCCGGCCAGCAGGGCCCGCTGCTCGCGAGCTCGATGATCAACCTCGGCGCGTGCCTCGCGGATGTCGGCCGCGACGCCGAGGCCCACGCGCAGCTCGTTCGCGCGCTCGAGCTGGCCGAACAGACCCACATGGCCGACCGCGACCGGGCGGAGGCGTGGACGCTCCTCGCCGACCTCGAGTTCAAGGCCGGACACCGCGCGCGTGCCATCGAGCTGGCCCACAAGGTGCTCGCGTCCACCACCGACGAAGACGGCCCGGCCTGGGCCGAGCTGCGCAGCTACGTCCGCGAGGAGCAGCTCGGGCGGTGGACCCGCGCGCGGTAGCCCACACCTGGTAGGATAGTGGGTCCGTGGCCATCGACACGCAGACCCTGCCGATCGAGGAGACCGGAGAGGGCTCGCCCGCGCGGGTCGATCACCTGTACCTCGCGCTGACCGCCGGCAAGCCGCTGGGCGGCGCGCGCTGGGCGCTCGACGGCATCGATCGGATCGAGGTCGGCCGCGGGCCTGCCCGCGCGGTCCGGCGAGATCGGCGCACCCTGCAGGTCGACGTCCCCGATCCGTGGATGTCGTCGGCACACCTCCGGTTCGAGCGCGAGCGCGCCCACTGGGTCGCGGTCGATGCAGGCTCGCGCAACGGCATCCTGGTCAACGGCGCCAAGCAGGACCGCGCGGTCGTCCTGGATACCGACGTCGTAGAGGCCGGTCGCAGCTTCTTCGTGCTGCGCACCGGCGAGCTCGCCGCCGAGGCCGCCCTGGACCTCGTTCCCCGTGATCCCGGCATGTTGGCGACGCTCGATCCCGTGCTTGCCGCGAGCTTCGAGGAGCTGCGCAAGATCTCTGCCGCGGACCTGCCGGTGCTGATCGGAGGGCCCACCGGCGCCGGCAAGGAGCGCGTCGCCCGGACGATCCACGAGGCGTCGCGGCGCACTGGGGCGTTCGTGCCGGTCAACTGCGGCGCG
>JBQCJR010000944.1:0-2371 GCA_051952595.1 Kofleriaceae bacterium
CCTGCGCTCGCGGACGAGCTCCCGCCTACGCTCGCGGATGGGCTCCCTCCTACGCTCGCGGTCTGGCTCCCGCTCGCGGACGAGCGTCCGCCTGCGCTCGTGGTGGCGCGCTCGTTGGCGATCGCGACCGCGATCAGCCGATCGTTCGGGCCGGTCGTCGCCGTGGCGATCTCAAGGCCCTCGGGCCACGAGATCCGCTTCCCGGTGCGCAGCTCGACCACGCCTCCATCGACCAGCGCCCACTCGTCGCCGATCAGCGCGCGCACCCCGGCGGGCGCGTTCTTGATCGCGGTCTGGCCGCCGCGCCGGATGCGGAACACGCCGCGCGCGGTCGCGACCGCGACCGACTTGCCCGATCCGATCGCGACGATCGCCGCGGGTGCGACGCCGAGCTTGGTTGGCTCGCCGCCGTCGAGCGAGTCGAGCGCATAGAGCTGGCGGCCCACCGCCGCGACGCCGTGCCCGCCGCGGCTCATGATCGCCTTGCCCTTCTGGGCGAGCCGGACCGCGGTCCAGCCGTTCGCCGCCAGCCGGTAGACAACGCCGTCGCCGAACGCGACGATCGCATCGCGCGCGCCCGCCAGCCCGGCGAACGAAAGCGCGCCGGCAGTGGTGAACCGCTGCCGCCGGACCCACGCGCCCCTCCCGTCGGGCTCGTACACCTCGCCGGACGGGCCGAGCAGGACGGCGTGCCGCACGTCGCTCCCCTCCGGCAGCGCCACCGCCGCGAGCGTCTCGGCGCCCGGCACTGGCGCGCCGGGGCCCAGGGTCGCGCGCGGCAGCGAGCTCGCGCGCGGATCCGCGCCCGCGGGGCCGGCGAGCGCGAGCAGGACGAGGCAGGAGATCCAGCCGAGAACAGCGCGGCGCGCCCGCGTGTGGAGCGCGCCTGCGGAGCGAGCATGCAGGGAGATCCTGGAGCGTGCGCGCTGGCCGGCAGCCGCGACGCGCGCCCGCGTGCGGAGAGCGCCCGCGGAGCGAGCTTGCAGGACGATCCTGGAGCGAGCGCGCTGGCCGGCAGCCGCGAGGCGCGCCCGCGTGTGAGGCGCGCCCGCGGAGCGAGTATGCAGGGCGATCCTGGAACGAGCGCGCTGGCCGGTGGCCGCGAGGCGCGCCCGCGTGCGGAGAGCACCCGCGGAGCGAGATCGGAGGGCGATCTTGGAGCGCGCGCGCTGGCCGGTGGCCGCGCGGCGCGCCCGCGTGCGGAGCGCGCCGACGGAGCGAGATCGGAGGGCGATCTTGGAGCGCGCGCGCTGGCCGGTGGCCGCGAGGCGCGCCCGCGTGCGGAGAGCACCCGCGGAGCGAGATCGGAGGACGATCTTGGAGCGCGCGCGCTGGCCGGCGGCCGCGCGGCGCGCCCGCGTGTGGAGCGCGCCTGCGGAGCGGGCTTGCAGGGCGATCCTGGAGCGAGCGCGCTGGCCGGTAGCGGCGAGGCGCGAGCGGAGGCGTCGGGCGAGCAGGGCTCGGCGGAAGATCGGTGGGCGTCGCCCGGGACGGGCGGCGATCACTTCTCCGAGCCGGTGCCCGACCCCGTGCCGGCGCCCGAGCCGGTGCCGGTCGCGCCGCCCGCGGGTTCCGGCTGCTTGTCCGGGACCTTCATGAACTTGCAGTCGCGCAGCTGCTCGATCGAGGTCGCGTTGATCGCGCACTCGACGGCGGCCTTCTTCGAGCCGCCCTTGCAGCGCCGGATCTCGCCGGCGGTGGCCTCGGTGCTCTGGAGCGACTCGGTGCCGAGCAGCGATCGCATGTTCTCGATCGCCTTGCGGCAGCTGTCCTCGGACGGCTTGTTGCACGCCCCGCTCAGCGCCGCGAGACCGAGCGCGCAGCAGAGCCAGAGATTCTTGGTGCGACGTGTCATGACCATCCCTCGGCCGGTGACTCTACCAGCTGGCGCGCGCGTTCGAGGTCCTGTCCGGTGTCGATCTCTCGCCACTGCCCGTCGATCAGCACCGGATCGAGGCGGATTCCGCCGTCGATCAGCAGCTGCCAGAGATCCGTCAGGTACGCATTGCGGAACGTCGCGGCGCGCTGGAACGGCTCGCTCTCCCTCCCGGCGAACTCGTGGGCCAGCCGATCGAGCGTGCGCGCGACGGTCGCGATGCCGCGCTCGCCGAGCCGGGTGAGCCCGATGTACTCGCCGATCGCGTCCGCGGGGGGCAGCGCCTTCTTGCCGACCCGCGCGACCGAGCCATCCGGCATCAGGTCCGCGACCTCACCCTCCTCGAGCGGGTGCTCGGTGCGCCCCTCGTAGATCGTCCGGAACTCGCGGTCGATCACCAGGCCGAGCTCGGCGGGCGAGTCCACCGCGGCGCGCGCGACCGCCGGCGTGAAGATGATGTCGCTGTACGACATCAGGCACGGCTGGTCGAGGAAC
>JBQCJR010000945.1:0-3703 GCA_051952595.1 Kofleriaceae bacterium
GACCCGCGGCTGCCGCCGGAGATCGATGCGCTGCTGATGTCGGCGCTCGCGCGCGACCTCAAGAAGCGTCCGACCGCCGGACAGTTCGGCGCCAAGCTGCGCTCGATGCGCTACGCGCTCGAGGTGACGGTCGGCGACCCCGCGACCGAGCTCGCGAAGATCATCGAGACCGCCGACGAGGTGCAGCGCGAGAGCCAGCAGCGGCTCGCCGAGCAGCTGCGCACGCCCAGCGGCCCGAGCCAGATCGATCCGTTCGACGTCGCGTCGACCGGTGGTCACCGCAGCGTGGCGTCGAGGCGCGGCGGGTTCTCCAGCGGGTTCGAGATCGAGCACACCGAGGCCACGGTGATCCGGATCCGCACCGCCGACGCGTTCCAGATGCGCGACAAGGACGGCGGGATGGCGCGGGCGCGCGAGGTGCTCGATCGGTTCGAGGAGGAGGAGACCCGCCAGTCCGAGCTCTCGGGCGATCAGCTGCGGATCCTCCGCGCGCGGCGCGACAGCGGCGAGCTGGCGCCCATGGCGCCGCCCCCGCTGCCCGGGATGACGCGCGCGCGGCGCCCCACCGACGAGCCCACCACGACCCGGCCGCCCGTCCACGTCGAGCACGAGCTCGATACCCCGCCCAACCAGCGGTTCGACTTCGACGAGAGCACCCGGCTCGTCGCCCGGTCGCGCGATCGCCGCACGCCCGCCCCCCAGCGCGTGGCGCGCCCCGCCACCCAGCCGCCACCGATGCCCGGCGCGGCGTCGATGTCCGAGCCGCCCACCGCATCTGCGCGCCCCGGCGCCGGGGCCGGGGCCGGGCAGCCGATGCCGCCGATGCCGCTCGGCGCACCGCCGCCGACGCCGCCCGTGCCGCAGGCCCCCGCGCCACTCGCGCCGCTGCAGCAGCCGTATCCGCATGGCTCGGCGTACCCGCCGCCCACGGGAACCGCGGGCCCACAGTCGGCGCACGCCGGACCCTCGTACGGGCCACAGTCGGCGCACGCCGGAGCGCCCGGCGCGCCGTATGGGACGTCGGCCCCCTCGTACGGAACCTCGGCACCGTCCGGCGCGCCGTATCCGTCGTCCGGATCGTCCGGCGCACCGTATCCGTCGTCCGGATCGTCCGGCGCACCGTACCCATCGCCTGGATCGTCCGGCGCACCGTATCCGTCGCCCGGCTCGTCCGGCACACCGTACCCCGCGCCCGGATCGTCCGGCGCACCGTATCCGTCGCCCGGATCGTCCGGTTCGTCCGGCGCACCCTACGCTCCGTCGGCATCGTCCGGCGCACCCTACCCGTCGCCCGGATCGTCCGGCGCACCCTACCCATCGTCGGCATCGTCCGGCGCACCCTACCCATCGCCCGCATCGTCCGGCGCACCGTACGCTTCGTCGGCCTCGTCCGGCGCACCCAACCCGTCGTCCGGATCGTCCGGCGCGCCGTATCCGTCGCCCAGATCGTCCGGCGCACCGTACCCATCGTCCGGGTCGTCCGGCGCACCGTACCCATCGTCCGGGTCGTCCGGCGCGTCGTATCCGTCGCCCGAATCGTCCGGCGCACCGTACCCATCGTCCGGGTCGTCCGGCGCGCCGTATCCGTCGCCCGGATCGTCCGGAGCACCGTACTTATCGTCCGGGTCGTCCGGCGCGCCGTATCCGTCGCCCGGATCGTCGGATCCATCGTATCCGCCGCAGTCGGCGCAGGGGTATCCCGCGCCACATCCGTCGCAGCCCGGATATCCGATGCTGCCATCGCAGGCGGCCAGCTACGCACCGTGGGGCGTGGCCCCACAGCTGCCGCCGCGCGCCGCGTCGCCCACTGCGCCCGACATGTTTGATCCCCGCGCGCGCTACCCGCAGCGGCCATCGACGCCGCAGGTCGCCGGCTTCCAGCGCGCTCGCCGCCCCGCGCTCCAGCCCTGGATGCTCGTCGTTGGCGCGCTGCTGATGGCCGCGCTCGCGTTCGCGATCACCCGCGCGTTCCTGTCGTAGCTCGCGCTCCCGCGCGGGCGCGGGCCTCGATTCGCCGCCTGGTGCGTTGATCCCGGGATGCACGCATCTCGCGGGGTTACGAGAATCGTCGCGCGGACGGTCACGAAATGACGGGCCGGACGCACGTGGGGGACGAGATGCATGCGCACGCCCTCACCCCGGTGCTCGTGGAGCCAGACATAGAACCCGACCCGATCGCCGCGCTGATCCGCGAGGGCCGGCACCGCGACGCACTCGCGGCGTGCGCACGCAGCCACGGCGCGGTGCTCGGGCGGCTGTGCATGGCGCTGCTCGGCGCGCAGGCCGACGCCGACGAGGCAGTGCAGGAGACGCTGCTCCGCGCGCACCGCGCGATGGCCAGCTATCGCGGCGAGGGGTCGGTCAAAGCCTGGCTGTGTGGCATCGCGCGGCACGTCTGCGTGCACGTGCTCGAGACCCGCCGCCGCGGCCGCGCGCTACTCGAGGTCGTACCCGACGAGGCACTCGCGCAGCGCCCGGCCGATGCGATCGCGAGCCGCCAGCTGGCGCGCACGCTGCGCGCCGCGCTCGCCCAGCTGAGGCCCACCGAGCGCGAGGCCGTGGTGCTGCGCTACGTCGGCGGCCTGAGCCATCGCGAGATCGCCCACGCCTGCCAGCTCGACGAGGCCGCCGCGCGCAAGCGGATCAGCCGCGCGCTCGCCCGCCTCCGCTCCGTCCTTCCCGACGAGGTCCTCCCATGAACCGCACGATCTGTGACTCCGTTGCCGACGAGCTCGCCGAGCTCGTCGCCGGCGATCCCGACGCGATCGACCGCCACGCCGACCACCTCGCCGGCTGCGACGACTGCCGCGACGCACGCCACGAGGCAGCCCGGCTCGCCAACCTGCTCGCCGACGCCGGCTCCGATCACGTCGAGCCCCCGGATCTCGCCGACCGCCTGCTCGCGCTGGTCGACGCCGCGGACAGCGCGACATCCATGGAGCGCGATCCGACGTGGAGTCCGCCGCCGGCACATCTCGCAACAGGGACCGCAGCGCTGGACACCACGCGCACGTCCGCCGCCCCGGACACCATCTACGCGTCCGCTGCCCCAGACACCATTGGCGTGTCCGCTGCCCCGGACACCACCCACGCGTCCGCGCCGGACATCCACGCGTCCGCGCCGCCGGACACCACCCGCGCGTCCGCTCCGGACACCACCCGCGCGTCCGCACCGGACACCATCCACGCGTCCGCGCCGCCGGACACCACCCGCGCGTCCGCACCGGACACCACCCGCGCGTCTGCCCCGGACACCACCCGCGTGTCCGATGGACCGGACACCGCCCGCGTGTCCGATGGACCGGACACCACCCACGCGTCCGCCCCGGACACCACCCGCGCGTCCGCTCCGGACACCACCCGCGCGTCCGCTCCGCGGGACGCGAAGCAAGCGCCGGCACCGAGCGGTGCGACCATCCCGAGGCCGCATGCACCACGCGCGGCACATGCGGGCCGGCTCGCGCCGGTGCCCGCACCACGCGCTCCGCATCGTCGCTCGAGGATCTGGATCGCCGCGGGCGCGGTCGCCGCGATCGCGGCGATCGGCGTCGGAATCGCGCAGCTCCGCGAGCGCGGCGGACCGGCGAGCGAGCCGGTCGCGGCGCCGGGTTCGGCGGCCCTGCCGGCGGGCGCGATCGGAACGATCGCCACCGTCGAGCGCGCGGCCGCGGATCCGCGCGGCGGGCTAGAGGTCCGCACGCCC
>JBQCJR010000946.1:0-17723 GCA_051952595.1 Kofleriaceae bacterium
AGAAACGCATCGTGCCCGCCCGCAAACGCGCCCCCGTTCCACGTCGCCAGCAGCGCCGCTGTGAAGAGGCCGTGGACGTCCCCGTCGTTCGCCGTCTGATGGTCCTCGCAAGCCGCCAAGAGGATGATGCCGGCGGCGGGCTCCACCGCGTGCATCGCGGCGGCCGCCTCCTTCCGCGCCGCGTACTCGCTGGCGTTCGCGCGCCAGACCGCCCGCGCCCGCGTGGCCGGTGCGCGCCGAACGAGGACGGCGGCGTCCCCATTGCGCAAGGCAGCCACAGGACGAGCCGGAGGCGTCGTGGGTGTCGTCTGATCATCCCGGATCACCGAGCCGCTGAAGCAGCTGTCGGATACGACCAGCACGCGCACGCCGGCGGCGAACGTGCACAGCCGATGATGGATCTCGTCGTCGACGAGCAGCCCGTCATGGAGGCACCAGACCTCGTCACGCTGATCGGGCTCGTCGCCGCCTTCGTCTTGCAGCGACGCACCGTGGCCCGAGTAGGTCAGGAGCAGAAGATCGTCCGCCGCGAGATCCGCGGCCGCGCGGTCCATCGCTGAGAGAAGGTTGAGGCGGGTCGCGTCCGCCCCGAGAAGCAGCCGCGACGAGAACCCCCGGGCGTCGGCGATCGCTTGCATCGCGCGCGCATCGTTCTCGCAGCCGCGCAGTACCCCCGACCACCCCCGGTAGATGTTGGCGTCGACGGCATTGAGTCCGATATGGATCGAGATCGCTCGGGGCATAGGCATCCTCGTCATTGGCAGCGGAGACGACCACGGGCGTGGTGCAGAAACTGGGTGAGCCTCCTAGCCACAGACGACCGGCGCAGTGCGAACCGAACACGCGTGATAGCGTCGATGGGTGCGCGGCGCGCGTGTGCTTCTCCGGCTCGCCGGGCTCTTGTGCCTCTGCGGGGTGGTCGATGGACCAACGCAAACCGCCTGTTACGCCTCCTTTGCCGCGCACGACTGGCCTGCCGTACTCGAGTCCTGCGGTCCCGACACGGCCGAGGGTGCCCGCCCCCGCGGTCGCATGAGACACGCGTGGGCGCAGTTCTTCCGCGGTCGCCACGAAGAGGCGCTGGTGGAGGCCGCGGCGCTCTTCGATTCGAGCGAGCGTGCCGAGGCCCGGTACCTCGGTGGATTGCTCCTGGCGAGACAGGCAGATCCTGATCGCATCGAGGAAGGCAGTCGCCTGCTTCGGGATGCGCTGGGGCTCTTTGCCGCGGCGGCCGACGCGCCGCTCGCCGCCGATACGGCCTCCGCGTTGGTCCCGGTCGCCCTACAACAGCATCGGTTCGACGACGCGCTCGCGTTCGCTCGCATGGCCGTCAGCTTCGCAAACACGACCTCCGACCCCGGTCGACGCGGGTCCGCGCTCATGGTCCTGGCGGTCACGTACGACGCCATCGGTCGCGCCGAGCATGCCCGCGTCGCCTTCCGCACTGCGGCGGAGATCCTCGCGGCCCGCCCCGCCGAGCTGGCTTGGGTCTATTTCAAGCACGCCGTCTTCCTGCTCGAGCTGCATACCCACGCCGACGCGGAGGCCGCGCTCGACTTCCTCGATGCCGCGGCGCGCAACGCCGACGAGGCCGTTCGCACCGGTCGGGCCGAGAGGGTCGACAGCCTGGACGTCGCGATCCCCTTCAATCGCGCGGCCGCCCTGAGCACGCTGGGCCGCGACGACGAGGCCCTCGCATCGCTCGCCTCGCTCCCCCCGACCGAGCGCGGCCACGCGATGTTCCAGATGATCACGGGTATCGCCGCAGCTCGCCGCGGCGACACCGACGTCGCGCTCGCGCACCTCGATCGACCACTCGCTGATGGGGTCTCCGGCGACTACGCCGTGACTGTCGAGGTCGAGTTGGCCCACGTCTGCCGCACGAACGGTCGTTTCGCCGACGCCGAGCGCGCCTTGCGCCGAGCCATCGAGCACGTCGAGTCCCTTCGCGTCGGGGGATCGATCGAGCTCCGGCCGTGGATCCTCGCGCACCGCGCCAACCCCTACGAGGCGCTGATCGAGCTGCTGGTCGAGCAGGACCGCGCGGCCGATGCGCTCGTCGTGATCGAGTCGCTCCACGCCCGCGCCTGGCTCGACGCCACGGCCATCCCCGGCGACCCGGAGCCAGGCCCCCGACGATCTTCCACCGCGACCGCTCCGCTCGATCGCGTCGTGCTCCTCGAGCACCTCGGCGATCGAGAAGCCCTTGTCTTCCTCGATCTGGGGTCGACCGCGTGGCGGGCCTACGTCGCCGGTGGTGTCGTGCGCGTCGAGCGCATCCCGGCCGCCGCATTTGCGGTTGCCGTCGCGTTTCGAAGCGCACCCGATCGCCCCGACGCAGCAGCAGCCGCCGCCGCGCTCCTCCTGCCGCCCGAGCTCACCGTCGGTGAACGCCCGCTCACCATCGTCGCGTCCGGTCGGTTCGCCGACCTGCCCTTCCCTGCCCTGCGGCGCGGGTCGCGCCTGCTCGTCGACGACCGCGCGATCGCGCGGTTGCCCGGCCTCGCCGCCATGCGGTGCCGGATCAGCACCGCAGGGGGGCCGCCCCGCATAAAAGGCGACGCGGGAGACGATCTCCCCCACGCCGCTGCCGAGGTACGTGCACTGGCCACCGCGCATCAGGTGCCGGCCCGGCTCGGCGCCGCCGCGACCCGTTCCGCCGTCCTGGCGAGCCGCGATGCCGCCTGGCTCCACCTCGCCGTGCACGGCGAGGTCGGACCCGAGGGCGGTGCGCTCGCGCTCCGCGACGGCCGGTTCGCCGCTACCTCTGTCCTACGCGAACAACTTGCCCCGGCCGTGGTCGTCCTCGCCGGGTGCTCGACCGCGACGGGCGCCGATGGGGAGAGCTGGAGTGGTTTCCCGTCCGCTTTCCTCGCCGCCGGTTCGCGCTTCGTCATCGCGACCACGCGATCCGTCGTCGACGATGCCGCCGCTGAGGTGATGCAGGCCTTCTATGCGCAACCGGCCGCGCTCGATCCGATCAAGCGCCTCGCGGCCGCACAACGCGCCGTCGCAGCGCGTGTACCAGTGAACGCCTGGGCCAGTTTCGCCGCCTGGGGTGTGTCCGACTGCGACTTCGATACCGTGTCCCCCGGCGGTTGAACCACGCCGCGCTTGCACCACGGCCACCGTTTCGCGCGTTTCGTGTTCGGTCGGCCCCTCATCGGCCGTCTGCATCGTGAACCGCGATCTCGCCTCGATGGCATGGTGCCATCGCTACGATCGCGGTTGGAGTATCCATGGCACTGACCCGCATGATCTTCGCAATCCAGTTGACCGACCCCAAGCCGACCCGAGTCCGTGTGAGCGGCGATGTCGGCACACCCGCCCCCGTGATGACCAGCCTGCGCCGCGGAGAGAAGGAGCCGTCCTCGATCGGCTGCGTCGACGGCTCGTGGACGATGGACCTCGAAGCCGGCGACTACCTCGTCGAGATCCAAGTCGAGAACTGGGTCGCCGGTCGCCTCGACATCGTCGCCGAGCTGGCGTCCGGGCAGAGCCCGCCCGTCTTCGTCCACGACGAACCGCTGGCGGAAAGCTCGCCGCCGGTCGGCCTTGCCGCCTGGGAAACCAAGACGCTGTACATCGATCCGCCGGCGTCGTCGGCCACCAAAGATCCCAAGGATCCGTGGCCGCCGCCGCCTCCGCCACCTCCGAGGGTCACGCTCGAGCCGATCTCCGCGGACTGGTTCACGGCCGAGTTGGCGGCCGCCCGCACCCGGATCGCGGATCAGCTCGCTGCGGCCGGCGGCAAGTGCATCCCGGCATCCGCCCTCGACGCCCTCCTCATCGGACCGTAATCGGCGCTTCGCTTGTCACCCGCGCCCCGCGCTCGCGCGCCGTGAGCACGTCGACCTCGAGCCCCGCTGCCTGCGGCGGGGGCAACGGGGCGCGGCTCGACAGCCGGATCGCCTCGTACTGCCCGGGGCTATCCATCACGAACCCGATCGACAGGCTTGCGCCATCGCGAAGGCAGCGATCGTCGCCCGGACAGCGCGCCACCAGCGCCTGGTTCCGGTAGATGCGTAGCTCCACGTGAGGCCCATCCACGTGCACGCGCGCGCGCAGCGTGTCGCCGATCGCTGGCGCGCCCTGCCGGTTCAGCGGCCCCGTGCGCTCCACCGCCACCTGCATGGCCGGCGGCTCGCGATCCCTGCAGCGCGGGACCAGCAACACCAGTGCGGCGGTGGTCGCCACCGCCACCACGGCGGCGATCGGGCGCCACGGCACGGGTCGCGGCGGCTTCGATGTACGTGGCTTCGCCGCACGCCGCCAGCGCTCCATCATGCGCTCTTCCCCTCCCGGGGCCGGCTCGACCAGCTCCAGATCGCCGATCCTACCGATCAGGCGCTGATAGACCGCGCGCGTCTCCTCCTCGTCCTTTGACAGCGCTGGCAGACCGCGCTCCATGCGCTCGACCACCTCGGCATCCGGGTGCGGTTGGCGTCGCTCCGTCACGGCGTCACGCCCTTCCGCTCGAGACACTCACGCAGGTCCGGCATCGCCCGCCCCACCCGGATGCGCAGGGTGTCAGGACTCTCGCCCGTGGCCGCCGCCAACTCGCGGTACTCCAGCTGCGCGAAAAACCTGCCTAGGACCGCGGCGCGTTTCTCGGGCGGCAGCGCATCCAGGCAGTCTTGCAACGCACGGCGCTCCTCGTGGCTGGCCAGGGCCTCCATCGTAGGCGCGGCATCGTGGCTCACCACTTGCTGCGCGAGTGTAGTCCGGTGCGCGTGCGCCCGCTTCTCTGCGCGCAGGATGTCGAAGCACTTGTTCCAGGCGATACTCTTCAGCCACGCCCCGAGGCGCCTCGGATCTTGCAGGGTATCGATGGTCTCGTATGCCTTCATGAAGGTCTCTTGCATCACGTCCTCCGCTCGCTCTCGATCCTTGAGGACCCGGTAGCTGACGGTGTGCACGATCTTTCCATATTTGCGAAACAGTCGCCGGAGCGCGGCTTCCTGGTCGCCGCGCTGAAGCGCTTCACAGATCTCGATATCGACGGCTTCGCCGTCTGTCGGAGCAGCCACACCCTCATGCTAAACGGCTTTCGATCGGGGGGACACCCGATGGTCCTTTCTTGGCGAGCGAGGCGGAACACCGGACCCGACGTCTGGCGAGCGCACGTTCGGTTCACGTTCGGTCGTACGGCCACGCGACGTCACCTCTGCAATCTGCCCCGGAGACTCTCGTGAGCGTTGCCTCCACCTTTCAGTCCTACCTCTCCAGCCTCGAGCTCACCGCTCGCGAGCGCGACGACGCATCGGCCCAGCAGGTCGCCCTCCGCGACCAGCTGCGCATACACCTCGCCGGCTTCGTCGACAGCCGACTCGTCGGCTCGTACCGCCGAGGGACTGCGCTCCGGCCGCTGAAGGACATCGACGTGTTCATGGTGCTGGAGGAGCGCCATCATCGCCGCGATCTGCCGGAAGCGCCGCTTCGGTTGCTCCAGACCATCGAGCGCGCCCTTCGCGCGAGCTACCCGAGCCACCAGCCCCGCATCCAGGGCCGGTCCGTCAACATCGGCTTCTCGGGCACGGAGATCGACTACGACATCGTCGTTGCGTTCGCGCCGACGTGGACAGGCGCAGCCGACACCGAGCCGCCGTACTACGAGATCCCCGATCGCCGGGTCTCGACCTGGATCCGCACCAACCCTGCCAAGCACAGAGAGGCGTGCATCGCCGCCAACGAGCGGGCGGGTGGGATGCTCAATGGGCTGATCAAGGCCGCAAAGCACTGGAACCGCGCCAAAGGCAAGCCGCTGAGCGGCTTCCATATCGAGGTGATGTCGTACTCGGCCTTTTGGTCCAAACCGGACGACCCGCGCGCTGGTCTCCGGGATCTCTTTCTGCATCTCGTCAATGCTGTGCAGTCCGTGTGTCCGGATCCTGCCGGCCTTGGACCCGCAATCGATGCCAACCTGACCTCCGGAGAGCGAACGCACGCCCGGAACATGCTCCGTGGTGCCGTTCAGATCGCGCAGGCGGCCGTCGACGTGGAGCGCAAGGGTGACCACGACGTCGCGATCGCCCTGTGGCGCTCGCTCCTCGGCGAGGTGTTCCGCTAGCTGCCGGTGGGCCGCTGGGCCTGACGCTGCGACGGGATCAGAGTGCGAGCGTTTCCGGATCGACCCCCGGTGCAAAGGTAATGGTCACGATCTCGTGGTCGGGAATGTCCTTCATCACGAGGCGATCCTTCGCGCCTTCGAACGCTTCGCGAAACGTTCGGCCAAGCGTGAGATCGCGATAGAAGACGGTCGAGAATTCACGGGCGGCGTCGTCGTCGATGACGTCGCTGTTGGTGACGACACACGACACGTGGGGCAATAGGTCGGCCACGAAGTCCTTGCTCTTGCAGGCGTTGAGGTAAACCGCCTTGATCGGACGGCGCGTTTCGCGTGCGAGTACGCGCGCGAACGTCGCCGGCGTGATCAGCACCTTCGCACCTATGTCTGTCTCGAGCGAGAGGCTTCCGGCTCTCCCGTGGCCGCTGAAGTGGACAATATCCGGATCGTACTGGTTGAGGTGCTCGACCAGCTCGTCGGGATCGACGTTCGTCTTTGTCACGAAGCGAATGCGACCACGTCCGCGCTTGGCATCACGGACGGCCTGGTGGATGGTCTTGCCCTCGCGCTTGACCGCGAGCTGCGCCGAACCGTGCGGATTCGCGGCCAGGAAGAGCAACGTGCGTCGAGTCGTGGGCACGGACGCAACGACGTGCTTCACAGGTAGCTCTATGGCTGGACAGTATGCCGCCGCTCGAAACTCCGGAATCCTGATACGCGGGACCACGTTGGGATTCACCGACCGCCCTGCCACGAACGCCAGCGGCGTCGGACATCGCAGGAAGATCGTCGCTGATTTCGAGGGCAATCCACGCACCGCAGCCGCGATCTCCCGCGCTGCCGCTCCGAAGGTCTCCTCGGTCAGCCAAGCATTGGTGTGCAGTGTGGTGACTGGTGAGATCCGCTCGTCGACCCTGTTCTGATACTCCTCGAGCTGCGCACGTAGCACCTGCTTGACCACGCTGACCACGAGCCCGGGTCCCCCCGCGGCCATCGGGACGACCTCCTCGACGGGAGCGTCGAAATACCCCCCGGACGCTGCCTGGTCGAGCGCGAAACTACGACATGTCCCATCGTGCTCCCGATGCAGGATCGTGACTGAGCTCGACCACGACGACAACGCGTAGCCAAGGTGGAAAAACACAGGCAGCCCAGCGGTCCCGGCGATCCACAGCCTGGCGACATCACCAGAGCGGGCGATTTTGGCCGCGGCTGCGCTGGCCTGCTGCGCCAATGTGATCACACCGCTTGCACAGGCTGCCCACTCGGCCGGTGTTTCGGGTGAACCGTCTCCGCGCGAGACCTTGAAGTGCTGAGAGACGCGCAGCACCTTCGTCCTGAATGGTCGATCGGGAATGCGTTCGACTACCTCGCTCTCTTCCATCGCCCGCGGTGAGAGATCGACCAGGATGATGATGGGGACCTCGCGCCGCATCACGGTGCCCCCTCGCAGGTCACATGGGTGTCTCTACTTGCCTTGATCATCGTACTTCTCCTCTGCGCACGCGCGCGCTTCACCAGGCAGACGTCTCGCGGCACCACACCGAACAAAGAATCGGAGCACCAAAAAAAGATGCGGTTGTTCGTACGGTCCGGGCGCGGTCCGACGTCTCGTCAGCATGAAGCAAACGACTCCACCGGCAGCGCCGACGTTCGAAGACCTCCCTACACGCCCACCCGCAGTCGGCGTGACCAGAAGTGCCGATGACGAGGCGCTACCCCGCGGCGTACAGCGCCGGTGGGACCTTCCGAACGCAGACCTGGATGCGCTGTGGGACTCCATCTTCATCGACGGAGCGATCAAGTCGCAGCTGCTCGCGCAGGCCGTACTGAACTTCACGATTCGCTCGCGCGTCGACCGCTCGGTGCTGCCCCTGCACGGCGTGATCTTGCTCTTGGGCCCACCCGGAACCGGCAAGACCTCGCTCGCGCGAGGGCTCGCGAGTATGACTTCCCAGACAGTGACAGGAGGCCGGTTCCAGCTCTTGGAAGTCGACCCACATGTGCTGACCAGCTCGGCGATGGGCAAGACGCAGCGCGCGGTGTCCGAGCTGTTCTCGCAGGCGGTCGCCGAGGCCGCGACGAGGGGGCCGACCATCGTGCTGCTCGACGAAGTGGAGACGCTCGTCGCGGACCGCGCGAAGCTCAGCATGGACGCGAACCCGATCGACATTCATCGCGCGACGGATGCCGTGCTTGTTCATCTGGATTCGCTGGCCGAGCGATTTCCCAGGCTGCTCTTCGTTGCAACAAGCAACTTTCCGCAGGCAGTCGACAGCGCGTTCACCTCGCGCTGCGACTTGGTCCAGCGTATTCCGCTGCCTGACATGAACGCATGTTCCCGGATCCTGAAGAACTGCTTGGTCGGGCTCGGTCGCACATATGCTGAGATCGCGCGATTGCCGAGTGCACCGGATTTCGACCGTTGTGTGAACGCGTGTGTCGGTCTCGATGGGCGAGCCATCCGCAAGATGGTTGCGAGCGCGCTTGCTAGCAGTCCAAAGACGGCGCTCGAACCCTCACGACTTACGACGGACGACCTCGTTCGAGCCGCGGAAGCGGCGCAGGCCGCACGCTGCACGGAAGGCCAGAAATGACAACCGTCGCGAGAACCTTCCGCAGCATTCCTCATCGCTCGGCGATGGAGACCTGGACCGCGATCGTCGAGCTACTAACGCGTGGCAAGCCCGGTGATGCACGTACGGAGCTCCTCGCCATCGCGGGTGTCGCGAGCAGCTTGGTCGCGGACCAGTTCATGCGGGACGACGCCATCGTTGTCACGTGTGACGGCCCTCGGACTCGGATCTACTGCACGTACGACGAAAGCGCCTTGGAGGGCGCCGACGCCTCCGAAGAGCCGCTAGGATTCGACCCGCTCGTGGGCCGGTGGCATGTGTCCTTGCCGTGCGGAACTGAAGAACTCGAGTGGGTGCAATCAGCACTCGAGCAGCACGCGCACGTGTCAGCTCGCGCGCTTGGCGAAAGGGTCACAAAGCACGACGCCGTCGAGGAGAGGAGCGACGCCCTCGTTGTCGACGTGAGGAGGTTTCTAGGCAAATGACCACCGTTTCTGTAAACACGTACACACATTCGGTCACGTATGTGGCCGACAACATTCTCAAGAGCCTCAAGGACATCATCCGATTGAGCGGAATGAACCCTGCTCGACTAATCGAGAGATGGGAAAGTATTGAGAAGGCACTCAAGACCTGGCTCGCCAGCAAGCATCTCCAGAAGGTCGTTCTAGAAGTGTATCACCCAAGCACCGACAATCTCATCATGAGATGGGAGATCGAGATGGCGTACGATCAGCCGGGTGACGGCACATTCTACACGGACACGGAACGACTACGTTATGATATCAAGAAAACAGGACTAGTGCCGTCAAGTGCTCATTACTGCATCGTACTAGAAACCAAAAACGGCGCACCTGATGTCGAGGGCTGGGGACCCACCAAGTACCGCTCGACAGCCGGAATGGTGCGCCAGAGCTTGGGCTCGACGGTGGAACACAACGGTCTTGGCGGCAGCGCCGCGTACTGGAGGAAGATCTAATGCTTTCGACTGGGGATGCTTTTCGCAAATTCAAGAGTCGGCTGGAGCTAAACGAGAAGGAGCAGGACAACGCATCTGCGCGTCAGCAGGAGGTGCGCGATTTCCTGGACACGAAGTTCAAGATCGATCGCAGCTTCCTGACCGGCTCGTACGCACGTTGGACCAAGACGAAGCCGCTCAAGGACGTAGACATCTTCTTCGTCCTCGAGAAGACCGAAAAGCAGTATCGCGACAAGGCGCCGCCGATCGTACTCGATGCGTTCTACGACGCGCTGCTGGCCAAGTACAAGAAGGATGCGCTGAAGAAGCAGTCACGCTCAATCAATATTGACTTTGGCGTGCAGGTCGACGCCGACGACAATACTGATTATCGTGTGCTCAGCGTGGACGTAGTTCCGGCGTTCGCCGCTGGCCAGGAGTACGAGATCCCTGACACCGACTCCGGCACATGGATCAAGACGAACCCCGAGATCCATGCTGCGAAGGCGACCGCCGCTCACCAGGCGTACTCGAACGAGTGGAAGGGTCTCGTTCGGATGGTGAAGTACTGGAACAACAACCCGAAGCACGGCGAGAAGCCGGTGAAGCCGTCGTTCCTCATCGAGGTCATGGCGCTCGAGTGTCTGCACGGTGGATGGGGTGGCGACTTCGCCCGCGAGCTGCAGGCGTTGTTCGCCACGCTTGCCGACCGTATCCACGATGAGTGGCCCGATCCCGCCGAGCTCGGTCCGCCAATCAGCAACGGGATGGACGCGGCCCGCAAGGCGCGCGCAAAGGAACTTCTCCAGAAGGCGAGCCGCGAAGCGTCCCTCGCGATCGATCACACTCGGCGAGGTCGCCAGGGCGAGGCGCTAAAGGCATGGCGCACATTGTTCGGTCCGAAGTTTCCGCTGTCCTGATCTCTCGAAGGGAGCCTCCATGTCCGGGTGGTCGTTGTCGCGTGTTCTCGAATCCCTACACACCGATATCCAGCATCGGCTTGCGACGGTGCGGAGGGCGCTGCATCACCCTGGCACGAAGGGCGACGCGAGCGAGAACGTCTGGATCTCGATCCTCCAGCAGTACCTGCCGCAGCGGTACCAGGCGGCGAAGGCGCACGTCGTCGATAGCAAGGGCCACTTCAGCCAGCAAATCGACCTGGTCATCTTCGATCGCCAATACTCGCCATTCATCTTCAAGTACGAGGAGCAGACGATCGTTCCCGCTGAGAGCGTCTACGCGGTATTCGAGGCTAAGCAGAGCGTCGATGCCGGAATGGTCGCGTACGCACAGGAGAAGGTCGCGAGCGTGCGCAAACTACATCGGACGAGCTTGCCGATTCCACACGCGGGCGGCACGTATCCACCGAAGCCGCAGATCCACATCCTCGGCGGCCTCCTCTGCTTCGAGAGCGCGTGGAACCCGCCGCTCGGTGACTCGCTCTCGAAGGCGCTACAAGCGCAGCAAGGCGATGGACGACTGGACATCGGATGCGTCGCGGCTCACGGCCACTTCTACTTTGACATGAACGCCACGAAATACGAGCTCGAGACCGATGCGATGCCGGCGACTGCGTTCCTGTTCAAGCTGATCTCGCTACTGCAGTTCAGCGGCACTGTCCCGATGATCGACGTGGAAGCGTACGCTGACTGGCTCATGCCGCCGACGTCAACCTGAGTCGCGTCTTGCGCGGCGAGGTGTACACGTGGCCGGCGCGACGACAGGACGCGAGTCGCGTCATAGCTTTCTAGCGGTTCGCGAGCAAGCGCCGGATCTCCTCGGCCTGTGGCGGCTCGATCTCCGGTAGCGCGAGCGCACGCTCCAGCGTCGCCTTCGCCTCCTTGTGCCTGCCCTGCTGCTGCAACATCCGGCCGCGCAACCACAGCGGCACGATCAGGTCGCGATGCGTCGGCCCGACGCTGGCCTCGTACGCCGCGATGGCGCGGTCGATGTAGCCGCGCGCGACGACGAGATGCCCGAGATCCAGCTCGATCTCGCCGAGCGACTGGAGCGTCGTCGCGACATCGGGATGTCGCTCGCCGAACGTCTGGATCTGCACGTCGAGTGCGTGCGCGAGCAGCGCGCGCGCCTCGTCGCGTGCACCGGCGTCGGCGAGGTTCACCGCGAGGTTGCTCTCCGCCGCGGCGGTCCGCGGATCATCCGCGCCGTAGAGGCTCCGGCGCGTCTCGACGACGCGGCGCCCGACCTCGATCGCACGCTTCGTGTCGCCGAGCCGCTCGAGGGTCGCGGCCAGGTTGTTGAGCGCCTTGCTCACCGTCGGATGATTGCGACCGAGCGCCGCCTCGAGCACTGCGACGGCTCGTTCGTTCGCTGCGAGCGCGCCCTGGTAGTCGCCACTCGTCGACAGTGACTCGGCCAACGGCAACATCGCGATGCCGACTTGCGGATGATGCTCGCCGAGCGTCGCGCGTGCGATCTCGATGCCGCGCGTACAATGTGGCTGCGCCTCCGAGGGGCGACCGGCATGGATCAGCGCGCTGCACAACACGCTCTCGGTCTTCCCGACGATCACCGCATCGCCCAACGCGCGCGCGCGCAACGCGAGGCTGTGCTCGAGCAGCGCCACCGCCTCGTTCCACTGCTTTCCGGGAAACCGAGCCAGCGCCGCGGCGTGATCGATCGCCGCGACCAACAGGTCGTCGTCGGGAACGCGGGCGAGCGCGGCGCGCGCGAAGCCCTCCCACTGCAAGGCATCCGCGCCGCGTCCCTGTGCGCTCGCGACCGTCGACAACAGCGCGACCCACACGCGAACGACGAGACGATCGTCGCCGGCGCGCGTCGCGAACGTGAGCGCCTCGCGCAGCGTCGCCTCCGCCGCACGCGCATCGGAGATCGTCCCCTCCGCCACGGCGAGCACCTGTCCCCGCAACAAGCGGTGCTCGCCGGACAACACGAGCTCCGCCGCCTGATCGATCGGCGCGGCGAGCGACTCGACCATCGCGAGCGCCTGCTTCAGCTGTCCAGCCTCGAACCGCGCGCGGGCCTCCGCGAGCTTCTGCGCGAGCGCATCGCCGGCGGCAGACCGCACCGCCGCATCGCCGTGACAGCTCTCGGGCGCCGGTGCGGCCTCGATGATCGAGACGGCGCGATCGACGGTCTCGGGATCCGCTTCCTCGAGCACGTGCACGCGCGCCCGAAGCTCGGCCCACAGGCGATCCTCGCATCGCCCATGCGCGTCGAGTCGCGCGGCGGACTGCGCACCTGACGCCGTCGCCTGACAACTCGCGACACGCGCGCGTACCGCGCGCATCCGATAGCGCTCGAGCGCGCCGAGCACGAGCTCGACGGTCGCGCTCGCATGCGAACGGCCACTCGCGAGAAACCGCGCGCGCAGCGCCTCGGCCGACCACGCGGGTTCGACGGTGAGGTTGCACGACGGATCGTCCGGCGCCACGCGCATCGCGCCCACGACGAGCCCGCCGGCGACGAGGAGCGCGGCGCCGGCGCTCGCGATCGCGATGCGACGTCCGGCGCGCGGGCGTTCGAGCTCCGCGATCAACGCGGCGAGATCGGGGAACCGCTCGTCGGATCGTGGCGCCATCGCGCGCGCTGCGATCGATCGCAACCAGCGCGGCGCATCGTCCGGCAGCGCTTGCTCGAGCGTGACGCCGAGGCTGTATTGATCGCTCGCCGCGTGACCGGCGTGTCCGCGCTTGACCTCGGGCGCCATGTAGCGCGGCGTGCCGGCGAGCTCGCGATCGTCGTCGAGCGATCGCGTGGCGAGCCCGAAGTCGGTGACGCGCACGCGGCCATCGCGTCCGACGAGCAAGTTGGACGGCTTGACGTCGCGATGGATGATGCCGGCCGCATGTGCCGCGGCCAACCCACGCGCGGCGTCGGCGATCGTGCGCGCGACGTCTTGCCAGCGGCGCGGTCGTTCGGCGAGCCAATCGGCCAGCGTTTGTCCGTCGACGTACTCCATCGCGACGAAGTCACGGCCCGCACTCGTGCCGACCTCGTACACCGCGACGACATTGGGATGGGCGAGGCGCGCGAGCATGCGTGCCTCGCCGCGCAGATCGCCGGAGGTGGTACGAAGGAGCTTCACCGCGACGCGGCGATCGAGATCCGGATCCTCGGCCTCGTAGACCACCCCCATCGCGCCGGCGCCGAGCAGACGCGCCAACCGATACCGCCCGATGCTCGGCGGGGTGGCGGGCGTGGGATCTTCGACCGCGCCCGGGGAACCGGCAGGGATCACCGAGAGCTGCGCGAGCATCGCGACGGTCTCGCGGCAGCTGTCGCAATCGTCGAGGTGCGCGTGGGCACGAGCGCGCGCGGCTTCATCCAGCCGATGCGCGATCAGCGCCGAGAGGGTCTCCTCGTCGAGATGCAGGGCCATAGTTTACACTGAGGAGGTGAGCCTCCGACATCGCCTCGCGACCGCACGTGCGGCTTGGCCCGGCGTGGCGCTGGACGATGCCGCGACACGCGCCTTCGTCGGCGAGCGCGAGCCGGTCGCCGACGAGCGCATGGCGGACGTCGTGCTCGCGAGTGCGCTGGCGCACGGAGCCGCGGGCGCGATCGCAGCGTTCGACGCGACGTATGCGAGCCACCTGCGCGCGATCATCGGCCGAACGGTGTCGAGCGAGACGCTGCGCGAGGAAGCCTTCCACGCCGTGTTCACGCACTTGTTCGTCGCCGAGCCAGGTGCGCAGCCACGGATCTCCGCGTATCGCGGGACCGGCGACTTGCTCGCGTTCGTGCGCATCGCCGCCGTGCGCGTCACGTTGAGCCTCCTGCGCAAAGAGAAGCCCGCCGACGACGAGAGCGAGAGCGAGCTCGCCGCGATCGCGGCGATCGGATCGGATCCCGAGCTGATCTATCTCAAAGAGCTCTATCGAAACGAGTTTCGCGCGAGCTTCCAGGCCGCGGTCGCGGCGCTCGACAAGCGCGCGAAGACGTTGCTGCGGTACCAGCTGATCGACGGGCTCTCGATCGACAAGGTCGCCGCGATCTACGACGTACATCGCGCGACCGCTGCGCGCCAGATCGCGGATGCGCGCGCGGCGCTCGTGCAAGGGACGCGCAACGAGCTGATGGCGCGCCTGCGCATCGAGCCGGCGGAGATGGAGAGCATCCTGCGGCTGATCGAGAGTCAGGTCGACGTCAGCGTTCGACGGCTGCTGCAGAAGTAGCAAAAATCATGAGCAGGTTTCGCTAGTTGCACGATTCTCGGGACCGCCAGCGCGACATCGCCGATCACGCCGCGTCTCTGCGGTCGCTATGAAGCGCTCCTGTCTCTTCTTCGTGGTCCTTACGACTCAGCTCGGCGCGTGCAGCATGTTGTCGGGCAGGCTCTCCTCGGGCAGTCCCTCCTCGGGCAGCCCCTCCTCGGGCAGTCCGCCCGCGCCGACGTCGGCAGCGTCCGCCCAAGCGCCTACCCCGTCGTCGAGCAAACCGACTTCCGCTGCGGCCTCGATCGATCGCTCGAAGCTCCCTGCGGCGCTGGTCGACAAGATCGATCGCCTCACCTCCGATCCGACGAGCGCGAACCAACGCGCCAACTACTACCGCACGCTCAACGAGTCGGCCGACCTCTTCGCGAAGAACTGGGACGCCTACCAGGCGCGCCTCGCACTCGTCTCGCCCGCCGTCGAGAAAGCCGCCAAGCTGCGCGCCGCGAACAAGCTCGCCGATGCGCGCGCTACGCTCGAGACCGTCATCACGCCGGTCACCCGCGATCCCTCGTCGGGCCGCATCAAGCTCGCGCGCCAGACCGTCGAGCCGATCGACGCCGAGCTCCCCGCGGTCTGGGAGCTCATCGCGATCGCGCGCGCGCAAAACGACATGCTCCGCGTCGTCGAAGCCGCCGCCGATCTCTACCTTCGCCGCAAGGTCGAGCCCGCGCGCGACCGCGAGCTCACGATCTGGCTCGCGGCGACACACTACGATTACATCCACAACTTCGGCGTGCTCGGCGGCAAGGACGTCGACGAGCTCACGAAGATCTTTCGCGACACCCACGCCGCCAAGCAGGCCGGCGCCGAAGCGGTGGCGAACTACCTGGGCACCATCGAGGATCTCGGCTTCAAGCGCGTGCTCAGCGACTCCGAAGCGAAGCTCGCGCCCGACGCGTGGGTCATGATGACGTGGCGCGATCGCACCTCGACGGCAAAGGTCCAGAACAACAAGCTCACCAGCTCGAAGAAGCTGACGTGGCAGATCCCCTACAACTGCGTGGTCACCAACCGCGTCGACTCGATCAATCCGGTGACCGGACAGGTGCGATACGTCGAGCAGTGCAAGTACCGCACGGAGAGTCGGCTCGTCACCATCGAGGCAACGCTCGCGGGCGCGCTCCCCTCGTGGGCGAGCTCGACGGGCGACAAGATCATCGCGCGCAGCAAGCACGCCGGTCCGAGCTGGGTGCTCGATCAATTCGCGGTGCCCGACCTTCGATTCCTCGAAGGCGTCACGGTGTATCCGTTCGACTCGCCGTTCTGATGCGTGCGAACCCGCTCGCGCGAGCACTGCTCGAACGACGCACCCCGCTCACTCGATCGGGCGCAGCAGCAACAGCAGGCACAGCGCCAGCATGAACGCGGCCATCAGCGCGTCGAGCACGCGCCACGCGCGCGGGGTTGCGGAACACGGGCACAGCAGGCGGCCGACGTAGCCGAGGGTCGAGAACCATAGGATGCTGGCGCAGCAGGCGCCGAGGGCGAACGCCCAGCGCGCCGCGCCTGGATAGCGCGTGGACAGGCTGCCGAGCAGCACCATGGTGTCGAGGTAGACGTGTGGGTTGAGGAAGGTGAACGCGAGGCAGGCGAGCAGCACGCGGCGGCGATCGGCCTCGCCGCCGGCCGTGGGCCTCAACGCACTGGAGCCGCGCCACGCGCGGTGGGCCGCCATCAGGCCATAGGTGCCGAGGAAAGCGGCGCCGCCAAAGCGCAGCGCCTGGAACAGCCCGGGCCACTGGCGCACGAGCGCGCCGATGCCGGCGACGCCGCAGACGATCAGGGCGATGTCGCCGAGCATGCAGATCGCGACGACGACGCCGACGTGGCGGCGCTGTAGGCCCTGGCGCAGGACGAAGGCGTTCTGCGCGCCGATGGCGATGATGAGGCCGGCGCTGGCGGCGAAGCCGGCGGATGCTGCAGCGAGGAACATGGGGAATGGACTCCAGCGGCGGAGAACGCGCAGCGGACGGGATCGGGCGAAGCCCGGCCGGCCGGAGCAACTCCGAGGCGCAGGCGAGGGAAACCAGGGCCCAGGAGAGAGAGACCAGGGCGACGAGAGGCGCAGCCTGCCGTGGCGGCGTGCGTAAGGCCAGCTAATCTTCCTTGGGTCGATGAAGGGAAACTGAACGGAGCCTTCGACCATGGACCTCATCCATCCACAGCTCGTCGCGTTCGCCGCGGTGCTCGAGGAAGGCAGCTTCGAGGCAGCGGCCCGCCGCCTCGCGGTCACGCCGTCGGCGGTGTCGCAGCGGATCAAGGCGCTCGAGGACCGCCTGGGGCAGGTGCTGGTCGTGCGCCAGGCGCCGTGCCGGCCGACGCCGGCGGGCGAGCGGCTGCTGCGCCGGGTGCGGCCGATGCAGGCGCTCGAGGCCGAGGCGCTGGCAGATTTCCTGCCGGAGGAACGCTCGGAGGGCGCGGCGCGCTCGATCGCGATCGCGGTCAACGACGACTCGCTCGAGACCTGGTTTGTCGCCGCGCTGTCGCGGCTGCACGCGCAGTACGGCTACGTGTTCGACGTGCGGGTGGACGACCAGGACCATACGCTCGACCTGCTGCGCGATGGCTCGGTGCTCGGCGCGGTCACCGCGGAGGCGATTCCGCCGCAGGGCTGCAACGTGCGCGCACTCGGCACGATGCGCTACCGCGCCGTCGCCTCGCCGGCCTTCGCGGCGCGCTACTTCGCGGCGGGCGTCGATGCCGCGGCGCTCGCGCGCGCGCCGATGATCGTGTTCAACCGCAAGGATGCGCTGCAGTGGCGCTACATGCGCCGGATCACGCGCGCCCGGCTCGCGCCGCCGGTGCACTACCTGCCCTCGGCGACGGGGTTCGTCGAAGCGGGCGCGCGCGGCCGCGGCGGGTGCCTCGCGCCGGAGTCGCTGATAGCACCGGCGCGGCAGGCGCAGACGAACGGGAACCAC
>JBQCJR010000947.1:0-12753 GCA_051952595.1 Kofleriaceae bacterium
TCGGACGCGAGCGCCGAGCACCGCTTGGCGAGCCCGGTGTTGAGCAGCACCTGCCGCTCGAGCTGCCGGAACACCCGCTGGTTGTGCTCGCGCTCGAGATCGGGCAGCGCCTCGGGCCGGACCTCCGGCGCGACGGCCTCGCTCATCGTCGCGCGCAGCGCCTCGATCAGCTCGCCGAGCTCGGGCGTGCGCGGCACCAGATCGGACGCGCCGGCGCGCCGCGCGAGCTCGCGATCGCCGGGCTCGACGTAGCTCGAGGTGACCAGCACGAGCGGCAGCCGGCGCAGCTCCGGATCCTGGCGCACCGCCATCGCGAGCCCGAACCCATCGAGCTCCGGCATCATCACGTCCGAGACGATCGCGTCCGGGATCCGGCGGCGGATCGCCTCGAGCGCCGCCTTGCCATCGGACACCGCCTCGACCTCGAAGCCGAGCCGCGACAGCCGGAACGTGGCGAGCTTGAGCTGCATCGGCTCGTCGTCGGCGATCACGATCCGGCGGCCGCCGCCGAACTGGAGGGTGACCGGCGCCTGCGACGGCAGGTGCGCCTCGACGATCGGGACCAGCCGCGACGGCGCGATCGGCTTGGCGATGATGTCGTCGAACCCGACCGCCGAGACCCGCGCCTCGTCGAGCTCCGAGACGAACCCGGAGAACGCCAGGATCGACACGTCGGTGCCCTCGGCGAGATCGCGCAGCTCGCCGACCAGCGCGAACCCATCGGCGTCGGGCAGCATCAGATCCTGGAGCACGACCCGCGGGTGCTCGGCCTGCATCAGCTCGCGCGCGGTCTTGCCGTCCGGCGCCTCGAGCACGTCGTGGCCCTTGCGCTGGAGCGCGTTGCGCACCATGCGGCGCGTCGCCGAGTTGTCATCGACGACCATGATCTTGTGGCTCACGACGGGATCTCCTGTCGTGCCAGATGTCGGGCGATCCGATCGGGTAGCGTTCGGGTATCGATCGGCTTGGTGACGTAGTCGTCGCAGCCGGCGGCCAGCGCCTTGGCCTGGTCGCCCTTCATGGCGTACGCGGTGACCGCGACGATCACGATGTCGCGGGTCTCGGGATCCGCCTTGAGCCGGCGGGTCAGCTCGAGCCCATCGATCCCGGGGAGCTGCAGGTCCATCAGGATCAGCCGCGGCGCGCGCTCGCGGACCCGCCGCATCGCGAGCTCGGCGTCCGCGGCGGTCTCGACCTCGTAGCCCTGGGCCTTCATCAGGTACGCGACCAGCTTCAGGTTGGTCGGGTTGTCGTCGACGATCAGGATGCGCGCGGGCCCGGGCATCACGACCTCTCGTGCTTTCCGGTGGCCTGGCCGCGGACCCCGGCGCGCTGGAGCGAAGCGAGCAGGCTCTCGCGATCGAGCGGCTTGGGCAGGATGTCGTGAACCGAGAACCCGGCGACCACCCGCGCGTCGGGCACCACGGTCACGACGATGATCGGCACGCGCAGCGCGCCACTCTCGCCGTGCAGCGCGGCCAGGAGGTCGAGGCCGCTCATGTCGGGGAGCAGCAGATCGATCGTCACCGCGTCGAACTTCTGGGAGCGCCAGCGAGACAGCGCCTCGGCGCCGGTCGCGGCGATCTCGACGCTGTAGCCGGCGCTCGCGAGCGTGCCCACCAGCTGGGCCTGATCGCGGATGTCGTCCTCGACGACCAGCACGGTGCGCGCGCCCTGCCGCGTCACGGTGCGCGGCGCGATCGGCAGCTCCACCGTCGCCGAGGTGCGGCGCGGCAGCACGGCGTGGAACACCGTGCCCTCGCCGAGCATGCTGCGCACCCCGACCGAGCCGCCCTGGGCCTCGACGAGCCGGCGGGTCAGCGCGAGGCCGAGCCCGGTGCCCTGGTGGCGCTTGGCCGAGCCGGCCTCGAGCTGCTGGAACTCGACGAACAGCTTGCCGAGGTCGTTGGTCGCGATCCCCACGCCGGTGTCCTCGACCTCGAACCGGAAGTGGTCCGGCCCCTCGGGGCGCATGCGCGCGGTGACGCGGCCGCCCTGCGGCGTGAACTTGAGCGCGTTCGACAGGTAGTTGTAGGCGATCTGCTTGAGCCGCGCCGGATCGACGATCACCTGCACCTGGGTGAGCCCCGGATCGACCTCGGTCTCGATCCGCAGCCGCTTGGTCGCCGCGGTGGTCCGCAGGATCGCGGTGACCTCGCCGAGCAGCTTGGTGAGATCGACCCGCTCGGGGCGGAACTCGAGCTTGCCGGCCTCGACCTTGGCGAGATCGAGCACGTCGTTGATCAGCTGGAGCAGGTGGCGGCCACTCGCGAGGATGTCGCCGAGGAACTCCTGGTGCTGCGGCGTCTCGGGATCGACCTGGCCGTCGTGCAGCAGCTCGGCGAACCCGATGATCGCGTTGAGCGGCGTGCGCAGCTCGTGCGACATGTTCGCGAGGAACTCGCTCTTGAGCCGGTTGGCTTCCTGGATCCGGCGGTTCTGGATCTCGAGCTCGGCGCTGCGCCGCCGGATCTCCTCGTTGCGCAGCCGCTCGCGCAGATCGACCAGGCTGATCCGGACCAGGTTGCCGGTCGCGGTCGGCAGGTGGATGACCTGGACCTCCGACGGGATCACCACGCCGTCGACCTCGAGCATCCACGGCAGCGTCGGGTTCTCGCCGCGCAGCGCGCGCGCGATGATCGCCTGGGCGGCCTCGACCGACGACCGGCCGTCGTGCTGGCGCTCGGGGCTGAGCGCCGGCAGCGACAGCGAGCGCAGCTGGTCGACCGAGCGATTGAACAGCCGCACGGCGCTGGCGTTCGCGTCGACGAGCTGGCCGGCGAGCAGATCGAACGTGAGCAGCGCCTCGGGCGCGACGTCGAACCCCTTGCGGTAGCGCTCCTCGCTGAGCCGCTGCTCGCGCTCGGCGGCGACCCGCGCGCGGTGATCCGAGGCCTCGCGCAGCGCGCGCTGGACGGCCGGGACGAGCCGGCGCGGCTTGTCCTTGGACAGGAAGTCGAGCGCGCCGGCGCGCCGCGCCTGCACCGCGGCCTCCTCGCCCGGCGTGCCCGAGACCACCATGCACCGCGTGCCGATCCGGCGCTGCGCGAGCATCTCGAGCGTGGCCCGCCCGCCGAACCCGGGCATGATCCAGTCCGAGACGATGAGGTCCCACTCGCGATCGAGCGCGAGCATCAGCAGCTCGGCCGAATCGACGCGCTCGGACGCGACCTCGTAGCCGCCCTTGCGCAGCTCGCGCAGCAGCAGCTCGTAGTCGTCCTCCGAATCCTCGACGACCAGCAGCCTCAGCCGCGTCGCGGGCGACATCACTCGGGTGGTTGCTCGAGACACCGCGTACTACCTGCCCCTCGTGATCTTCACGATAGGGCAAGCCCGTAGCTGATCACAAGCGAATGGGGCGAACAGCAGACGAGGTCGGACCTCGCGCGGACCTCACGCGGCCTGGCGCTCGGGCGGCAGCGTGAACGAGATCTTGGCCCCTTCGCCGACGGCGCCCTCGGCCCACACCCTGCCACCGTGGCGCTCGATGATGCGGCGCACCGTGGCGAGCCCGATGCCGGTGCCCTTGTAGTCGCCGTCGGTGTGCAGGCGGTGAAATGGAGTGAACAGGCGCGACGCATGCGACATGTCGAACCCAGCACCATTGTCACGGATGAAGTAGGCGTCGCTGTCGGAGCCGAGCTCGATCACCGCCCCGGCGCGCCTGGCGGTGAACTTCCACGCGTTGCCGATCAGGTTCTCGAGCACGATCCGCATCAGCCGGCCGTCGGCCGCGACCACCAGGTTCGGCGAGATCCGCACGTCGACGACGCGCTCGGGGTCGCGGCGCCCCAGCTCGTCGAACACCGTGGCGGCGAGCGCGGAGAGATCGATGCGGTGGCGGCCGACCGGCGCGCGGCTGATCCGCGCCAGCTCGAGCAGCGCGTCGATCAGGTCGGACATCCGGGTCGACGCGGCGAGCACGCGGCGCACGTAGTCGCGCGCCTTGTCGTCGAGCTTGTCGCGCATCTCCTCGGCGAGCGCCTGGGTGAACGCGGCGATCGTGCGGAGCGGCGCGCGCAGATCGTGCGACACCGAGTAGCTGAACGCCTCGAGCTCGCGATTGGCCTGGGCGAGCTCGACGTTGGTGCGCGCGAGCTCCTCGGCCATCTCGGCGCGCGCCTCGGCGAGCCCCTTGGCGGCCCGCGCCTCCGAGGCCTCGAGCTCGCTGCGCAGCAGCAGCTCGCGCACCTTGCGCTGCTCGTCCTCGATCTGCTTGCGGCGCAGCTGGGCCTGGACGCGCGCCGAGAGCACGTCGAACCCGCTCGCCTTCGAGACGAAGTCATCGGCGCCAGCGCCGAGCCCTTCGATCACCGCGTCGCGCTGCTCGGTGGCGGTCAGGATGATCGTGGGGATGTCGCGGGTGGCCGGCGAGCTCTTGAGCCGGCGGCAGGCCGCGACGCCGCCCATCCCGGGCATCGTGCGATCGAGCAGGATGCAATCGACCTTGTGGGCCTCGAGCAGGCCCAGCGCCTCCTCACCGGAGCGCGCAGGCAGCACGTCGTAGCCGCGCTTGCGCAGCCGCTCGGCGAGGATCTCGAGGTACTCGTCGTCGTCGTCGACCGTGAGCACCCGCTTGGGCGCGAGCACGCTGTTGGCCGGCAGCGGCGCGCGCTTGGCGCGCAGCAGCGCCCGGATCCGCGCGACGATCACGTCGAGGTCGCTCTTGCCGACGAACCCATCGGCGCCGGCCTCGAGCGCGCGGACCTCGGCCTCCTTGGCGTTCTGGCCGGTGAGCACGAGGCACGGCGTGGTGCGCAGCGCCGCCTCGAGGCGCAGCCGGCGGATCAGGCTCGGCGCGTCCATGTCCGGCATCGCGCCATCGACCACGATCGCGGTGGGCCGCTCGGTGGGCCGCTCGGTCGCCGCGCGGCGCAGCCCCTGCTCGCCGCGCGCGGCGGTCTCGGTCGAGATCCCCACGCGCTCGAGCGCGTCGGCGAGCGTGCGCCGGAACACCTCGTCGCCGTCGACCACGAGCACGAGATCTCGCACCGGCGGCGAGCCCAGCCAGTGGCGGACGCGCCCCAGCACGTGCTCGGCGTCGTACGGCTTGCCCACACAATCGTCGAACTCGACCCGCAGCGCGCGCACGCGATCCATGACCTCGGCCCACCGCGCGAGCACGAGCACCGGCAGCGACTCGAGCACGTTGTCGCGGCGGATCTGCTCGAGCAGATCGATGCCATCGCCGTCCGGCAGCATGACATCGAGGATCGAGAGGGCGATCGAGTGGGTGCGCAGCGCGGTGCGTGCATCGGCGAGCGTCGCACACGCGATCACGTGAAAGCCGGCGGTCTCGAGCAGCGTCCCGAGATCGGTGCGCACGGTGGCGCTGTCGTCGACGATCAAGATCGCGGTCATCGGCGTTCGCTCGTGTTCCTCGCTACGCCCTCCTGGCAGCACCGATCCGACCCTAGACCACGACGACGAGGCCGGCAACGCCGCGCGCGAAGGACGCGCTTGCATCCACGCGACCCACGGGCATCGCCGCGCGGCGTTTTCGTACGAGCGCACGCGGGCCCGTGCGTGAGGATCTCCTCGCCGGTGCGCCGCGCGCTCCTCGCTGGCAAGGAGCACGCCGCACGCGCTGTTTTCGGAGCCCGCGCGTGCGAGCTTCGTGGAGCATGCCGCGCTCCGGCCCTGCCCCCGGTGCTGCCGCGCGCGCGGGCGCGTGGGCGGGGCGGCTCGTGCTCGCCCCCGGTGTGTTCGTGTACGTCGGCCCCGGCGCCGCCGCGTCGCCTCACGCACACAACGCCGTGCAACTCGTGTGGTCCGCGGCGCCGATGGAGGTGCAGGTCGCCGCCACGACCTCGCGCGTCGAGGCCGCGCTGATCCCCGCGGGCACGCGCCACGCCTTCCGCGCGGGCGCGCGCGACCTCGCGCTGATGCTCGTCGAGCGCCACGACCGGCGCGGCGCCGCGCTCGATCGCCGCGCCCGCGAGCTCGGCGGCGCGGACATCTCCGCCGCGCTGGCCCACGTCGCGTTCCCCTCGCGCGGGCTATCGCCCGGCGAGCTGGTGGGCTGGACCGAGGGCGTGCTCGCGGCGCTCGGGGTGGACGTGCCGCCGCGCGAGCCGCTGTCCCGCGCGGTCCGGCGGGCCCTCGCGTTCATCGGTGCCGGCCTCGAGGGCCGCCCGCGGCTCGACGAGGCCGCACGCGCCGCGGCGATCTCGCCGACCCGGTTGACGCATCGATTCACCCGCGAGGTCGGCATGCCGTTCCGCCGGTTCGTGCTGTGGGCGCGGCTCGCCCGCGCGGTCGAGGCGACCCGCCGCGGCGCGAACCTGTCGCAGGCCGCGGCGGCGGCCGGGTTCGCCGATAGCGCCCACCTGACGCGAACGTTCCGGGCGACCTTCGGGCTGAGCCCGTCGCAGCTCCTGCCGGTCGTCGAGATCGTGGGCGACGCGCGCGCGCGGTGACTGCAACGTTCAAGCGCCCGCGCCGCGTGGTCGCCAGGTTGCTGCCATGACGAGATCTGCCTACCTCGCTTCGACCCGCCTGCTCGACTTCGATCACCCCGCGCTCGCGGCGCTCGTCCGCGAACGGCGGTGGGCCGAGCTCCCCGTGGCCGACCGCATCGGCGCGATCTACGACTTCGTGCGCGACGAGATCCGCTTCGGCTACAACGCCTCGGACGACCTGCCGGCGTCGCGGGTGCTCGAGGACGGCCTCGGCCAGTGCAACACCAAGACGACGCTGCTGATGGCGCTGCTGCGCGCCGTGGGCGTCGCCTGCCGGTTCCACGGCGCGACGATCGGCAAGCGGCTCCAGAAGGGCATCGTGAACGGCCTGTTCTACCGGCTCGCGCCCGACGAGATCCTCCACAGCTGGGCCGAGGTCCTGGTCGAGGGGCAGTGGATCGCGCTCGAGGGCGTCATCCTCGATCATGCGTACCTCGACGGGTTGCGGACGCGGTTCGCCGGGCTGCGCGGCGCGTTCCTCGGGTTCGCCGTTGGCACCAACGATCTCGCGAACCCGTCGATCGAGTGGCGCGGCGCCGATACGTACATCCAGCGGACCGGCGTCCACCGCGACCTCGGGATCTTCGACGATCCCGACGCGTTCTACGCCCGGCACGGCGCGAACGCGACCGGCCTGCGCGGCGTGGTGTTCCGGCTGCTCGTCCGGCGCGTGATGAACCGCAACGTCGCGAAGCTGCGGCGGCGCGGCGCGGCTCAGCCGACCAGCCGCGCGATCAGCGCGCGCAGCTGCGCCTGATCGCGCGGCTCGACCAGGTGCTCGGTGAACCCGGCCACGCGGGCGCGCTCGCGATCCGCCGGGCGGTCCAGGCCGCCGAGCGCGATCAGCGGGATCGCCGCGAGCCGCGGGCGCGCGCGCAGCTCGACGGCCAGCTCGTAGCCATCGAGCATCGGCAGGCCGAGATCGACGAACGCGAGCTCCGGGGTGAAGCTCTCGAGCGACGCGCGCGCCGACGCGACGTCCGGGACCACGAGCGGCTCGTGGCCGAGCGCGGCGAGCTGATCGCCGAGCGCCGCCGCGGCGTCGAGGTCGTCGTCGACCACCAGCGCGCGCGCGAAGCGCATCGGGCGGATCGCCGGGAGCGCCGGCGCCGACGTGGAGGCCGGCAGCGCGAGCGTGAACGACGCGCCGCGCCCCGGGCCCTCGCTCGCCGCGGAGAGCGTGCCGCCGTGCAGCGCGGCGATGCCACGCACGATCGCGAGGCCCAGGCCGAGCCCACCCGGCGGCAGATCGTGCGCCGGGTCCTCGAGCGCGAGGATCCGCGCGAGCTGCTCCGGCGCGATCCCGGCGCCGTTGTCGCGGACCACCAGCCGGACCCATCCGGCCTCGCGCTCGCCAACCAGGTCGATGCGGCCTCCGGGCGGCGTGAACTTCGCGGCGTTCGCGAGCAGGTTCGCGACCGCCTGGACCAGCCGCTCGGCGTCGGCGTCGAGCGCCAGGCCCCGGCTCGGGACCGCGACCACCACGCGGTGGCGGCGCTCGTCGAGCAGCAGGCGGGTCGCGTCGAGCGCGCCCGCCACGATCTGCGCCAGCTCGAGCGGAGCGCGGCGGAGCGCGGCGGCCGGTCGCGGCGGCTCGTCGAGCAGGCGATCGACCAGCCGGACCACCCGGTCGAGCTGGCGATCGATCGCGCGGTCGCCGTCGCGTGGATCGCTCCCACGCGCCTTCACGACGTGCAGCGCGGCGAGCATCGGCGCGAGCGAATCGCGGCGCTCGCCGTCGAGCCACGCGAGCAGCTCGCCGGTCGCCCGCTCCGCCCGCGCCGTGGCCTGGCGCGCCACGACCACGGCGCCGAACCGCCGCGCGTTGTAGACCGCGAGCGCCGCGTAGCTCGCCGTCGCCTCGAGCAGCGCGATCGCCCGCGCCGATGGCGCGCCGGTGCGCCGCCAGTACGCGCCGATCGCCGCGACCGGCGCCGCCGGGCGGACCGGCACCATCGCGACGCTGCGCACGAAGCTCGACCGGAGCCGCTCGAGCGGCACCCGCGGATCCGCCTCGATGTCGGCGATCGCGACGGTCTGGCGGTGCAGCATCGACCACCCCGAGAGACAGGCCTCGATCGGGAACCGCCGGCCCTTCCACAGCGGATCGAACGCCTCGCCCTCGACGTACGCGACGAACGCGCCCTCGCGCAGCACGAACGTGACCCCATCGGCGCGGCTCAGCTTGCGCGCGAGCCGGCACACCAGCACGGCGGCCTCGTCGAGGCTGCGCACCGAGGCGAGCTGGCGCCCGCTGTGGAGCAGCAGCTCGACGTCGTCGGGCTCGAACTGGAACACGTCCGCTCCAGTCGTATGTGCGAAGCGGCCGCCGATCAAGCGCCGCGCGCACGCGCGCTCAGCGCAAGATCCCCAGCAGCTCGCGGTAGTCGTCGAACGCGGTGGCCCTGCCCGCCGCGAGCGCAGCGGTCAGCTCGCGCGTGAACTCCGGGAGGTTGATCAAGATTTGATGCGGAGCGAGCCCCGCGTTGCGATAGGCCTCGATGTCGCTCGCGCGGTTGCCGATCCCGGCGGCGATCGGCACGGTCAGCGCGCGGAGCGCCGCCGTCTTGAACGCCACCGTGCGCTTGCCCGGCAGCGTGACGGCGCTGCGCGCCAGCCGCAGCGGCCCCGGCGGGAAGCCGTGGACCCGCAGCCACAGCCGGGTCAGCTCGGTGTACTGGTCGCCGCGCGCGGTGACGTACACCACCTGGTGCTTGCTCGCCGACAGCACCTGCGGCGCCAACGGCTGGTGGCCGATGTCGTCGCCGAACAGCACGCTGTTGAACACCGCGTTCTCCGATTCAGTGATCGTGCCGTCCACGTCGGTGATCACCAGCTGCGCCCCCGCCGGCGCGACGTACGCCACGAACCGCACCCCGCTGCCGTCGCCCGGCAAGTGGGCGTAGAGGTCGCGCATGCCCACCGGCAGCCGCGCGTCGCCCTGGAGCGTCAGCTCGAACCGGCCGTCGCCGTTGGTGCGCTTCGCGCCGAGCCATCGCCAGGAGCGATCGACACACGCGAACAGCTCGACGATCTCGTCCTCGAGATCCTTGTCAGCCGCGGTGTATGCGAGCTTGCCACCCAGCGTCTGGTTTTCGTCACCTTCCATCGCGATCAGGTCGATGCCGCGGTGCCGCGGCTCGCCCAGCGCGGCGAAGAAGCCGCTGCGGCCGTGCCGGAACGCGCTGCGCGAGCCATCCGGTGCGCTCTCGCAACCTGCATCGGTGATTGATGATTTCGGCCATCGCGCGCGCTGATCGGCGGTGACGTCGGCGTGCATGGCGCAGCCGGCGGAGAGCGCGAGGAGGAGCAGGAGCGAACGCATCGAGGCGCGACGGGTGCAGAGAAGAGGCCAGGTCTAGCAGTGGTTCGACCTGTGTGGGGGCCGGCGCGGCGCCCCCGCGTTTCGCGCGCGCACGCGTTGCGCCCCTGGCCGACGCCCGCCATGCTGTCGGGCATGTGTGCGTCGATCCGTTTACGCTGAGCTGAGCTCGAGCTGAGCCTGTCGCTCGCTCGCCCGGTGCCCTCGCGGCACCGAATCTCGCTGCGTTGATCGATCCGTCCGCGCGCGGGCCCGTGGGGCCTGCGGTGGTCGCATTCGTCGGCGCGGGTCCGCTGCTTTCCATCGTCCGCGCCTCGCGCGCTGGAGGTTCCATGTCTCGTGCATCCGATGTCACGTCTGCCGCTCCTCTGCTCACCACCGCCGCCGAGCTGCTCGCGGCCACCGCCCGCCACGGGATCGAGCTCACTGCCCCCGACGGCAAGCTCGATTCCACCGGGCTCGATTTCCTGGTCGTCCACGCCACCGACGCCACCGGCGCGCCGTGGATCGTGCGCACGCCACGCCGCCCCGATGTCGTCGCATCGGCGCAGGTGGAGGCGCGCGTGCTCGCGCTCGTCCGCGCGCACCTGCCGGTCGCGGTGCCGCACTGGCGCGTCCACGCCCCCGAGGTGATCGCGTATCCGCGGATCGCCGGCACGCCCGCGATCTCGATCACCGAGCACGCCCCGCAGTGGAACGTGATCGATCCCGCCGCGCCGTCGCCCGTGTTCGTGGACTCGTTCGCGCGCACGCTCGTCGCGCTCCAGGCGATCCCGCTCGACGACGCGCGCGCCGCCGGCGTGCCCGAGCGCTCGACCGACCAGGTGCGCGAGCAGTACACGCGCGCCGCCGACGTCGCCCGCGAGGCGCTCGCGCCCAGCGATGCCCTGTGGGCGCGCTGGCAGCGCTGGCTCGCCGCGCCCGAGGGCTGGCCCAGCCACCTGGCGATGACCCACGGCGATCTCCACCCAGGCCACATGTTGCTCGACGCGTCCGGCGAGCTCGTCGGCGTGCTCGACTGGACCGAGGGGCTGTTCACCGATCCGTCGACGGATTTCGCGATGTACCTCGGGTGCTTCGGCCGCCCCGCGCTCGACCAGCTGCTCGCCCGGTTCGCCGCGCACGGCGGCCGGACCTGGCCCGGGCTCGCCGATCACGCCGCCGAGCGCTGGGCGTTCTTCCCCGCGCTCGGCGCCGAGTGGGCGCTGCGCACCGGCAACGCCGGCGTACTCGAGCAGGTGCGCGCGCAGGTCGCGGAGCTCAGCGAGTAACGCGGCGCGCGCGGCGGGTAGCGCCGGTGGGCACAGCGCGCGGCGAGTAGCGCAGGCAGGCGCGGTGCTGGCAGCAAAGCGCGGCGATCAGCGCAGGCCGGCGCGGCTGAGCAGGCGCGGGCCGCGGAGCCCGGAGATCAGCGCAGACCGGCGCGGCTGAGCAGGCGGTGGAGGTGGACGCGATCCACGCCGGCCGCGCGCGCCGCCGCCGAGACGTTGTTTCCGTGCGCCGCGAGCAGCTGCTCGAGGTAGAGGCGCTCGACGTGGCGCATCCAGCGATCGCGCACCGCGCGCAGCGGCTGGGTGACATCGATCGTCGGGGCCGCAGAAGGCGTGGCCGCGGCGAGCGCGCTCTCCTGGCGCACGATGCACGCCTCGATGTAGTTGCGCAGCTCGCGCACGTTGCCCGGCCACGCGTGGCGAAGCAGCTCCGGCAGCAGCTCGCCGCCGCGCAGCGCGCGCGCCATCGGCGACTCGCGATCGCCCAGCTCGTCGAGGATCGCCTCGACCAGCATCGGGATGTCGGACGTGCGCTCGCGCAGCGGCGGCATCGTGACCACCAGCACCGCGATCCGGAAGTACAGGTCCGAGCGGAACCGCCGGGCGTTGACCTCGGCCTTCAGGTTGCGGTTGGTCGCCGCGACGATCCGCACGTCCACCGGGATCCGCTGCGCGCTGCCGATCCGCTGGATCTCGCGGCGATCGATCGCGCGCAGCAGCTTGGGCTGGAGGTCGAGCGCGAGCTCTCCGATCTCGTCGAGCAGCAGCGTTCCGCCCGCCGCCGCCTCGAACGCGCCGATCCGCTGGGTCGAGGCGCCCGTGAACGCGCCCGCCTCGTGGCCGAACAGCTCCGCCTCGAGCAGGTTCGGCGGGATCGCGCCGCAATCCACAACGACGAACGGCCCCTCGCTGCGCGCGCTCTCGAGGTGGATCGACTCCGCCGCCAGGTCCTTGCCCGCGCCGCTCTCGCCTTGGAGCAGCACCGTGCTGTGGCTCGCCGCCGCCGCCTCGAGCAACGCGTACGCCGCGCGCATCGGCACCGAGCCGCCGCGCAGCCGGCCGAACCGGTCCCGCTGCGACAGCGGGATCTCGACCTGGCGCTGGCCGATGTCGAACCGCAGCTGCGTGCGCCCCAGCGTCAGCAGCGCGCCATCGCGCAGCGGCGCCTCGAGGATCGGTACGCGATCGACCAACGTTCCGTTCCGGCTGTTCAGGTCGCGCACGAACGAGCGCCCGTCAGAGATCCGGATCTCGCAGTGGAACTTCGACATCGCCGGGTCGGAGATCACGAAGTCGGCGCGCGGGTCCGCCCCCACCACCATGCGCTCCGCCGCGAACGGGTGCACCGTGCCATCGAGCTCGCCCCCGACGATCGTCAACCGGCACTCGCGCACCATCGCGCGCAGCGGTGCCGACGAGGTCAGGCCGATCGTGGTGCGTGGATCGTGGGTCATCAGTCGAGCGTCTCGCCTCCGGTGCTCGCCGGGCGAACGCCCGGTCTCCGCACCGGCACCAACCGTACATCGATCGCGCCCGCACGCGTCGCCCGCACGGTCGACGGCCGGTACCCCGCCCGCCGCACGACGATCGCCGAGCCCTCCGCCAGCGCCAGCCGCGCCGGCGTGACCCCGCGCCGCTTCCCATCCACGACGATCTGAGCCCCCGACGGCGAGCTGCGCACCACGACCTGCAGCCGCGC
>JBQCJR010000948.1:0-6273 GCA_051952595.1 Kofleriaceae bacterium
GGGGATCACCGCCCAGAGGTGCTCGCCGAGCGCGGCGTAGCCGGTCAACAGCGGATGCACGCGGTGTGGTGCGAGCCTGGCGAGCATCTCCAGTGGTTCGTGCTGGTGGCGCACAAACGCGGGATCCGTGCCGACCGCGAGCAGCAGCGACGGGACGACCAGCGGGCGCCCGACGAGCACGAGCCCACCGAGCACGCCGCGCGCGGTGTGAGCGCGCTGGTTGGACGACACCGGGCGATCGCGCAGGACGCGCGTGGCCTCGACCAGCGCGGCCTGCGCCGCGCGCGAGCCCGACCTGCCGAGCATCAACGCGGCGTGCTCGGCGCGGCGGTGCACCAGCTCGAGCTCGCTGCCTTCGAGGCTGTCCGCGAGGTCGGCGAGCAGCTGCGCCTCGATCTGCGGCGACCGCGCCAGTCGCTCGCGCGCGATCTCCGAGAGCGAGAGATCGCCGTACCAGTAGATCCCGCGGGGCGCGCGCCACAGCGCGAGGAACGGCTCGACCAGCGGCTCGATGTCCTCGAGCTGATCGATCGCCCTGCAGACGAGCTGCCAGACCGCGTAGCTGCGCCCGATCTCGCCGTAGGACGAGAGCCCTGCGACGGCGAGCGTGCGGGCCGGCAGACCGGCGAGGTTCTCGCGCAGGTACCCGCGATCCGGATGGTCGTCGGGTAGCTCCGAGAGCTCGATCAGCATGCGCGCGGCGAGCTCCTCGTCGGCCTCGCCCTCGTCGACGAACGCGAGCGCCTCGTCCGAGAGCGGCTTCACCGGCGAGGACACCAGCGCCGACGGAGGGGCGAACGTGGAGAGATCGGCGTCGGGTAGCTCGACGAGCGGCGGCCCCGGAGCGTCGTGCAGCGAGAACATGCGCAGCGCGGGGTCCCAGCCGAAGGCCCCGAAGTCGTCGCTGAGCCGCACCTCGATGCCCGGGATCTCGCCGAGCAGCGCGGTGAGCACCTCGCACAGCCGCTCGTGATCCGTGGACTCGTCGACGTCGAAGGGCACCTTGGTCCAGCCGTACCCGATCACCCCGTCGGCGCGGGGGTCGCGGGTCACGGCGAGGCGAAAGCCTTCGCACTCCCATGGCGGCCGGTTGGCGCTATCGATGAAGTAGACGAGCTGCACGAGCTCGGGCTCCTCGAGCGGCCGGTCGCGCAGGATCTGGTAGTAGGCAGTCCATCCCATCGTGGCGGAGCCTATCGACCGATCGCGCCGCGGGAGACTCGCGGTTGCACGGAATGGCATGCCTCGTGCTGTGGGCCACACCCATGCGTGTTGCCCTCGGGCTGATCCTCCTCTCACTTCCAGCGACCGCCGCGGCGCGGCCGGTCACCCTCGGCGCCCAGATCGGCTCGATCCAGAGCGAGATCGACGCCGATGCCGACGCGAACCGCGCCGTTGGTCTGTTCGGGCGGATCGAGCTCTCGACGCGAGTCTCCGGCCAGCTGGAGCTCTCGAAGATCTCGAGCGAAGGCACCACCACGCTGCGGACCGGGTCCGCGCTGATCGTGGTCGATCTGACCCGCGGCGCGCTGGTTCGGCGGGATCGGGATCGATCGCTCGGACGGCTACGAGTCGATCACCGGGGGCCACGCCGAAGGCGACCTCGGGCTCGAATACCGGGCGAGCGGCGGCCTGACGATCGGCGCGGATCTCCGGATCGGCGAGAGAGAGATGCCGCAGCCGGTCTCGTATCTGCCCGCCGACGACCTCGCGCGCACAGCGCCCGCGCAGCTCAGCTGCGGCGAGTACCGCGCGGCGCGCGTGACCCTCGGGATCCAGTTCTAGCGAACCGCGAGGAACCTCAGCCCCACGAGAAGGTGCAGGCGCGACCCGATCGCGCAAAGGAACACTGTCCGTCGAGGGCCGCGCTGACCTGATCCATGGAATCACAGCCGTGGAGCGTCAGACGGCGCAGCTGCGGAGCGCTCGTCTGCTCGAGCAAGGAGCGCAGCGGGCAGGCGTCGATCTGCCAGGTGCGCTGGTCCCCCCAGTTGTCAAAGCAGGCGCGACCGACGGACAACGCTTCGAGCCGCGGCCAATGCTGCGAGGTCACGTCGCGCAACGCGTCCAGTACCTCGGAGGGCTCCGACGGGAGCAGCTCGAGCTCGACCAGCTGCGGCGCCAGTTTGGCGAGCGCGTACGCGTTGTCGACGCGGCAGCGCAGGCTCAGCCGCTCGATCCGAGCCAGCACCTCGACCGGCGGCAGCGTGACCGCGGCCGTCGCAAATTGAAACCGCGGACTCTTCCCGGCCGCGCACTTCGGGCGCCAGCGCGCGCGCTGCGGGAAGCCCACGGCGATCGACCGAAACGGCGCCGGATGCTCGTCGAACGCCTCCTCCATGGGCTGGAAGAAGTCGCTCAGGTCGTAGCTCGCATAGACGCCGTTCTGGTCGCCGGTCTCGTCGGGCACGCCGAACAACCCCACCTCGGCGTGGCGCGCGAAGCGAAACAGGGGGTGCTGGAACAACGCGAGAAACGCATCGTAGGCCCTGGCGCGCAGGGCGGGCACATTACTCGGCACCACGAACGTATCCACGAAACCGCCGAGGAAACGCACGTCGAGCGAGAGCCGCGAGATCAGCCCATCGCTCCATGCGTCGGCGTGCTCCTGGATGAGTGCCTTGGCTCGTCGCTGGACTTTCGGGGACGAGTCGCCCGAGGTCTGAAGCGCGATCAACTCGCGGTGCGCCGCATCGCGCGGCTGCCTCTCCCTCCATGGCGAGACTCGTAGCAGGTGTCGAACCGATGCCGCTACAGGTCGATCCGCTCGCGCCAGGTCGCCGAGGCGCCGGGCCTGAACCGCACGTCGGCGAGTACGTCGCGCACGCAGCGCGCGGTGGCGGACGGCAGGTCGGTATCGATCACGTTGAGGAACCCGACGGCGCCGCCGGCGTCGACGGCGAGCTCGATATGCACGTACGTGCCGGTCAGGCCGGCCTTCGCGATCGAGCGCGTGCACCGGCCGAGGCGCGCGCGATCGATGCCGGCCTGGAGCTGGCGGCGGCGCTCGGTGGCGTCGCGCGTGCGCGGCGGCTCGGCGGGGATCTCGAGGCGCGCGGGCGTGGCCTCGGCGCCGGTGGGCGCGGCGACATCGATCCAGCCGGCGCGCCGGAATCGCCCGGCGCTGTCGGTGGCCTCGACGGTGTGGCGGCCGGGCATCACGCGCACGCGCATCGGCGCCAGCCCGAGCTCGACGCCATCGACGCGGACCTCGCGCCGCCCGGCGGTCGCGAGCTCGAGCGGCGCCGAGCCCTCGAGCAACGCGTCGAGGTTCCACACCGGCAGCTTCATCGGCGTGGCGTCGACGAGCGAGGTGATCTCGTCGACCGACAGCGGCACCACGCGATCGGCCGAGACCTCGCGATCCTCCGCGATCTCGATCCCGCGGGCGGCGCCGACCTCGGCGCGGCCGCGCGCGTCGCGTACCACGACCAGGCCGTGGCGACAGGCGACCGACGTCGAGCGGGCGTCGTGGCGGACCCGGAACTGCGTGCCGCGGACCTCGATGATCCGCTCGCCGGCGCGCACCAGGAACCGCTGGTCGCCGTGCCGCGGGGCGACCTCGACGTCGATCGTGCCCTCGACGACCAGCTCGATCGTCGACGCATCGAACGCGCGCAGCTCGACCATCGAGCGCGCGCCGAGCGCGAACGCGCTGGCCTGGCCGAACTGGACATCGACGCGGCCGTCGCCGGTGGCGATCACCGTGCCGGCGCCGAGCCGGCGCGCGAACAGATCGCGCGGACGGACGCCGTCGATCATCACCTCGCCGGTCGCGCGGTTCACGAGGCCGGCGAGCGCGGCGGGCGCGACGGGCGGCGCGGGCACGACCTGGGCGGCGGGCGCGGGTCCAACGGCGGCGGGCTCGCCCGACCACAGCCGCAGCGGATCGATCGCGACGGCGGCGGCCACCGCGCCGGCACCGGCGAGCGCGAGCGCGGCCCAGCCGAGCGGCCGGCGGCGCGACTGCCGGCGGTGTTGCCCGGTCTGGCGACGCTCGGTCGACACCGACCAGTGCACGCGGGCGCGCACCGAGTCCCACGGCAGGTCCGGCGACGACTGGGTTCGGATCGCCGCGAAGCTATCGCTCGCCCGGTGGATCCGCGCGCGGGCCCGCGCGCACCGCGGACACTTCTCGGCGTGGCGCTCCATATCGGCGCGCTCGGCCTCCTCGACGCGACCGGCCCACGCATCGGCCCAGCGATGCGGCGCGACGTGGCGCGACCACAGCCCGGTCACGGCGCCTCCTCGTCGGTGGCCGGTCCCGGCGCGTCCTCGCCGGCGATCAGCTTGTAGAACTCGCGCCGCGCGTAGAACAGCCGCGTCCGCACGGTCACCGGATTGGAGTCGACGAGATACGCGATCTCCTTGAGATCGAGCCCCTCGATCTCGTGCAGGTACAGCACGATCCGCTTCTTCGGCGCGAGCTGCTCGAGCGCCTTGTACACCCGCTCCTGCTCCTGGCGCCGCTCGAGGGTGCGATCCGGCTGCTCGGGGCGCTCGGTCAGGCTCGGGTCCGGCGAGGTCGCGTCGAGATCGGCCACGCCGATCGGGGGTGGCCGGCGCTTGCGGGTGCGGATCCGGCCGAGCGCGACGTTGACGCAGATCCGGTACAGCCAGGTCGAGAGCCGCGCGTCGCCGCGGAATCGATCGAGGCCGCGGAACGCGATCACGAAGACCTCCTGCACCAGATCGTCGAGATCCGTGCGATCTCCGAGCACGCGGTACAGGTTGCCGGCGACCTGGCGGCGGAACCGGTGGTACAGCTCGTCGTGCGCTGCGCGATCGGCGCCGCGGCAGCGCTCGATCAGATCGGCCTCGTCGGCTGGACCGAGCGCGGCGAGCGTGCCGGTCGTGTCGCGCTTCACCCGTGGGAGCATAGGCTCGGTAGGCTTAGTTGCCGAGCCTCGCGGCCACGTTCAAGCGTGAGGCATCTTACCTTCGGGCCGGGAGCACGGAGAACTCGAGGTCGCGGCCGATGGTGCAGCGCAGCGCGTCCTCGTCGCCGCTCGCCTCGAACACGCAGCCGGCCTCGTCTTCCTTGGTGACCTTGCCCTGGTTGGGCAGGCCGAGCACCACGCGATCTCCGTCGAGCCGCCAGGTGCCCTTGAACGGCGTGTCGTACACGCTGCCCTGACAGGAGGTCTTGACCCGCAGCTTGAACGACCGATCGCGCGACGCGGTGAGTCGCACCTCGGGCTTGTCGCACGCGGTGCCGGTCTGCTCCCACTGCCCGCCGAACCCCATCAGCCGCTCGTACGCCGAGCTGCCCTTTCGATCGAGGCCGACCGCGGCGCGGAACTTCGGATCGGCGCGCAGCGCGGCGAACGCGCCATCGAACCGCGCCTCGATCCGCCACTCGATCGCCTCGGCGTGCGTCGAGCCGCCGAGCCGCTCGATCGTCGCGAGCGCGTCGGCGCGCTGCTTGGCGGCGAGCTGCGCGGTGGCGATCCGATACAGCGCCTCGGGATGGCCGGCGTCGAGCGCGAGCACGGCCTGCCACGCGCCGATCGCGCGGGCCTTCGGCGCCTTGCGCGCGGCGGTCACCGCGGCGGTGACCTTCGGATCCACCGGGGTCGGGGTGGCCTCGGGCGGGTCCTGGGAAGGCTTCGGATCACCGGGCGCCGGCCGGACGGTCGACGCGCCCTGCCCGAGATCGAACCCGACCACGTCGGTGATCTCCTTGCCGGCGCGCCGGGTGATGTACGCCACGGCGATCCGGTCCTCGTACTGGCTCGCGTAGACGTCGACGACGCGCGCGATCGCGTCGATCGCCTCCCAGGTGACGACCGTCGCGCCGCTCTGCTTGCGGACGATCGTCAGCGTCCGGCCCGCGGCGCTCGCCGCGAACGCCGCCTTGGGCCCGGTCTGCGGGATCGGCGCCTTCATCGAGAGCCGTGCGACCACGTCGGCCGCGGCCTTCTCGCAGGCCGGAGCGCCAGCTGCGCTGCCACCGGACACCTTGAGCGGGGCGCACACCTTGTCCTGATTGACCAGGTACGGCCGATCGACGCCGGAGAACCCACCGAACGTATCGGCGGACGCCGCAGCCGGCGTTGCGAGCACTGCCACGACCAGAGCGCGCCGCATCGACATGACCGACGTGATAGCGCGATTCTCATTCAAACGCCTGCAGTTCGGCACACACGTGGAGTGCCTGGTAAGTTCGACCGAGGACCCGTGACGAACCTGTTCACTCGAGCCAGCGCAGCGATCGATCGCGGCGTCGCGCGCTTCATGGGGCGCCGCATGACGACGAGGACGACGCGCTCG